>DATARS010000148.1:0-16281 GCA_036269455.1 Candidatus Dormiibacterota bacterium | reverse complement strand
TGGAGGCGCCGGGCGATGCGGTCGCCGGCGAGCACCGGGCGCGGGTCGCCTCCGAGCCTCGCCTCGGCCGCGGCAAGGTGGTCCTCGGCGGTGAGCCGCTCGAGGAGCTCGAGCTGGCGTGCGCTCACCGCCTCGGTGAAGACCCGGTTGAGGAAGCAGGCGCCGAGCGAGATGGTCGTCTCGGCCTTGGCGCGGTCGTGGAGCTCGATCGCCTCGGAGACGGGCATCTCCTCGGGGAGCGCGCAGATGGTGAGCAGCGAGCGTCGCGGGTCGCTGAGAATGGCGTCGATCCACTCCACCTGGGAGCGGACGATGCCGCCGCGGGCGAGGTCCATCATCGCCCGCGCCGCGCCGAGCTGGGGGAGGACGTGGCCGGTGGCGGCGCTGTCCACGATGATCAGGTCCCAGGCCGGGCGGCCGCCCTCGGTGCGCTTGGCCTCGTAGGCGATCTTGCCGATCACCAGCATGTCGCTGGTGCCGGGCAGCCCGGTCGCGATGAACTCGAAGACCTTCGACAGCGGGGTGAGCCGGGTGAAGCGGGGCACCTTGAAGTAGAGGCGGAGGTACTCCTGCAGCGACTCCTCGGGGTCGAGGGCGAGCACGCTGACGTTGGGCTGCACCACCCTGGGCTGGAACCCGGCCGAGGTCGCGCCCAGGCAGCGGGCGAGGTCGCCCTTGCCGTCGACCTCGACGCAGAGCACCCGCCTCCCGGCCTGGGCGCCGAGCAGCGCCAGGGCGCCGGAGATCGTGCTCTTGCCGGTGCCGCCCTTCCCGGCGACGAAGAGCAGGGTGCGCGAGAGCAGCCGGTCGAGGGTGGTGGTGCCGCGGCCCGCGGCGGGGCGCGCGGAAGGCGGGCTCAGCTGCCGCCTGCGCCGGGCGTGGCGGCCGGTGCCCGGTAGCGGTCCTCGACGCCGAAGTTGCCCGCCTCGAGGTCGGCGACGCGGCGCAGCTCCCCGTCGGTCAGCGGGGGCAGGGCGGCCGCGGCGGCGAACTCGTCGATCTGCTCGACCTCGCTCATGGTCGGGAGCACCCCGGCCAGCCCGGGCTGGGCGATGAGGTACTGCAGCGCCGCCTGGGCGACGGTGCGGGTGCCGTCCTCCCAGAGGAAGCGCAGGGTGTCCGCCTTGTCGAGCAGGTCGGCGAGCATCTGCCGGTTGCGGAAGGAGCGATGGTCGCCGGCCGGGAAGACGGTGTCGCGGGTGATCCTCCCCTCGAGCGCGCCGGAGGCGTGGGGGACACGGGCGAGCACGCTGGACCCGACCGCGTTGGCCTCGTCGAGGAGGCGCCGGCCGGGGTGCTGCTCGAGCATGTTGAAGACGGTCTGGACCACGTCGACCCGGCGCTCGCGCAGGGCGCGCACCCCCTCCTCCTCCCAGCCGATGGCGGGGCCGAGGGCGACGCCGTAGGCGCGGATGGCGCCCTCGTCGCGCAGCGCCTCGAGGGTGGCGAAGCACTCGTCGTGGTCGATGGCGTCGAGCCGGGGGTTGTGGAGCTCGTAGACGTCGATGGTGTCGGTGCGCAACCGGCGCAGGCTGTCCTCGACGCTGCGGCGGATGAAGTCGCCGTCCCAGCGATGGGGGCGCTCGCCGTGGGCGTGGGCACGCTCGCCGCCGAGGTCGTAGCCGCCCTTGGTGCCGAGCACGTAGCGGTCGCGCGCCACCCCCTCGAGGGCGGCCGCGAGCAGCCGCTCGCTGATGCCGTCCTCCCCATACGAGTTGGCGGTGTCGAAGAAGGTGATGCCGCGGTCCAGTGCGGTGCGCACCAGCCTGGTGCCGTCGGCCTCGCTGACCTTCCCGTACCAGCCGGTGCCCAGCACCCAGCCGCCGAAGCCGATGACCGAGATCTCGACCCCGGTGCGGCCGACGCTGCGCTGCTGCATGTCCGTCGATTCTTTCACAGCGGTGCGGATCAGCCGCCGACGGAGGCGAGCACCGCGGCGGCGTGCCCGGGCACCTTCACCTTGCGCCACTCGCGCTCGACCCGGCCGTCGGGGGCGACGAGGAACGTGCTGCGCTCGACCCCCATGTAGCGGCGGCCGTACATCGACTTCTCCACCCACACGCCCATCGCCTCGCAGAGGGTCCTCTCCGGGTCGGACACCAGCGGGAAGCCGATGTCGCACTTGGCGGCGAAGCGCTCGTGGCTGCGCGGCGCGTCCGGGGACACCCCGTAGACGGAGACGCCGCGCTCGGCGAACTCGCCGATCAGGGCGGTGAACTCGCGAGCCTCGAGGGTGCAGCCGCTGGTGTCGTCCTTCGGATAGAAGTAGAGGACGGCGCGCCGGCCGAGGAGGTCGCCGGAGCTGAGCCGGCCGCCGCCTCCGGTCTCCAGGTCGAAGTCGGGAACGGCGTCACCCACACTCACACCGGTCGCCATCTCTCACCTCCGCTGAACGCACCAGAGCCGCCGCGGCACCCGGCCGCGGCGGCTCCGGAGTGTAGAGGGGGACCGGCTCAGCCGGCGCCGTTGGCGCGGCGGCGGAGCGAGGCGAAGAGCAGGAGCAGGCCGGCGGGGAGGAGCAGCGCGGCCGCCAGGCCGAGGCCCACGCCCGCGTTGGGCGCGGTGAGCGCACCGCCGCCGGTGTTCGGCGCCGCGGTCGCGGTGCCCGCGGACGGAGCGCCGGTGCCGGGCAGGCCGACCGCGGAGGCGGTGAGGACGCCGGCGGTCTGGCCGCTCTGGCCGAGCAGGTCGCCGACGGTCCCGACCGACGCGCCGTTGCCGGCGGGGTTGCCGGTGCTGCCGTTGCCGCCGCTGCCGGTCACCTGGAGGAGGATCAACCCGACCACGCCGGGCACCGTCACCGGGATGCCGCCAGGGCCGGTGTTGTCGGAGCCGAGGATCTTGGTGCCGTTGATCCCGAGGACGTACGCCGAGCCCGGGCTGGTGCCCGAGGCGTCGGAGTGGAGGATGAGGATCACCAGGGCGCCGTTGCCGATGTTGAGGTCGACGCCGTTGTTCGCCCCGGTGCCGTTCGAGGACGACCCCTGGTAGGCGGCGTCGCTGGTCGCCTCGAAGATGGCGAGGGAGATGACCCCGCCGCCGGCGTGGCCGTTCGAGGCCTGGTGCGAGGTGGCCGAGGGGCCGATGATCAGGTCGACGAGCGCCGCGCGCGAGTGCGAGGTGGAGGTCGCGCCCGGCGAGGCCGAGGTCGCCCAGTCGGCGACCGCGAGGAAGAGCAGCGGGCTGGCGGGGATGGCGAGGAGCGCGCCGCTGTTCTGGCCGCTGCTGCTCTTGCCCGCGGAGATGTTGTTGCCGAGCAGGCGGATGGCGACCGCCTCGGCGTCGGCGGTGCCCGAGCCGGCGCCGGCGTGGGTGCAGCTCACGCAGGTGTCGAGCGGGTTGATCTGGAGGACGCTGGCGCTCGCCTGGCTCGGCGGCGCCGGGGTCACCACCACGTCCTGCGGGGTGCTGTGCCGGCCGCTGCCGGGGATCAGATGCCGGACGTGGGTGGAGGGGGCGATCGTGGTGACCGGGGCCGTGACCGTGCCCGGGTCGGCGACGGTGACGGGCACCGGGACCAGGGTGGCGGGCTCCGGCGGCTGCACCGCCTGGACGGCGCTGGCGACGGCGGGCTGCGGGTCGAGGTCCGGAGCCGCTGCGCGGACGATGCCGCCGCCGAGGAGCAGCGAGGCGGTGGCAGCGGCCACCGCGGCGGTCATCACGCGATTGCTCATGCGCGGGTTCCCTTCACATCCCAGTTGCCGGTGAGGCCACGCGTAGGGTCGCATTTTCGATTGGGGGCCCGTGGCGTCGGGGGGCGCTCGGTGGCCCTCTATACTCGGCGCGCCGTGCCCGCGTCCTCCCGCCATCGCCGCGCGCGCCCGAACCCGCCCAGGCGCGTCGAGCGAGCGCCCGCGCCGGCCCCGGCGACACCTCCCGCGGGGTTGGGCCAGCGCCCTACCGGCATCGCCCTGCGCTTCGTCAGCTGCGGGGTGCTCTCGCTCTGTTTCGGCCTGCTCTGGAAGCTCACCCTCGCCCCCCACCGCGTCGGGGTCGGGAGCGCACTGCTGGGGATCCTCTTCCTGCTCCTCGGCTTCGTCGTCGGCGGCGGCCTCTGGTACCTGCGCGACGCCCGGCTAAGGATGCGCGACCCGGCGCTGGTGTCCGACGAGCGTCTCGTCTTCTCCTTCATCGTCTTCGCGCTCATGCCCTTCGCCGTGCTCGCCGTGGTCTTCCTGATCTGGATCACCGCCCTGATCGTGGGCGCGCGCTAACGCACGAGCCGGCTCAGCAGCACGACCACCAGGCCGAGGATGACCAGGGCCCAGGAGGCGACACGCGAGCGCGGGTCGGGCTCCCAGCGCACCCCGGCGAAGAGCAGCACCCGGCGGGTGAGCCCCGGGGCGACCGCCATCCCGGCTCCGACCGCGGCGAGCACGAGGCCGACGAGCCGCAGCAGGCTCAGGCCCATCAGTTGAGCATGCCCCGGGCCGAGGCGTAGGCGCGCTCCACCCGGGCGCGGTCGGGGACGTCGTCGGGGACCCCGTCGAGGTAGCGGCGGAGGTCGCGCAGCGCGCCGCCGGTGAGGCCGAGGCGCAGCCGCAGGGTGCCGCGCTCGCGGAGCTCGACGGGGGCGTCGGGCAGCAGCGCCACGCAGCGGTCGGCGGCGCGGAGCGCGAGCGCCCACTGCTGGCGGGTGGCGTGGAGGGCGCGGAGGTTGCGCGACATCCGGGCCACCAGCTCGCGCACCCCGGTGGGGGCGAGCCAGGGTCCCAGGTCGGGCGGCGCGTCGATCCCGGTGGCGCGGGTGACCAGCTGCCGGGCGTCGTCGAGGTCGAAGGGCGCGCCGCCGTCGTGGGCGTCGATCAGGGTGCCCGCGACCCGCACCACGAAGTGGCCGGGCAGACCCACCCCCTCGACGGGCAGCCCGGCGCGGCGGCCGAGGGCGATCCAGACCGTGCTGCAGCCGATCGGGTTCCCGGCGCCGCGCTCGAGGATGGAGTTGAGGTAGTGGTGGGCGGGGTCGCTGCCGTCGGCGCCCCGCAGACGCAGGCGGTCGCGCACCGTGGCGGCGATCACCGGGGCGATCCCCGCGGGCGGCGCCCCGGCGCCGAGCCGCGGGCCGAGCTCGCCGGCGATCTCGTCGAGGAGGGCGAGCCAGGGCGCAGGATCGACGTCGGGGTCGTCCTCGACCGCGAGCCAGAGCGCGGCCTCGGCGACGTCGCCGTCAGGCTGGGCGACCGCGGTGAGCAGAGCGGCGCGTGGGTCGAATGCCATCCGTCCGTATCATGCGCCGCCGATGACGAGCCGGTTCGCGGTGGCCACCGGGGAGATGAGCCTGAGCGACGCCGTCGACGCCGCCGTCGAGGCCGAGGGGCTGGGCTACGAGGCGGTCCTCGCCGGCGAGTCGGGGCTCGAGGCGGACGCCTTCGTGGTGAGCGCCGCGGCGCTGGCGGCGACCACCACGATCCGGGTGGGACCGGGGATCGCCAACGTCGTCGACCGCCATCCCGCCGCCCTCGCCCGGGGGGCGGCGAGCCTCGACCGCCTCGCTCCGGGACGGGCGCTGCTCGGCCTCGGCCGCGGCGCCCCCGACCATGCCCGCGCCCTGGGCCAGGAGCCGGCGAGCACCGAGTCGCTCGAGGACGCGCTGCGCATCTGCCGGGCTGTGCTCGGCGGCGGCGCGGTCGATCACCCCGGCCGGCGCTGGCGGGCACGCCTGGCGGCCGCGCCGGCGCGCGCCCGCGCGCAGGCACCGGTGCCGCTGCTCCTCGCCGCGGTGGGGCCGCGGACGCTCCGCCTCGCCGGCGCCCTCGCCGACGGCGTCCTCCTCAACTATGCGAGCGGGCCCGAGTACACCCGCCGGGCCGTCCGGCTGGTCCGCGAGGCGGCGGAGGCCGCCGGCCGCGACCCCGAGGCGGTCGACGTCCTCGGCTACGTGCTCCTCGCCCGCACCGACATGGCCGATGCCGTCCGCCAGGTCGAGGCGGTGCGGCGCACCGTCGCCGCGGTCCACGCCCTGCCCGGCGAGGGGGAGCTGCTCGCCGCCCCGTCGGGGGGGAGCGGCGCTCCGCTGGAGCGCTTCGCCGCGATCGGCGACGCCGCCGCGTGCCGGGCGCGGCTCGACGAGTACCGCGACGCCGGCCTGGACTCCGTGGTGCTCATGCCCCGGGCGATGCGCGCCCTCCACAGGGGGGCGGCCGCGGGGTGAAGTCCGGCTAGACTTCCTCGCGTGCTCCTCCCAGAGATCGCGGGGCCCGGGGACCTGCGCGGTCTCGGCCATGCCGACGTGGACCGTCTCTGCGACGAGATCCGGCAATTCCTGGTCGGGGCGGTGTCCCGCACCGGGGGTCACCTCGGGGTCAACCTCGGCGTGGTGGAGCTCACCGTCGCGCTCCACCGTGTCTTCGAGAGCCCGCGCGACCGGATCATCTTCGACACCGGCCACCAGGCCTACGTGCACAAGCTGCTCACCGGCCGCCAGGAGCAGTTCGACACCCTGCGCCAGCGCGGCGGGCTGAGCGGCTACCCCTGCCGCGCCGAGTCCGAGCACGACCTCGTCGAGAACTCGCACGCCTCGACCGGGCTCTCCTATGCGCTCGCCGTCGCCACCGCGCGCCGGCTGCGGGGCGAGCGCGGCCGCACCATCTGCGTGGTCGGCGACGGGGCGCTCACCGGCGGCATGGCCTACGAGGCGCTCAACAACATCGGCCACCACCAGCCCGAGCTGCTCATCGTCCTCAACGACAACGGCCGCTCCTACGCGCCGACCATCGGCGGCCTCGCCGAGAACCTCGCCCGGCTGCGGCTCTCGCCGCGCTACGAGGCCGCCAAGGACGCCGCCGGGTCGGTGCTCCGCGGCCTCCCCCTCGGCGGCGAGCTCGCCTACGACGCCGCCAGGCGGATGAAGAACTCGGTCAAGCAGCTGGTGGCGCCGCCCTCGATCTTCGAGAGCCTGGGCCTCAAGTACGGCGGCCCGATCGACGGCCACGATGTGCGCGCCATCGAGCGCGCGCTCCGCGACGCGGCCCGGTACCGCGGCCCGGTGGTGGTGCACGTGGTCACCGAGAAGGGGCGCGGCTACGGCCCCGCCGAGGCCGACAAGGTCGACCTCTTCCACGGCGTCTCGAGCTTCGACCCGGTGACCGGGCGGGCGGGCGCGCGCGGCGCCTCCTGGACCGACCTCTTCGGCGAGGCGCTCTGCGAGGCCGCCGCCTCGGATCCGCGGATCGTCGCCATCACCGCCGCCATGGCCTCGTCGACCGGGTTGCTGGGCTTCGCCGAGCGCCACCCGGACCGCTTCTTCGACGTCGGCATCGCCGAGCAGCACGCGGTGACCTTCGCCAGCGGGCTGGCGCTCAGCGGGCTGCGCCCGGTGGTGTGCATCTACTCCACCTTCCTCCAGCGCGCCTTCGACCAGGTCGCCTGCGACGCGTCGCTGCATCGCGCGCCGGTGCTCTTCGTCCTCGACCGCGCCGGCATCACCGGCGACGACGGCGCCTCCCATCACGGCGCCCTCGACCTCGCCTACCTCCGCTGCATCCCGGGGATGACGGTCTGCGCGCCGAGCACCCCCGACGAGATGCGCATGCTCCTCGCCACGGGGCTGGAGTCCGACGGCCCCTTCGCGCTGCGCTTTCCCCGCGGAGCGGCGCCCGGCGCCGCGAGCGCCCCGCTGGTCCCCGTCGAGGTGGGACGCGGGATGGTGCGCCGCGAGGGCCGCGACATCGCCCTTCTCGCCATCGGCAAGATGGTCCCGGTTGCGCTCGCCGCCGCCGAGCGGCTCGCCACCTCCGGGATCTCCGCCACGGTCGTCGACGCCCGCTTCGCCAAGCCGGTCGACCCCGACATCCCGGCGCTCGTCGAACGCCACCGCGCCGCCCTGACCGTCGAGGACGGGACCGTGCGCGGCGGCTTCGGGAGCGGCGTCCTCGAGGCGCTCGCGGCCGCGGGGGTCACGGTGCCGGTGCGGGTGCTCGGGCTGCCCGACGCCTTCCACGAGCACGGCAACCAGGCCGGCCTGCTCCGCGACTTCGGGCTCGACGCCGACGGCCTCGTGGCCGCGGTCCACGCCCTGCTCCCGCGGGACGCCTCGAGCGCGCTCGCCGGCTGACCCCGGCGTGGCGCCGGAGGGGCCAGAACCCCTCCGGCGCGCCGAGCCGCTGGCTACGCGTCGTAGTACAGGGCGAACTCGTAGGGATGCGGGCGCAGGGCGACGGGGTCGACCTCGCGCTCGCGCTTGTAGGCGATGTAGGTGTAGATGAGGTCCTCGGTGAAGACCCCGCCCTTCTGCAGGAACTCGTTGTCGGACTCGAGGGCGTCCAGCACCTCGGAGAGCGAGCCGGGGGTGCTCTTCACCATCGCGGCCATCTCGGGATCGAGCTCGTAGAGGTCCTCGTCGATGGGCTTCGGCGGCTCGATCTTGTTCTGCACCCCGTCCAGGCCGGCCATGAGCATCGCCGGGAACGCGAGGTACGGATTGCAGGTCGGGTCCGGGGTGCGGAACTCGAGGCGGCGCGCCTTGGGGCTGTCGCTGTAGGTCGGGATGCGCACGCAGGCGCTGCGGTTGCGCGCCGAGTACACCAGGTTGATCGGCGCCTCGTATCCCGGCACCAGGCGGCGGTAGCTGTTGGTGGTGGGGTTGGAGAAGGCGAGGATCGCCGGGGCGTGCTTGAGCAGGCCGCCGATGTACCAGCGCGCGGTGTCGCTGAGCAGCGCGTAGCCGTTCTTGTCGTAGAAGAGCGGCACGCCGTCCTTCCAGAGCGACTGGTGGGTGTGCATGCCGCTGCCGTTGTCACCGAAGAGCGGCTTGGGCATGAAGGTCGCGGTGTAGCCGTTCTGATAGCAGACGTTCTTGACGATGTACTTGTAGGTGAGCACCTTGTCGGCCATCGTCGTCAGGGTGTCGAAGCGCATGTCGATCTCGGTCTGACCCGCGGTGCCGACCTCGTGGTGGTGCACCTCGATGTGGACGCCGGAGTCGATCAGCGCCAGGGTGATCCTGCTGCGCAGGTCCTGCAGCTTGTCGACCGGCGGCACCGGGAAGTAGCCCTCCTTGTGCCGCGGCAGGTAGCCGAGGTTCGGCGTGGCGCCGTTGCGCCCGCTGTTCCAGATGCCCTCCTCGGAGTCGATGAAGTAGTAGCCCTCGTGGGCGTTCTGGTCGAAGCGGATGGAGTTGAAGATGTAGAACTCCGCCTCCGGGCCCCAGTAGGAGGTGTCGGCGATCCCGGTGTCGCGCAGGTATGCCTCGGCCTTGCGCGCGATGTAGCGCGGGTCACGGCTGTACGGCTCGCGCTTGAGCGGATCCTTGATGTCGCAGACGATCCACATCGTCGGGACCTCGAGGCACGGGTCCACCCTGGCGGTCGCCGGATCCGGGAAGAGCAGCATGTCGCTCTCGTGGATCTTCTGGAAGCCGCGGATGCTCGAGCCGTCGAAGCCGATGCCCTCGGTGAAGAGGTCCTCGGTGAGCTCGCTGACGGGGACGCTGAAGTGCTGCCACGTCCCCGGCAGGTCGGTGAAGCGGAAATCGATGATCTTGATTCCCAACTTCCTGGCGTCGGCGATCACCTGCTTCGGCGACACCTTCGCAGCCACGGACTCGTCGATCGCCATGGTCCTTCTCCTCCTCCTCCACGGGGGCGCAACTTGACGACGGAGGCGCGCGCGCCTGCACGCGGCTGCGCCCGTCCGAAGGCACTGTAATCCTCGCGGCGAACCGGGCCTATGGTCGGCGCGTCCGAAGGGTACCTCAATCAGCTTGTGCGCCGTGCACAAGGGGCCGCCGGAACTCGCGAGGCGGGCATGGACAGCACGCCCAAGAGCGTGCCGCCGGAGTGCCCAAGCCCGCGGCGGTCAGGCCGGCGGTTTGAGCGAGTCCACCGTCTGGCGGACGGCGTCCTTGTCCTTGAAATAGTCCCGATTGATCCCTGTGAATGCGGCCCACTGCTCCGGAACGTCCTCCTCGGCATAGATCGCGTCCACCGGACAGGGGTCGACGCAGGCGCCGCAGTCGATGCACTCATCGGGGTCGATGTAGAGCATCCTGTCCTCATCGGCGGCGATGATGCAGTCGACAGGACAGACCTCGATGCACGACTTGTCCTTGACGTCGATGCAGGGCTCGGTGATGACATAGGTCATGGTACGGCTGGGCTCAGGAACGGCGCTGGCTGGCCCGCCCCACGGGGCGGAGGAGGAGGCCCAGTCTAGCCGAGCGGCCGTCCGGCCCGGCGCGGGCCGGACGGGGTGGGCGCACCGCCCGACCCCGCCCGGACGCGGGCCCGCTCAGTGCCCCCAGTGCTCGGGGGCGCGGTGCTGGACGATGTCGTCGCCGGTCTCGCCGGTGCGGATCCGCACCGCCTCCTCGACCGGGAGCACGAAGATCTTGCCGTCGCCGACCTCGCCGGTGCGGGCGGCGCCGGCGATGGCCTCGACCACCCCCTCGACCCGCTGGTCGGGGATGACCACCTCGACCTTCACCTTGCGCTGCAGCGAGATGTTGGCCTTGGTGCCCCGGTAGTGCTCGGTGTAGCCGCGCTGGTGCCCGCAGCCGAGCACCTCGGTGATGGTGATCCCCGAGGCGCCGAGGGCGTCGAGCGCATCCTGGACGGGCTGCAGGCGGTCGGGACGGATGACCGCCTCCACCTTCTTCATGGCCGGGCCTCCACCTTCTTGCGCGGGGTCTGGTCGGGACCCTTGGGTTTGGTCGGGGCGGGGGCCCGGTGGCTCCCCGCACCCCCGAGGGCGTCGGGGTGAATGTACGCCCCGCCGGGCACCGGCATGAACTGCTCCGGATAGCCCCACATCCCGTGCTCGCTGATGTCCAGGCCGTCGATCTCGTGGCGGTCGTCGACGCGCAACCCGACCGTCCTCTTGATGATCCAGAAGAGGACGAAGGAGGAGATGAACACGGTGGTGAAGCTGATGCTCACCGCCAGCGCCTGGGCGCCGAGCTGATTGAGCTTGTGGGTGTACACGAAGCCGCCGGAACCGACCCCGTTGAACTTGGCGAAGTCCGGGTCGGTGAAGAGGCCGCAGCTCAGCGTGCCCCAGATGCCGGCGAGGCCGTGGGCGCTGAGCGCCCCGACGGGGTCGTCGAGCACCTTGTCGATGGCGATGACGCCGTAGACGACGATCAGCCCGGCGACGAAGCCGATGACGATCGCCCAGCCCGGCTGCACGTAGCCCGACGGGGCGGTGATCGCCACCAGGGCGGCGATGGCGCCGTTGCCGATCATGCCGGTGTCGAGCGACCTCTGCACCTGGTAGATGGCGAGCATCGCGCCCAGCGCGCCGGCGGCCGCGGCGATGTTGGTGACCACGACGACGTCGGCGAAGTGCAGGTTGGTGGCGTTGAGAGTCGAGCCCGGGTTGAAGCCGAACCAGCCGAACCAGAGGATGATCACGCCCAGCTGCGCCAGCGGCATGCTGTGCCCGGGGATGGCGTTGGGCTTGCCGTCACGGCTGTACTTGCCGATGCGCGGGCCGAGCAGGAGCAGGCCGGCGAATCCCGCGGTGGCGCCGGTGAGGTGGACGACCGTCGAGCCGGCGAAGTCCTGGGCGCCGAAGTGGCTCATCAGCCAGCCGCCGCCGAAGAGCCAATGGCTGATCATCGGGTAGATGAAGCCGGAGAAGGGGATGGCGAAGAGGATGTAGACGATGAACTTCGTCCGCTCCAGCATCGTCCCCCAGACGATCGCCAGCGACACCGCGCAGAAGACGAACTCGAAGAAGAACTTCGCCGCCGCCGGCACCGTCGAGGCGTCGAGCGACGGGGTGTCGATGTGCGACCCCGGACGGAACTGGGGCGCGAAGCCGGTGTGGCCGATGATCGCGCCCAGGATGCCGCTGGCCCCGCCGAAGGCGATGGCGAAGCCCACCACCCAGTAGACGATCGACGAGATGCTCAGGTTGACGATGACCTTTGCGACCACCGTCCCGACGTTCTTCATGCGGCTGAAGCCGACCTCGAGCATGGCGAAGCCGGCCTGCATGAAGAGCACGAAGCACGCCGCCACGATCACCCAGACGGTGTCCGCCGCGACCCCCGCCGCCGAGGTGGCGGTGGTGTCGTCGGCGTGGACCGCCCGGGGGATGAGGGTTAGGGCCACCGCACCCGCGGCGGCGGCGGCGGCAAGCAATCGGGGACGACGGTGCACGGTAGTTCTCCCACTCCCACACTCGGATCACTGTCGGGCGTGCACCAGTGTCGGAACCCCACGCCCTTTGTGCATGAAGGCTATACGAGGCCCGGCCCGCCAGACTCATGCACGCCGAACAGAATCCGTCGAACATGCCTTGGGCGCGCTGCACAGAACCGGGCCGTCTCGGGCCTCTGGGCCTTGGGCGGTCTGCCTCAGGACTTAATCGACGGGGATCCCCCGGATGACCGGGCCGACTCGAGGGGAGCCGACCCGGCTGTGTGGGGGAGGGGGAAACCAGTTGAGGGGGCGCCGGTCACGCGCGCACAGCCACGGCGACGCGTCGGTGACCGGAGTCGAGGCTACGGAGCCGGGGCCCCCTCACGCTTCGGTCTGCATTCACAGCCGGCCGCGGGAAGGATCTGTGCGGCGCGTCCGACTACGAGGCCGCCTGGAGGACGTCGCGGACCTTGAGGCAGAGGTGAAGGTTGAGCCGGGTCTCGGGGTCGTCGAGGGTCAGCTGGGCGATGTCCTCGATACGCCGCAGCCGGTAGAGGACGGTGTTGCGGTGGAGGTGGAGCAGCTGGGCGATCTCGGTCGGCGACCCGTGGCAGCGGAAGAAGGCGTCGAGGGTGGCCATCAGCCCCGCCCCGGTCCGCTGGTCGTACTCCACCAGGGTCTGGACCTGGTCCTCGAAGAACTCGCGCAGCTCGGCCTGGCCGTTCATCGCGTAGAGCAGCCGGTAGAGGCCGAGGTCGGCGAAGGCCACCACCCGGGCGCCGCCGAAGAGCCGCGTCCCCATGGTGAGCGCCTGCTCGGCCTCGCGGTAGGAGCTGCGCACGCCGGCGATCCCCGGCTTGGCGCGGCCCAGACCGACCGACACCTCGCCGCCGACCGCACCAGCGCACTCCAGGCGCAGGTCGGCGGCGAGGCGGCGCAGGTCGACGGCGGGCTGGCCCTCGACGAGCGGCACCACCGCGGCGACGGCGCGCTGGCGCAGGGTGGCGAGCGCCGCCGGGGAGCGGCGGCGGATCCAGCCCTGGGCGCCGGCCATCAGCTGGTCGCCGCGCACCCGGGGGGCCTGCTCGCCGGTGGCGTCGGGCCGGGCGACCATCACCACGGTCTCGCCGCTGAGGTCGAAACCGAGCCGCTCGGCGCGGTGGCGCACCGCGGACTCCGAGGAGTAGGTGCCGGCGAGCAGCGACTCGAGGAACTCGCCCTCGAGCTCGTCGCGCGCCTGGAGCACCGCGCGCTCGCGGTCGAGCTCGATGGCGCACGCCGACGCGGCGCGGGCCACGGCGAGCCGGCTGAGCTGGTCGAGCTCGGCGTCGGGGGCGACGAGCGAGATGAATCCGCCGATTCCGTCCCGAACCGGGACGGGGGCGACGAGGCGCGCCAGCCCCCCGCGATTCAGGGAGAACTCGTGCACCGGCGGATCGGCGGCGACCACGGCGATGCCCTCGGCCCAGCGCCGCACCCGCGGCGCCTCCTTCTCCAGCGCCTGCTTGAGGCTGTCGCCGTCCGCCGAGGGCGAGGCGTGGCGCACGCTGCCGTCGTTCTCCTGCCAGACCACGGTGTGGCCGGTGATCTCGGCGAGCCGGTCGACGATCGCCGGGGTCCCGGCGCCGGCGAGGGCCAGCTCCATCAGCTGGGTGTGCAGCTCCTGCTGCTTCTCGTGGAGCAGGGTGCGCTGGTCGAGGATGAAGCGCACCACCGTCTGCTGGATGTCGTTGAGGTGGGAGCCGTCGGGGAGGTGGAGCAGCGGCATCATCATCCGCTCGGCGACCGCCACCGACTCCATCGACGCGTCCCCGATCACCGCGACGGCGACGCCGCCCTTCTCGCCGAAGCTCTGGATCACCTGGGCGAGGTCGAGGCGCTCGTCGAGGAGCCGGATGCTGCGCACCGGCACGAAGGCGAGCTCACCGCCCTTGATGGTCTCGAAGGCGGGCGGCCGGGTGCGCAG
Source organism: Candidatus Dormiibacterota bacterium (assembly GCA_036269455.1). Classification (GTDB taxonomy): domain Bacteria; phylum Chloroflexota; class Dormibacteria; order Aeolococcales; family Aeolococcaceae; genus CF-96. The sequence continues at coordinate 2,232 of DATARS010000148.1, read as the reverse complement.
CGCCGTCGCCCATTCCACGCGCCGCTCCAGGCCACCGCCGCCGCCGAGCAGCTCGGTGCCATCCGGCATCGCCCCTCTCCAGACGTCCTTGACGGTGATCATCGTGGTTACGCGAGGTCGAGGTAGTGGTCCAGCTCCCAGGGTGTCACCTGCATCCGATATTCCTTCCACTCGAGCGCCTTGGCCTCGAGCAGCCGCTCGGCGAGATGGTCACCCAGGGCCTCCTGGACCACGTCGTCGTGGCGGAAGGCGTCGATGGCGTCCTTGAGGTTGTCGGGCAGCAGCCCGACGTTGCGCCGCTCGAGCTCGACGTCGTCGAAGCCGTAGAGCGACTCCTCGACCGGCGGCGGCAGCGGCAGCCTGCGGCGGATGCCGTCGAGGCCGCAGCGGAGCATCACCGCATAGGCGAGGTAGGGGTTGCAGGAGGGGTCGGGGCTGCGCAGCTCGACCCGGGTGGTGGGCCGGCGGGTCACGTGGGGGATGCGGATCAGCGCCGCCCGGTTGGTGCGCGCCCAGGAGACCACGACGGGCGCCTCGAACCCTCGTACCAGGCGCTTGTAGGAGTTCACGAGGGGGGCGAGCACCGCGCACATGCCGGCGGCGTGGTGGAGCTGGCCGGCGATGAAGTGCTTCGCGGTCTCGCTCAGGCCGTACTCGTCGCGGCCGTCGGAGAAGGCGTTCTCGCCGTCGGCGATCCCCCGCAGGCTCTGGTGGACGTGCATGCCGCTGCCGTTGAGCCCGACGAAGGGCTTGGGCATGAAGGTCGCGACCAGGTCGGACTGCTGGGCGATCGCCTTGAGGGTGTAGCGGAAGGTGATGACGTCGTCCGCCGACTTCAGCGCGGAGGCGTGGCTGAAGTCGATCTCGTGCTGGCCCGCGGCCACCTCGTGGTGGGCGGTGTTGACCTCGATGCCCAGGCTCTGGAGCGCCGCGACCATGGTCTGGCGGACGCCGACGCTGCGGTCGGTGGCGAAGTCGAAGTAGCCGCCGCGATCGTGGGGCAGCGGCTCCAGCGCCCCGTTGCCGTTGTGGCGGAGCAGGAAGAACTCGATCTCGGGCCCGCAGCGGTACTCGAAGCCCGCCTCGCGGGCGATCTCGATCGCCCTCCGGAGAGCGCCGCGGGGGTCGCCCGGGTAGGGCTCGCCGTCGGGGGTGTGGGCCCAGCAGATCAGCCGGCCGGTGGGGGGCAGCGCCCAGGGCAGGACCCGGAAGGTCTCCAGGTCGGGCACCAGGAACATGTCGCTCTCGGCGGTGCGGGCGAAGGACTCCACCGAGGAGCCGTCGAACCAGGTGCCGTGCTCGATGGTGTCGGGCAGCTGGTCGATCGGGATGGTCACGGTCTTGACCGCGCCCATGACGTCGGTGAACTGGAGGTCGATGTAACGGATCCCCGCCACCTCGGCCTGCGCGATCACGTCGTCGGCGAGGTCGGCGGGCGCTGCGCGAGTGGCCACGTCTCTCCAAACCCCCTCGGGGACCTGATGTGTCTGGGACGGAGTGCCCAAGCCACGCGGTACCCGATTGATGGTACTCCCCGATCGTAGCGAGCGGTTCGGGCAGTCCGCACAAGGAAGAGCCGTCGATCCTGTGAGACCGCGCCCAAACGAGCCCTGATTCAGGGCTCATCCGGGCGCTGACGCGCTCACTGGCGGGGGGACTCCCCCCTGCTTCCCCCCCGCGGGAACTGTCCGGGCCGCCGGCCGCCGCCCGGGGGCCCGGCGAAGGCCTGGGCGATCTCCATCCACTCCAGGGCCAGGGGGCCCTCGATGCGCAGGTCGGTGTCGGCGCGATGGCGGCGCTGGGTGACCACCAGGCAGAAGTCCTCGGCCGGGCCGGTCACCCGGTCGGCCGCCTGGGCGTCGCCCCAGCTCCACACCGAGCCGTCGGGGGCGTCGAGCTCGACCCGCACCTCGCCCGCGGGCGCCGGGCGGCCGTTGGTGACGTAGCTGAAGGGACGGGCGCGGACGCCAATGTGGGCGACGTGGCGGAGGCGGCCGGTGGGCCGGCGGGTGGCGCCGACGGCGTCCACGACGTCCTGGCCGTGGCACCAGGTCTCCATCAGGCGGGCGGTGACGAAGGAGGGCACGCTCATCGGCGGCCCGTACCAGGGCACCCGGGCGCCGGGATCGAGGCCGCGAGCGGCGGTGTGGAAGCGCTCCCGCTCCTCACGCCACCAGCCGAGCATCGCGGCGACGCCGAGACCGTGGCCGTGGAGGAGGTGGTCGGCGATCA
>DATARS010000147.1:0-7486 GCA_036269455.1 Candidatus Dormiibacterota bacterium | reverse complement strand
AGGATTCCCAGCGGGACGTCCCGCTGGGGCCGGCGCGTCTCCTCGGCGGTGGTGGCGACGACGTCGTAGCCGATGAAGGCGAAGAACACCAGCGCCGCCCCGCTGAGGATGCCGCCGATCCCGAAGCTTCCCGGGGCGAATCCCAGGTCCTGGAGCAGCGAGGGCGACCCGGTGGCGCCGGCGGCGCCGCGGCTGCCCGGCGGGGGGACGAAGGGCGACCAGTTGCCGGGGTGGATGAAGCGGATGCCGGCGACGATCACCAGCAGCACGATGGCCACCTTGATGGCGACGATCACCATGTTGACCCGCGAGGAGATCCGGATTCCCAGGCAGATCACCGCGGTGAGCAGCAGCACGATGCCGCCGGCGAGCAGATTGTGGGGCGACTCGCCCAGCCAGCCGGGAATGGAGACGTGCGCCGAGCGGGCGAGGTCGGTCAGGTAGTTCGACCATCCGACCGCCACCGTCGACGAGCCGAGCGCCAGCTCCAGGATCAGGTCCCAGCCGATGATCCAGGCGACGAGCTCGCCGAGGGTGGCGTAGGAGAACGTGTAGGCGGATCCGGCCACCGGCACGGTGCTGGCGAGCTCCGCATAGCACAGCCCGGCGAGGGCGCAGACCAGGCCGGAGATGGCGAAGGAGATCGCCACCGCGGGCCCGGCGTGCACCCCGGCGGCCTTGCCGGTGAGCACGAAGATGCCGGTGCCGATGACCGCGCCGACGCCGATCGTGACCAGGTCGGCGGCGCCGAGGTGGCGGTGGAGCCGGTGCTCCGGCTCGTCGGAGTCGCGCAGGCAGTCCTCGACCGGTTTGGTGCGAAGCAGGCTCATCCGGCCAGTCTGGTGCGTCCGTACCTCCCGGAGCGACAGGTCCAATTCAGAACCGGATCGCGCCGCGGGCCCCGGCGGTCAGGTCGCGCGCTCGCGGCGCTCGAGGTACCAGGGATAGACGAACGCGGCGGCGGCCACCGCGGCGGCGAGCTTGGGCGGGACGACGATGGCGGCGAGGACGGCGCGGTCGGGGTGCAGGCCCATGCCCTGGATGAGCACCGCCTGGAGCGGCAGCGAGATCACCAGCATCGCGGTGTAGACGATCGCCGCGAAGATCTGCGACTCGACCAGGCCGTGGGGGAGGACCGGCCGCCGCGCCTGGGCGATCGGGTAGCCGACCCCGCACGCGATGGCCATGATCACGAAGCAGTAGCCCACCCCCGCCTCGTCGACGATGAAGCCCAGCACCGCCTCGGGGTAGCCGGTGCCGATCCGGCCGGTGGAGATCACGCCGACGGCGACCAGCAGGCCGGCGGGGAGCCAGAGCAGCCCGCTCCACCCGAGCGCGCTCAGCCCGGCGCGGCGCAGCTCGCGGACGTCGGGGACGGTGGCCACACCGGCAGTCTAGGGGGAGGCAGGGGGAGTCCACCGCAAGGGGCCGAAAGACGGCTCCGGGAGAGCCCGGAGCCGTCTCGTGGATGGGTGCGTCGCGGTCAGTCGCCGTCGCCGTCGGGAGGGTCGTTCTCGGGGGCCTCGGCGGCCTCGGCGCTCTCCGCCTGGGTGAGGGCGTTCTCGACCTGGGTCAGCGGTGCCGGGGCGGCCGCCGCCGGCGGCGCGGGAACGTCCGGCGTGGTGACCGCCGGGGCGGCCACCGGGGCCACCTCGGGAACCGCGGGAACCGCGGGGAGGTTCTGGCCGCTGCCGGTGGTGACGCCGGCGGGGTGGGCCGGTGGCGACGCGGGGGCCGCGTGGGCGCCGAGGGCGGCGCCCCCGAGCATCGCCGCCGCGCCGACGGCGGCCACCATGGTGAGGTGTCGTGCGATCCGGCTGTGGATGGTCATGGCTCGTTCTCCTTTCCCTGTCTGCGCTGATCGGTGATCAGTCGTGTCCGTGGTGACCGAAGAGTGAGTCCCAGCCGTTCTTCCAGCTGCCGCTGCCGTGGCCGGAGCTCGGGGCCGCCGATGCGGCGGGGGAGGGGGCGGGGGTCGCCGCCGCCGGCGCGGGGTGGGTGGGCGCGGGCGCGTGTGTTGCGGGCGCCGGGGTGGCGCTGGGGGTGGGGGCGATCTGCGGCTGGCTCGCCGCCGCGGGGTCGCCGGCCACCGTGCCCGGGGTGACCTGGGCCACCTGCTCGACCGCCGCCGCCGGCGACGGGTCGCCGCCGTGGGCCGCCGTCGTCACCGCCGTGGTGGCGGGCGCCGCATACACGGTCTCGCCGGGGTAGAGGTTCCGCCAGAAGGCGAGGAGCGCGGGCTGCGCGTCCGCGCCGGAGCCTCCGGTCGCCTGCGACACGGTCAGCCGGGTCACGTCGCTCCACGCGAGGTGGGGAACGCCGGCGCGGTCGACGTAGCACATGAGGTGACCGTTCGCGGACTGCGCGCCGTCCTGGCGGTGGTTGCCGAGGGCGAAGAAGCCCGAGCCGCTGTCGGCGCAGTCGCCGTGATAGGCGGCGGTGACGGGCCTGCCGGTCTGCTCCTGGATCGTCAGCCCGAGCACGTGGTGGAAGTGCAGCTCGAGGTCGTCGTAGCTGGTGAAGCTCTGGAGCAGCAGGGTGCGGGCGCCGGGGTGGTCGGCGGGGATGTGGCACTCGACGTCGGCGAGCGCCTTCGCGTAGTGCAGCGGGTAGCGGTGGCAGTCGGTGACCGCGGCGCCGTACTGGCCGATGAGCAGCCGCTCCTGCTGGGTGGGGAACGCGTCCGTGGCCGCGGCCTGCGGAGAGGCGTTCGCGTGCTGGGTGTGGACCACGACGGCGGCGGCGCCGCTGCCGAGCACCAGCGCGGCCATCCCGGCGAGGGTGCGGCGCCGCGCCGCGGTACGTCGCACCGGGCGGGCCGCCGTCGGGGCGGCGACGGTCACGACCGGCGCGGCAACGACCGTCTCCGCCTCGGACACGACCGTCGACACGACCGTCGCCGCGGCGGTCACCACCGTCGCGGGTGCGGTGACGTTCGGGGCCGGCGCCACGGTGCGGGGCACCAGGGTGCCGATCACGGTGTCGTCCCGACCGGGCGCCGGCGCCGCGAGCCCGGGGTCGCCCGCGAGGATCGCCTGCTCCAGGCTCTGAAGGTCGGGGCTGGGCTCGAGGTGCTCCGCCGCGTAGGCATAGGCGGCGAGGGCGTCGGCGCGGCGGCCGCAGCGGTGGAGGGCGAGGACGCGCAGCGCGTGCAGCCGCTCGCGCTGCGGATGGGCGGCGACGAGCGCCTCCAGCTCGCCGATCACGGCGGCGTGGCGTCCGAGCTCGAGGTCGGCGCCGAGGCGGTCCTCGACCGCGTCGACACGCAGAGCATCGATGCGGGCGCACTCGGCCGCGGCGGCACCGGCGAGGGTGACGTCGCCGAGCGCCGGGCCGCGCCAGAGCGACGCGGCCTGGTGGAGCAGCCCCGAGCCGATGATCGGGTCGCCGCTCATCGCGCGCCGTCCCTGCTCGACCAGCCGCTCGAAGCGGTGGAGGTCGACCTGTTCGGGGTCGACGCACAGCCGCCAGCCCGCCGCGGAGCCGGCGAGGATGCTCGGGGTGTCCTGGTCGCCCACCGGCTCGAGCAGCCGGCGCAGCGCGGTCACGTGGGTGCGCAGCGCGTTCGCCGGCCGCTCCGGCTGCTGCGTGCCCCACACCGCCTCGGCGAGACGGTCGCCGTCGACCACGTCGCCGGCATGCAGCAGGAGGGTGCCGAGGAGCGCGCGCTGCCGGGCGCTCCCCAGGGTGAGCTGCCGCTCGCCGTCCCACACCTCGAGGGGGCCGAGAACCCGGAACTCGATCTGCTGCTTGCTCATCACCGCTCCTCCATCGGACCTGACGACGTCACCTTGAGCAGCGGCGGTGAAGCCCGGCTTGGGCGCGGCTGAAGCGCGGATTAAGCCGCTGAGCGTCCGCTGAATCAGCCCGGCGGGGGACGGTGCTTAAGCGGCGGGCTCCAGGGTGGGCACCGCGAGACCGGCCGCTCCCCCGGAGTGAGCCGGCGATCTCGACGGACACCACGAGGGTCTGGATATGAGTGGCAGGGTGCGGGTCGCGGTCATCGGCGTGGGCAACTGCGCGTCCTCCCTGGTGCAGGGCGTCGAGTACTACCGGAATGCCGACCCGGCGGCCTTCGTCCCAGGTCTGATGCATGTCGACCTGGGTGGCTACCACGTGAGCGACGTCGAGTTCTCGGCAGCCTTCGACATCGACGCGACCAAGGTGGGCAGACCGCTCCACGAGGCGATCTGGGCCGGTCAGAACAACACGGTGAAGTTCGCCGACGTGCCCGCGAGCGACGTGGTGGTGCAGCGTGGCATGACCCACGACGGTCTCGGCAAGTACCTCAGCGAGGTGATCACCAAGGCGCCCGGATCGACCGCCGACATCGCCGGCATCCTCCGCGACACCGGCACCGACGTGGTCGTCAACTACCTGCCGGTGGGCAGCGAGACCGCCACCAAGTGGTACACGGAGCAGATCCTGAGCGCCGGCTGCGCGATGGTGAACTGCATGCCGGTGTTCATCGCCCGCGAGCAGTACTGGCGGACCCGCTTCGAGCAGCGCGGCGTGCCGATCATCGGCGACGACATCAAGTCGCAGGTCGGCGCGACGATCATCCACCGGGTTCTCACCCGCCTCTTCCGCGAGCGCGGCGTCAAGCTGGAGAACACCTACCAGCTCAACTTCGGCGGCAACACCGACTTTCTCAACATGCTCGAGCGCGAGCGGCTGATCAGCAAGAAGATCAGCAAGACCAACAGCGTCGTCTCCCAGCTCGACCATCCCATCGCCAAGGAGTCGGTGCACATCGGCCCCTCGGACTACGTGCCCTGGCTGCACGATCGCAAGTGGGCGTACATCCGCCTCGAGGGCCGCTCCTTCGGCGATGTGCCGCTGAACGTGGAGCTGAAGCTCGAGGTCCACGACTCGCCGAACAGCGCGGGCATCGTCATCGACGCCGTGCGCTGCTGCAGGCTCGCCCTCGACCGCGGCGTCGCCGGCGCCCTCGAGGGTCCCTCCTCGTACCTGATGAAGTCGCCGCCCCACCAGGTGTCGGACAACGTCGCCCGGCAGCAGACCGAGGACTTCATCCTCGGCGACCTCAGCGCACCTTCAGCGCCGGCAGCGCCCTCCCTTCAGCGCCCGGCCCCAGCATCGACCACGTCGAACGGACGCCAGGTGGACGAGAGATGCGCACGATGAACGCGACCCAGAGCCGGGACCGGAGCGCGATGCGCCTCTGCTTCATCGTCGAGGAGCGCTACCGCACCGACGGGATGCCCATGGCGGTCGTCCAGCAGCTCCGCGAGTGGGGCCACGACGTCGACGTCCTCGAGCCCCAGTCCTCGGCCACCTGCCTGAGCGAGCTCGCCGCCGGCGCCTACGACGCGGTGGTGCTGAAGACGGTGTCGGATGGCCCCGGGCTGAGCATCCTCGAGGCCGCCGCGGCGCTCGGCATCCCCACCATCAACGACCCGGGCGCGATCCGCATGGTGCGCGACAAGGCGGTGGCCGCGGCCATCGCCCAGGCCCACGGCCTGTCCTTCCCTCGCACCTGGTTCATCAGCGACCTGCGGCTGCTCGAGCAGATCCCCGCCGAGGACTACCCGCTGGTGGTCAAGCCGAGCAACGGCAGCGCATGCCGCTCGATCCACCTTCTCCAGGGTCCCGCCGATCTGCAGGCCCTGCGCGAGTCCGCCGACGCCGAGGACCGCTTCTACCTGGCCCAGCCGTACATCGCCAACCCGGGCCACGACGTCAAGCTCTACAACACCGGCCGGACCATCTACGCGACGGTGCGGCGCTCGCCGCTCCATCCCGACGAGCCGGTGAGCGAGCGGCTGGTGCCGCTGACCCCCGAGCTCCGCCACATCGCCGAGCAGGTGGGGCGGGTCTTCGGCCTCGACATCTACGGCGTCGACGTGGTCGAGACCCCCGAGGGATGGACCATCCTCGACATCAACGACTTCCCGAGCTTCGGGCTGATCCCGGGCGCGGTCCGCTCGATCAGCCGCGCCGTCCTCGAGCTCGCCTCGCGGTCGGCGGGCCTGCCCGCGCCGCGGCTGCCCCGCGATACCGCCGTCGGCGGCCTGCCCGTGGTCGCCGGCCCGCCCCCGGCCGCGAGCAGGAGCGAGCGCACCGAGATCTGCCTGCTCACCGACCGGCCCGACCACCCCGTCCTCGCCGACGCGATGGAGCGGCTGCGGCTCGACCACCGGGTGCGCATCGTCGACCCCAACCGCCTCGACCCCGCCTCGCTCGAGCGCGAGCTGCGTGCGCCCGCCGACCTGTACCTGCTCAAGGCGCACACGCCCGCCGCCCTCGCGGTGGCGCACCGCCTCCAGGAGCGGGGCGTGCCCGTCGTCAACAGCGCGCTGGCCACGGCGCGCTGCCTCGACCGGGTGGCACTGGCCCGGGTGCTCGAGGGCGCCGGCCTGCCCGCGCCGCGCACCTGGAATCCCGGCCGGCTCGGCAGCCTGGCCGCCCAGCACGACCTGGTCTTCCCGCTGATCGTCAAGAGCCGCCACAGCCGCCGCGGCGACCTCGTGGCTCGCGTCGACAGCGCCGCCGAGCTCGCCGAGCTGCTGCCCCAGTGGGCCGACGAGCCGGTGGTCGCCCAGGAGTTCCTTCCCGGCGACGGCTGGGACATCAAGCTCTGGGTCACCGGCCGGACCCACTTCGGCGCCCGCCGCCGCACCCCGCTCGAGCCGGGCGCGTCGCGGGACACCCTGACCATCGACGAGCTGCCCGCCGAGTGGATGCTCATCCTCGAGCGCATCGGGGCGGTGTTCGACCTTCGCCTGTACGGTGTCGACCTGCTCCTGACCGAGCGCGGGCCGATGATCGTCGACGTCAACGCGTTCCCCGGCTTCCGCGGCGTGCCCGGCGCGGCCGAGGCCCTGGCGGACCTGGTCGAGCGCTCGCTCGATCGCGCGCTGCAGGTGGCGTGATGAGCGCCGCCACGCAGCGTCCGCTCGACCGCCTTCCCCGCATCGCCGAGGCGCTGATGGCGCAGGCGACCGCCGGCACCGGCGCACCGGGGCCGGGGAGCCTCCGGGTGGTCCGGCTGCGTCACAAGCCGGGCCGGGGCCTGACCGCCGTGCTCCGTCCCCGGGTGGGGCCGGAGGTCCGGCTCCGCCTCGACGAGACCGGCGCCTCCATCGAGACCGGGACCGCCGATGCGGGGCTGCCCGGCCTCGCCGCGGCGTCGGCCCCCGCGCCCGGATCGGAGCTGTGGAACGCGCTGGAGACCGTGGCCCGGCGCCGGCTCGCCGACCCCGGCGCGCGGCTGGCGCGCGCCGGCGCGGCCGTCGTCCGGCACAAGCCCGGCGCGCGGTGCGTGCTCCGCTACGACCTCACCGTCACCCCCGGTCGGGGCGGCGCACCGGTCGCCGTCGGCGTCTTCGGCAAGCTCTTCGCCGACCCGGCGCGGGCGGTGGAGGCGGACGCCCTGCTGCGCTCGCTCCACGACGAGCAGCTGGCCGGCGGCCGGGTGGTGGTGCCACCGCCGCTGGGGGTGGTGGAGAGCCTCGGTCTCGCC
>DATARS010000146.1:0-3012 GCA_036269455.1 Candidatus Dormiibacterota bacterium | reverse complement strand
CGCTGCAAGTCAGATCTCGGCGACTTTCGAGGCAACTACGGTCGGTAATGTCGCGTTCGATTCCATCGCACTAGCGGAGACGCACGGCCCGACCACGCTAAGAAGTCGCGTTGCAATCCGGCGCGGGAACCGCTACTGCTTCTACAGCCAGTGGCATCTCCGGCAGTTCAAGCAGGCAGGCTTCGACCGCCAATACGGCGTCTTCATCTACAACTCCTGCGACGGCGATCACCAAGTCTTCCCGACCCCGGCCGACACCCGCTTCGGGTCGTGCGACAACGACGACTCGCGATACGCCTCCGCCCTCTACTCCCTCTGTCCCATCCTCGCCTCCCACCACGTCCCCGCCGGCCTCGCCCCCCGCGAATGCGACGCCCTGAGCCTCGCCTCCACCGCCCTCGACGCCACCCTCCCCCCCGACACCTACGACCCCCGCCTCCCCACCCCGCTCACCGCCACGACCCACTTCGACTCCACCCTCGCCGAGCGCCTCTCCGACGGCACCTGCCTCGCCAACCTCGACTGGCAGGACACCGCCTGGTCGATGCGCTGGTCCGACGGCGCCACCGACGCCCGCCCGGGCTCCGGGCAGCAGGGCATCACCGATACCCACCTGCTCGCCCCCCAGCCCTCCGCCACCGACAGCGCCCGCTCCGCGGAGGTCACCGCCGTCGCCACCCTCCACCTCACCGGCGACGCCGTCGACTTCGACGCGGCCGGCGCCCCCACCGTCGTCCACCGCGCCGCGGACGTCCAGATCAGCAACCGCGGCACCGCCTCGGCCCTCGACGCCGCCGCCATCTACACCCCGCCCCAGCTCGCCGTCGCCGCGGTCCCCGTCGGCCAGCTCGGCGACGGCACCATCCCGCCCCCCGACCCGCACCAGCCGCCGCTGACCCACGCCGACACCATCCGCGGACGGCTGCTCGAGCTCTTCCCCCGCGTCCTCGTCGTCCAACCCGGCACCGAGACCCTCGCCGGCACCACCCTCGGCACCGCCCGCAGCGAGGTGGTCGCCTGGACCTACCTCGGCCCGGCCACCGACGCACCCAGCCGCGAGGCCACCCCGCCGAACGGCACCGGCGCCCCCGACCACCCCGTCGCCGTGCAGTGGAACCACGCCCAGCGCCTCGACGGCCAGCGCCGCCCGGTCGATGAGCAGGTCCCCCTCCGCCTCGACGTCCGAACGACATACCCCGACGGCCACACCGAGGATGAGACCGTCTCCGGCTCGATCCGCGTCACCATCTGGTACGTGGCGCTCATGGAGGTGGGCTGAGTCTCACAGGCATCCGCGAGCTGCGGCAGAACGCGAGTGCGGGGATCGCCGGATGGCCGACGCCGCCGCGGCGCTGCGACTGCCGGTCGCCATGCCCGCCTGGGTCAGGCCGTCCGCCGGGGGCGGGCGGGGGAGCGGGGCACGCTGTGTGGGAAGGTGACGACCGGAACGCATGTTCGCTATACTACGATGTAGTAGTCATGGCGAATGTGAGCGTCACCGTCCCGCCCTCCCCGACGGCCCCGATGTGGGTCGAGCTGATCGAGAGCGGCCTGCGCCTCGCGTCCGAGCAGGACCTCGAGTCGCTTGGCACGCCGGAGATCGGCGACGGTGTCGAGGCCCTCTGCCGGTTCGTCGACCGGGCGCGAGCCGAGAGCACGCGGCGACTCCGCGAGTTCGAGGAGCGCCGCGGCCCGGCTGAGGACGGAGCGCCCTCGACCGTCTCCTGGCTGACCCATCGCGGCCGGATGTCGCCGGGAGCCGCCGCCGACCTGGTGTGCGTGAGCCGCAAGCTGCCGGAGCTCCCGCAGACCACCATGGCGCTGCGGGCCGGCGAGATCGGCTATCAGCACGCGTCGGCGCTGGCGCACACCGCCGAGGAGGTCGGTGCCGAGGCCGTGCGCGAGGCCGAGTCCGACCTGCTGAGCGCCGCCCGCGTGGTCGACGTGCGGACCTTCGCCGGCCTCGCGCGGCACTTCCGCGAGCTCGTGGACGCCCAGGGCGCGCTCGCGGGCGCCAACCGCGACCACGAGCGCAGCCACATGCACCTGAGCCAGACGCTCGGCGGCTGCTGGCGGCTCGACGGCTGGCTCGACGTCGAGGGCGGGGCGCTGCTGACAACTGCGCTCCTTCCTCTCATGAAGCCGCTGGTCGGTGAGAGGCGGACGTCGAGCCAGCGCCGGGCGGCTGCACTCCTGGAGCTGTGCCGCCGGCAGCTCGACGCAGGCGAGCTCCCGCGGACCGGTGGGCAGAAGCCTCACCTCGTGGTGAGCGTTCCGGCGGCGACCCTCGACGGCGAGCCGGGATCCCCGGGCGCCGAGATCCGCGGCGCCGGTCATGTGATCGGCGAGGTCGCGCGGCGGCTGGCCTGCGATTCGGTCATCACGGAACTGCGTGAGGATCGAGAGGGCAGGCCGGTGTCGATCGGCGAGCCCGAGGCCACGGTGAAGGCGTCCGTGCGACGGAAGGTGATCGCTCGCGATGGGGGCTGCAGGTTCCCCGGTTGCACCCGTCCAGTGGAGTGGTGCGACGTTCACCACACCGTCTGGAGATCCCGTGGGGGCTCCTCCCGGGTGGAGGATCTGGTGCTGGTGTGCCGATTTCACCACCGGTGCCTCCATGAGGGCGGGTGGCGGATCGAGCGCGGTGAGGGCGGGACGATCCGGTTCGTGCCGCCCTCGCGGATGAGGGCGCCGTGAGACGGATGAGGGCTTCCACAGCAGCACCTGAGATGCAGAGCCGCAGCGGGAAGTCAGCCGTCGAGCTGGCCGCCCACATTGGCTGCCGCGCTCCTGCAAACGTCCATCCCCTCTCGCCCCCCTGGTCGGGTATACACAGTCCCCAGTGGCACGGACCGGGTTTGGAGGCGAGGGTCGATGCAGAGCACGATGATGGATGGGGATCTCACCATCACCGACATCCTCCGACGTGGCGCGCGCGTCTACCCGGACAGCCGGGTGGTGAGCTGCGAGGGCGAGGGCAGCCGGACCGGCACCTTCGCCCAGGTGGCCGAT
>DATARS010000145.1:0-10899 GCA_036269455.1 Candidatus Dormiibacterota bacterium | reverse complement strand
GGCGACCGGCCCTGCGACGCCGCAGTCCCACCACCAACAGCCAACGTGCCCACACTCCGTCACCCCACGCGCGCGCAGACCCTGACCCTGGGCGCCCTCGCCGTGCTCGCCGCCGCGAGCCCGGTGGCGGCGGTCGCCCTGTCCCACCACAGCGCCCGGAGCGCCCTGAGCGCCGCCGCGGTGACCCCGCTGCCGCCCGCGCCGCCCCCGCCCGCGACCGCCGCGCCGGAGGCGCCTTTGGCCACCGCGGTGCCGGTCGCCACCGCCGCACCGCCGCCGCCCGCCGCTGCGCCGCCCGCGCCGGCCCGGCCCGCCGCAGCCGCGGGGCTGACGATGGCGGGCTGTCCGCCGCCCCCGGCGCCGCCGCCGCGCTCGGTGCCGCCCTGGCACCCGGCGGTGCTCGTGCCCGAGTCGGCGCTGCCGCCGCCCGCACCGGCCGATGCCCCGGCGGCCTCGCTCGACGCGCTGAGCGGCAAGGGCATGTGGGTGTGGCAGTACCGCCGCACCGAGGGCGGCGATCCCCAGGCGATCGTCGACCGTGCCGCCGCCGCGGGCCTCCATCAGATCTGGGTGCGGGTCGCCGACTCGCAGGACGGCTTCTACGGCGACGACGAGCTCAGCGCCATCGTCCCGCGGGCCCACCGCCGCGGCATCGACGTGGTCGCCTGGGGCTTCCCCCACCTCTACGACCCCGTCGCCGACGCCGCCTGGTCGAAGGCGGTGCTCGACTGGCGCGCCACCTCGGGCGACCGCGTCGACGGTTTCTCGGCCGACATCGAGATGGCCTCCGAGGGCGTCGCCCTGACGCCGCGCCGCGCCGCGCTCTACCTCAGCCTGGTGCGCCAGGCCCGGGACGGCCGCCCGCTCATCGCCACCGTCTACCCGCCGACCGACCACTTCATGGCCGCCTACCCCTTCGCGGCGATGGCCCCGTACATCGACGCCTACGCGCCTATGGAGTACTGGGAGTGCCGCGACCCCGGCGCCGCCGCCGCCGAGGCGATCGCCCGCCTCGCGAAGCTGCGCCCGGTGCATCTGATCGGCCAGGCGTTCTCGTTCGGCGACGTCGCCGGCCGCGTCGACCTGCCGAGCGCCGCGGAGCTCGAGCGGTTCATGGCGGTCTGCCGAAGCCGTGGCGCCGTCGGCGTGTCGTTCTGGGTGTGGCAGAGCATGACCGCCGCAGAGTGGGCGGAGCTGACCGCGTTTCCCTGGGTGCGCTGAGGTCGCTTCCAGCGGGTCACGGCGCTGTGCCGATTCGCTGACCGCCGAAACGTCAATCAGAGTTCTGCCGTACCGTTCGCTGCATGCGGGACAACATCCCTCTCCGGGCGGTGCGCGCCGCGGGGCGCTGGCCACTGCTCACGCTGACCGCCGGCATGGCCGTGGTGACCGGCGGGATCGCGGTCACGATGCACGAGCTGCCGGCATCCTCGAGCGGCGCGCACACGGTCGCCGCGGCGGAGACGGCGCCCGCACCCGACCCCACCGCCGGCGCGGGTCCCTGCTACGAGTGCGGGCAGTACTCCGGCAACATCCACACGCCGACGCCGGCCCCGACGCTGCCCAGCCTTCATCCCGTGTGCGTCTTCCGAATCAACGTCATCCCTGGCGGGGCGGTGCTGCTCGCGACGTGGGGAGACCGCGACTGCGCGGCGCAGCTGCACCGCCTGCAGCTCGCCGAGGACCACTTCACCAAGGGGACGCCGGTCGCGGTGATCGTGACGGCGTCGTCCACCGACCCCACCACCGCGGGCGCCCCGGCCTGCAGCCAGCGGTTCGGGCCGTTCACCGAGCGGGTCTACCCGGACACCGGCGACACCGACGCATTCATGTCGCAGGAGGTCTGTACGGGTCTGAGCGGCGCGGGTCAGAAGGGCGTCTGAGCGCGGCCCGCTCGTCCTCCAGCTTGAGCTGCATCGCAGCGGCATCCTTGTTCTGGGTGTGCTGGACGCAGAACACCATCACGAAGGTGACGATGGTGGTCCCGGTGTTGATCAGCAGCTGATAGTTCTGGTCACCAAGGCCGAAGTGGGGGAGGCCGATGGTGTCGAGACGCTCAACCGACCTCCCGTGTCCGGGGGGCAGGGGCGTCGGCCGGAGCCTTCGGATCGACGACCACCGCATACGGGCCGATCACATGGAGGCGTGCCGCATCGACGGGGCCCTCGGTGGTGTGGAGGACCCGGAGCTCGCCGTGGAGCTCGTCGAACTCGAGATCGGTGACGGTGCCCGCGCCGTTGCCCGCGGTGGAGAGCACGAGGCGTCCGATCGGGTCGAGATCTCCGTTGGCCATCGCCTTCTCGCGCTCGTCGTGGGGCTCGCGCAGGTGCGCCTCGTCATCCACCATGACCGCTGCCGTTCCCACACCGGTGACCGATGCCCAGTCGACGAACCGTGCTCTCCGGCCGGTGCCGACCTGGAGCGCGGTGATGGCGACCGTCGAGGGGCGCACGACCAGGCCGCCGAGCTCACCGAGCGTCTCGGCGGTCGCCCTGCTCACCACCTTCTGACCGATGGCATCGAGGTACTTCATGGTCTCTCCAGCTGCGCCCGAAAGGCGTCGACAGCGGCTCCGAAGCCGACGAGGTCGTCACGGACGAAGGCCATGACCGTGCTCGGGACCACCAGGTTCTCTCCCGAGACCGCGAGCGTGTCGGGCAGGGGGACGAGGAGGTGATCCGACGCTCGTTCCGGGGGACCGCCGTCGCGCTGCAGCTTGTATCCGATGACCTGGCCGCTCGCCGAGGCGACGACGAGGTCGGTGATGGTACCGAGCCGCTCTCCGCCCTCGGTCAGGACGTCATTGCCGATGACGTTCCGGGGACCGGCGGACTCGGTGTCTCCGGCAAACGGGATGTCCGAAGAGAGGACGTCGGCCATCGGCACCATGACGGCGTCGCGGCCGATCGCAGAGGTGGAATCGAAGGCCAGCGGCATCCTCATTCTGCCGGCGAGGAAACCGCGTTTGTTGAGGGTGAAGCCGAGCACGCGGCCCTGATCGGGCGCGTAGACGACGTCTCTGATCTCGGCGATCGCCTCCCCGGTCTGCGAGGTGACCACCGGCAGTCCGATGATGTCGGTGGCGAGGAGCAGGCGATTCTCCATCAACCGCGCCTCCCCCGCCGCGGCCTGACGGCGAGAACGCCACCCGACCGCAGCTTCCGCTGACGGAACACAAGGGCGCTGGTGACCGCGATCGCCAGCACGGCGATGACGAGGAGGATGAGCGTGACCAGCGTCATGCCATCGGCCTCGGCATCATCGGCCCCGGAGGCGTCGCCGCCAGGCGGGGACCGCCTCGCCGGCGCGATGCGCCACGTCGTGGACGACCGCGTCAGGCGATCGCCGCCGCTTGCGAATGACCAGAAGCAGCGACCCGGCAACGGTCGCCACGAGCAGAGAACGCAGTCGATTCATGAGGGTCCTCGATCCAGGGGCTGGCCCCGCCGCGCCGGGGCGATGCGGCTGACCCGCTGGACGGCGGGCACCCGCACGGCGGCCTGAGTGGAGCGCAGACGCCCACTTATCATTGGGACGCCAGTCTAGCAGATATCAGTATAGTCTCACTCTACGATCAACGCACTCGCTGGTGCGCTTCCGGGAACGCCCGCCCTCGACTGTGCGGAGGACGGATGTCCCCCTCACCGGCGGTGCTGACGACACATCGAATCGCGGGCGCCGCCGTGTCCGTCCCGGTCGGGTCCTCGCGCGGCACGTCCGCGGCCGTCGTCACGAAGACGGTGGCGGGCTTGGCGGCGTCCGTGCCGGTGAGGTCGCTCATGGGAGACCTGCGGGCGGCTGGAGGTGATAAGGGTTCCGCTCCTGGTAGTCGATGGCGAGCTGCAGCAGGCCGGCCTCGCCATCCGGCCGCCCCACCAGCTGAATGCCGATCGGCATGCCCGTCGCCGCGCTCATCCCCGCCGGGACCGCCACCACGGGGAACCCCGCCTTGTTCCACATCTCGACCGGCCCGGTCTCGCCCGCTGAGGTGGGCACGGCCCATCCTCCGAAGCCTCCGCGACGCGGGGTCTCGTGATCGACGCAGGTCTGGACCAGGGCGTCGAGGCGCTCGGCCTCGAACACGTCGTTCCAGGCGCAGATGTACTGCGCACGCTGACGCTGGAAGCGGAGATAGTCGACGGCGAGCGCCTGGAGCGCGACGGCCCGGTACTCGGCGAGCCGCTCGGCCACGTCGGGTGAGTACCTGTCGGCCCGGGTGGGGAAGAACTGCCGGTGGTAGAGGTCGATCTCGACGGTGAGCGCCGCAGCGGCGGCGGTGTCGATGGTGTCGGCCGGAGGCGTCACCGGGACCAGCGTCGCTCCGAGGATCGCCAGCTCACCGCGCGCTCGCTCGATGACATCCGCGATCGCCGGCGGCAGCGTGGGGTCGTCCGGCACGCGGAGCACGCCGATGCGCATGCCGCGGAGCGGCGTCCGGCCGGGGCGGGCCACCGTCGGGTAGTGGGACGCTGGCGATCGCGCCAGTGAGGCGGGGTCCCGCGGATCGGGGCCCGCCATGACGGAGAGCAGGAGCGCGCAGTCCGCAACGCTCCGCGCCATCGGGCCGACATGGTCGTAGCTCCAGAGCAGCGGGATCACGCCGTGGGTGCTCACCCGCCCGACGGTGGGTTTGATGGCCGAGGTGTTGCACGCCGAGGAGGGCAGGCGCACCGAGCCTGCCGTGTCGGTGCCGAGCGCGGCCGGCACGGTGCGCGCCGCGAGCGCCGCGCCGCCGCCACCGCTGGAGCCTCCGGGTGACCGGCTCGGATCGTACGGGTTGCCGGTCTGCGGCGTGTCGTTCGCGAACGCGAACTCCGCCATCTGGAGGTGGCCGAGCAGCGGCATGCCCGCGCCCCTCAGCCGGGCGTACGCGGTGCTGTCGCCCGGCGCGATATGGCCGGTCAGCACCCGCGAGCCTGCGGTGAGCTCGCGGCCGGCGACCGCGAACAGATCCTTGAGCCCGACGGGCACTCCACAGAGCGCCGAGGCCGGCCCCGACCGGCGGACGGCCGCACCGGCGAGCCGCGCATCGGCCTGCTCGGCGAGGTCCAGGGCGAGGTCGGGGTAGACGCGGACCCAGGCGTTGATCAGCGGATCGCGCCGGCGGATCCGGGTCAGGCACGCCTCGGTGAGCTCCCGGCTCGACAGCCGCCGCGCCTGGAGCAGCGCCGCCGCCTCGAGCACGCCCAGGTCCGCGGGATCGCCGTGCACCGAGGCCACCTCGGCCGCATCGGGCAGCGTCGCCCGCGGGCCACGTCGCGTGCGCGGCATCCGCGCCGCGGGGATGACCAGCGGAAGGGCGGTCACGCCGGCTGCGGCGCCGCTGAGGAAGACGCGGCGGGAGAGCAGCGCATCGGGGGACTGGCCGTCGTCCACCGCCGGCACTCGAGGCGGCTCCCCTGTCGACCCCCGATCGCGTGGGCTCATCGTCCGTGAGGATTCCTTATCACACCTATTGATATTGTTCATGTCATATTAGGCCCCACGAGTTACCTGCTACAAGGAGCTGATCAGCATGCGGCGCATTCTCCTGACCCTCGGATCGGCAACCCTCGTCACCGCTGCCGGGATCCCCGTCGCCACCGCCGTGTCCGCGGCCCCCATGCCCTCGACCCCCGCGACCGCGGTCCCGGCGCAGGCGCCGTGCCTCCCCGTGCCGGCGGTCGGTCTGGCCTGCGGTGCCCTCGGCGCCGTCCCGGGCGGCAGCGCCCTCCCGGATTTCGGGCAGATGGTTCAGAAGCTGATCGAGAATCGGCAGGCAGCCTGACCGGCGCGGCGTTGCAGGATCACGGTCCGAGCAGGAGCCGCGCCGAAAGGCGCGGCTCCGGGCTGCCTGGCAGACGAATGTGCCGGCGGCCCGCTAGTCCTCCAGGGCGTGCCAGCGGCGGGGCGCGACCAGTGCCTCGGCCTCCTTCGGCCCGGTGCTGCCGGCCGCGTAGTGCACCACCGGCGGGGGGTTCTCCAGCACCGGGGTGAGGATCTCCCAGGCGCGCAGGATCTCGTCCTCGCTGATGAACAGGGTGTGGTCGCCGACCATGGCGTCGTGGAGCAGCCGCTCGTAGGCCTCGGGCGGGCTGGTCTTGAACGACTGCCCGTACTTGAAGTCCATGAGCACCGGCTGGGTCCGCACCTGCGGCCCGGGCTGCTTGGCGACGAAGGTGAGCGACATCCCCTCGTCGGGCTGGATGCGGATGTTCACCTTCTGCGAGACCAGCCGCTCCACCTCGGTGGTGACGAAGAAGTTGTGCGGCGCGTCGCGGAAGACCACCACGATGCGGGTCTCGCGCTTGTTCAGCCGCTTGCCGGCGCGCACCAGGAAGCGGGTGCCGCCCCATCGCCAGGAGTCGATCTGCAGCTGCATCGCCGCGTAGGTCTCGGTCTGGGAGTCGGGGGCGACGCCCTGCTCCTCGCGATAGCCCGGCACCTCCCTGCCCTCGACCACCCCGCGGGTGTACTGGCCGCGCACGACCTCGGCGGGATTGGCGAGGCGCACGCTGCGCAGGAGCTTGGTCTTCTCGGCGGTGATCGCCCCGGCGCTCATGTTGAGCGGCGGCTCCATCGCCACCAGCGCGAGCAGCTGGAAGAGGTGGTTCTGGACGATGTCCTGGATCGCGCCGGTCTCCTCGTAGAAGCGGCCGCGCCGCCCCACGCCGATGGGCTCGGCGACGGTGATCTCGATCCGGTGGATCGAGTCGCTGTTCCAGGAGCGCTCGAAGAGCGGGTTGGCGAAGCGGAAGACCAGCAGGTTCTGGACGGTCTCCTTGCCCAGGTAGTGGTCGATGCGGAAGATCCGCTCCTCGGGGAGCACCTGGTGGAGGCACTCGTTGAGCGCCCGCGAGGTGGCGACGTCGCGGCCGAAGGGCTTCTCCAGCACCAGGCTCGAGCCCTCGGCGAGCCCGGCGTGCCCGATGCCCTGGACGATCGGCATCACCGCCGAGGGCGGGGTGGAGAGGTAGAACATCCGCTGGTCCTGGGTGAGCAGCGCCTCGAGCGGGCGCATGTCGGTGCCGTCACCGCTGAGGTGGCGCAGCCGTGCCGAGAACCGGTCCCAGACCTCGTCGTCGATGGTGTGCCGCGAGTTGGTGGCGATCGACTTCAGGGTGTGCACCTTGAAGTCGGCGTCGGCCCAGGGCGCCAGCGAGTAGCCGATGAGGTTGCCGTGCTCCGGGAGCAGGCCCTCGCGCTCGAGGTTGTAGAGCCCGGGCAGGAGGCGGTGGGAGGCGAGGTCGCCGGAGCAGCCGACGACGATGATGTCCTGGTCGGCCGGCTTGCCGAGCTGCGGGTAGCCGTTGATCATCCCAACCATTCACGTGATCCACGGCGGCCGAGTCAAGAGAGATCCGGCTAAATCTTTCGAAAGTCCCAGCTCACCTCGCGATCGGGGACCATCCGGAGCCAGGCGTGGCGGCCGTCGTGGGGGATGGTGTCGCTGCCGCCGTGGTACCTGGCGGCCATCAGCCGCTCCGGCTCCTCGAGCTCGGCGTTGGGCTCGCCGGTCCGGGGGACCTCGCCGACCACCTCGACGGTGCCGCCGAGCTCGACGCCACGGAGGTCGCCGTAGGCGTCGCCGGCGTCGACGACGATCGCGACCCGCGGGTTGGCGCGGAGGTCGGCCCAGCGGCGGCTGCGGGTGAGCGACGTGATCCAGATGGCGTGACCGTCCCAGACGTACCAGAGGGGGGTGACGTGGGGGACGCCGTCGGCGTTGACGCTGGCGAGCCGGCAGGTCCGCTGCTCGGCGAGGAAGGCGTCGCGCTCCTCGGGGGTCATGGCGATGCGGCGGCCCCGCCGCTGGGGGATGGTGCTCATGCGCCCGATGATGATTGCCTGGCGACGCGGGATGCCCGACCATGGGCGCACCCCGCCCCCTTCCCCTCCCGGGCGTGGGAGAGATGGAGACCGGTGCCCCCACCTCGACGACTCCCGGCGCTGATCGCAGCGGCGGCGCTCGCCGTCCTCTGGGCGAGCGCGCCCTCGGTGACCGCGGCGGTGCCGCCCGTGGGTGCGGCCGGGGTGGCCGGGCTCGCGCCCGTGGATGTGCGCGGCGCGGTGGATCTGGGCCCGGTTGCGCCCGGGGCTCCGGTGGAGATCACCCTGGCCCTGCCGCTGCGCGACCGCGCCGGGCTCGAGGCCCGGGTGGGAGCGCTGCTCGCCGGCACCCCGGGGGCGCGGGAGATGACCGCCGCGGAGGTCGCCGCGGCGCACGGTCCGGAGCCGGCGACCGTCGCGGCGGTGACCGCCTGGGCCCGCGCGTCGCGGCTGGAGGTCCGCTCTGTGTCCGCGAACCGGACGCTGGTGGCCCTGCGCGGCCCCGCGTCCCGCGTGGGCGGCGCCCTGGGGGTGACGCTGCGCGGCCGGCGCGCCGGGTCGCTGGCGTACCGGACCGTCGACGGGCCGGTACGGCTGCCGGCGGCGCTGGCCGGGCGGGTGGATGCGGTGCTCGGGCTGTCCGACCTCGGCGCCAACAAGGGGATGACGCCGCGGCGGGCGTCGACCGGCTCGGCGGTGCCCGCGTTGGGGTTCGGCTCGTTCCACGCGCCGCGGGGGCCTGCGGACTTCTGGTCCTTCTATCACGCCCCCGACGCGAACCCCGGCCAGGGGCAGACCGTCGCTGTGCTGGCCGCCGGCGAGCTGAGCATCCCCGAGCGCGACCTCCTCCAGTTCGAGCAGGCGTACGGCCTGCCGCGCGTGTCCTGGAGCACCATCCCGATCGGGGAGCGCACCGGGAACAACATCGACAACCAGGAGTGGGACCTGGACACCCAGTACGCGACCGCCTTCGCCCCGGGGGTGTCGTCGCTGCTCGTGTACGACCCCCCGACGCTCAACGACACCGACACCATCGCCGAGCTCAACCGCTGGATCACCGACGGGCGGGCGCGGCAGGCGAGCTTCTCCGCCGGCGAGTGCGAGGACGTCGCCGTGCGGACCGGGCTCCTCCGGGTGGCCGACACCGAGCTGCTCCAGGCGGTGGCTCAGGGAAGGACCCTGTTCGCGCCGAGCGGGGACACCGGGTCCTTCTGTCCCAAGCTCATCGACCTCAGGGACGTCGGACAGTCGACCCGCCCGCAGGCCACCTATCCGGGGGCGTCGCCCTATGCGGTGTCCGTCGGGGGGACGACGCTCGCCGAGGGACCGCAGGCGCTGCGCGAGGTCGCCTGGAGCGACGGTGGCGGCGGTATCGCCAGCACCGAGGAGCAGCCCGGCTACCAGGGGTCGGCCGGGGGCACCCTCCAGGCGGGGCACCGGGGGACGCCGGACGTGTCGCTGGACGCGGACCCGGACACCGGGTACTCGATCATCGAGAACGGCACGCGGGTGATGGTCGGCGGGACCTCGGCCGGGGCCCCCGCCTGGCTGGGGATCTGGGCCCGGGCCCAGGCCGGCCACGGCGGCCGTCTCGGCTTTGCCGGGCCGGTGCTGTATTCGCTGCCGGCGTCGGTGTTCAACGACGTCGTGGTCGGCTTCCAGGGGCTCTGGCCGGCGGCGCCGGGGTGGGACTACACCACCGGCCGGGGCACCCCGGACATCACCGCGCTCCTCGCGGCGATCAGGTGACGGATCAGGTGACGTAGGGTTGGGTCATGAGTGATCCTGTGACTGTCACCCTGCATGTCGATCCCTGCTGTCCCTGGGCGTGGCTGACCTCCCGCTGGCTGGTCGAGGTCGGGCGCGTTCGGCCCGTTCGGGTGGTGACCCGCCTGTTCGATCTCGCCGAGCAGAATCGGGGGAAGGAGGAGGGGCGGATTCTCCTCTCGCATGAGGCCGGGGAGAGGGCGTCGCGGGTGCTCGTCCAGGCCCGGCGTGAGGGCGGCGACGAGGCGCTGGCACGGTTGTACACCGAGATCGGCGAGGCGTATCAGGAGCGGGCGGAGCCGCTGTCGGATGTCGCTGTGCTGAGGGCGTGTGCCGGGGCTGCGGGGTTGGATGCCGGGGTGGTGGATCGGGCGTTGGGGGATGCGTCGACGCTGGAGGAGCTGCTGGAGGAGCACCGGGCGGTGGTGGCGCGGGGGGCGTTCGGGGCACCGACCTTGTTGTTGGACGGGTGTGATCCGGTGTTCGGGCCGGTGGTGGATGAGCGGATCGGCGGGGAGCAGGCCGGCGAGCTGTGGGATCACACCGCGTGGATGATCCGGAATGGGCGGTTCTTCGAGCTGAAGCGGGAGCGGAGGCAGAAGGCCAAGGTCGGGCGGTACGCGGCGGCGGCGACGGCTTCGTAGACCCGCCATGCAGCTCCTGACGGAGGATGGGCGGGTTGTGGCTGGGGAGGTCGAGCGGGCGTCGACGTTTGTGCAGCGGGGGTTGGGGTTGATGTTTCGCGCCTCGCTGCCCCCCGAACATGGGTTGGCGATCACGCCGTGCAACTCGATCCATATGTTCTTCATGCGGTTCGCGTTGGATGTGGCTTTTTTGGACCGGGAGGGGCGGGTGGTGAGGGTGTATCGGGGGATACGGCCCTGGCGGGTCTCGCGGATCGTGCGGGGGGCGAGGACGGCGGTGGAGTGGCCGGTGTGGACTCTGGTGGGGGTTGAGGTGGGGGACGTCCTGCGGCTGGTGTGACTGGAACGGGGGTTGGGTTTTTTTAGTGGTTTGCCTTGTGGTTTGGGGGCGGGCGCGCTGAGTTAGACGCTGCGCGTTGTGGGGCTCAGCGAGGGGTGGGGGGGTTGGGGTGCGCTGTGGCGCATTGCGCGGCGCTTTGTGGTTTGTGGTTTGTGTTTGCATATTATAGCTTGTGGCACGAACGTTTGTTTGGTATACTGCTGTTTGTGATGAGCGCGATCCAGACAGTTCAACAGAGGCTTGTGGCGGAGGCTGGTCGGTTGCATGCGCAGACCGCCGTTGTTGCCGAGCTGGCGCGGGAGTTGGATGCGTGCTCGGGCTGGCGCGGCCGCGGGGTGC
>DATARS010000144.1:0-5103 GCA_036269455.1 Candidatus Dormiibacterota bacterium | reverse complement strand
ATGTGGGTTCGTCCCGATCGCAGCAACTTGGCGTATTTCTCTGGGGGTCGGTGTCGTGGGTCGCGTTGGACCGCGCGGACGTCGTGGTGTGCTCCTGCGGGTGGCCGCAGGAGGGATCGCCGCCGCCGCTCTCGTCGCCGCCGTCCATCCCTTCATCGCATTCGGTGCCCCGGCGGGCGCACTCCCCAACTTCAGCGTCGACACCGTGTCCTCGGGCTCGGAGGTGACCTGGACCGCCTTCGATCCGCTCACCACCCCGATCGAGGCCGCGGTGGTGAATGACGGCTCCTCCAGGTGCTTCGGCGGCGGGAGCCACGGGGACGGCTGCTTCGACCGCATCAGCTCGATGGTCGACCGCCACGGAGCCGCCGCCGGCTTCACTGCGAACTACAACAACGGCACCGACATCCTCGGCCTCGCCGTCGTCGACCATCACGCCTGGGCGCCCGCCGACCCGCACACCACCTCGCTGTGCGTCGGCGATTCGATCCCCGGGTCCACCCGGCCGACGATCACCATCACCAAGAGCGGGGACGCCACCACGTGCAAGACCGCGGTGTCGGGTGAGCTGATCGTCGCCAACAGCCAGCCGGACATCGAGGGGCAGGCCGACGAGAACCACAAGGGTGCCTTCTGGTGGAGCGTCGAACAGTCGTCCCCGGTGCAGCGCACCCTGGTCGGCCTCAAGCAGGACGGCACCGTGATGATCGCGGTGGTCTCCGCCGTGAAGGCGAAGCAGCGCAACGGGCTGACCCTTCCGCAGGCGGCGCGCTGGCTCATCGACCACGGCGTCGTCCAGGCCATCGCCCTCGACGGCGGCCACCAGGCCGAGGCGTACGTCGCCGGGCGCGGGTCGATCGTTCCCCTCCAGGCGGGCGAACCGGGGGTGCAGGTCAGCCTGATGCTCGGACGCACCGTGCCGGTGATCCCAGCCCCGCCGGCCACGCCGGCCCCGGCGGTGCCCGCCGCGGCGGCTCCCGCGCCGGCCCCCGCTCCCGCGGCGCCGGCCCCGTCGCACCGCCCGAGCCCGACGCCCACCCCGCGGGGCCCGGTGCCGGGGACCGGCGTGCTCGGCAGCGTGGTGCTCCCGCGGCTGCCGGAGAGCGGCGCCCTCCCGGCGCCGGACCAGCCCTCCCTCCGGCCCGCAGCCGGGTCCGGGACGAGCGACGCGTCCGTTCCCCAGGTGGCCGTGGGCGGCTCGCCCGGAGGTCCCCAGGCGGCCCCGACGAGCTCGGGAGGGCTCACCTCCTGGTAGGAGGGCGGGGGCGGGGTCATGCGGCGGAGCGCGCCCAGTCGGCGTCCATCGCCGCGAGCAGGGTGGCCGCCGCGGCCGCGGAGTCGAAGGCGATGTCGAGCTCGTGGTTGCGCACGAAGCCGCCCGCGGTCCAGTTGGCGCTCCCGAACAGGATGCGGTGCCCGTCGGCGACCGCCGCCTTGGCGTGGAGCTTCTCGCCGGAGCCGCGGTAGAGGCGGACCTCGACGCCGGCCTCCCGGAGCAGTGCGGCTGAGCCGTCGCTGGGACGCTGGCCGGGGTCGAGGAGGAGGCGGATCCGCACTCCGCGGGCGCGCGCTCGCATCAGCCCGTGGACCACGCCGGTGTCGGTGAGCACGAAGAGCTCGAGGTCCAGGGTGCCCCGGGCGCCGTCGACGAGCTCGAGCGCCAGGGGATGGATGCCGGTGTCGGGCAGGGTGGTGGCGACCACCACGGCCGGGTCGACGGCGGCCCCGGGGACGGTGACGGCGCGGCCGGTGGTCGCGAGGTCGCGGAGGAAGACCCGCTCGAGGTTGGTCGCGGCGGGCCCCCGGACGAGCGCGTCGAAGTCGTGGTTACGCTCCGAACCGGTGCCCCAGTTGATGCCGCCGACCACGGCGGCGTCGCCGCCGTCGACGACGACGAGCTTGACGTGGTCGATCATCTGGCGGCGCACCGGGTAGAGGGCCACCGCGACCCCGGTGCCCTCCAGGTGGGCGGCCGCCGCCGCGCTCGCCGGCACGCTGGGGTCGGTGATCAGGGTCACCTCGACGCCGCGGCGCCGGGCGGCCACGAGGGCGTCGAGGAGATCGGCGCGGCCGAGCTCGTACACCTCGGCGTCGACGCGCTGGCGGGCGCCGTCGATCAACCGCCGGATCACCGGAAAGGCGACGGCTCCGCGGGCCAGGACCTGGACGGTGTCGGTGCCGACGCCGGCCGGGGGGCCGGCGGCGGTCGGGTACCGGGGCGGCGGCGCGCTCGACGCGGCCCCGGGGACGGCGGGAGCGCAGGCGCAGAGATCCGCGAGGAGGACCAGCAGAGCGGCGAAGCGGCGGAGACGGAGGCGGGGGAGAGGAGGCATGGCGGGACCATACTACAAATATGTAGAGTCGTCAACGCATGACCACAACTCTGATTCTCCGAGGCGGCGGCCGGGCGCGGCTATACTTCCCCGGCGCATTCGCGGAGGTCCTTTTGGGTGAAGACAGTCCTTTCCGTCCTCCAGGTTCTCCTGGCCGTCCTGGTCATGCTTGGCGTCTTGCTCCAGACTCCGAAGGCGAGTGGTCTCGGCGGGACGATCGGCGGGGGTGGGGACATCGGTGGCGGCTACCGGCGTCGCCGCGGCCTGGAACGGACCCTCCTCCGAGCGACCGCGGTGATGATCGGGATCCTCATCGTCGTGTCGGCGATCAACACGTACGTCGGGTCACACTGACCCGAGGGCGGCGTCGCGCCGTCCAGGTCGCCATCGTCGCCGGGGTCGCGAGCGTCGCCGCCGGCGGCACCCTCGCCGCCTCCACCTCGGCATTCCATCCCGCACCCGCGGCCGAGTACCGCGAGGCGGTGGTCGCCCTCCATCGCCCGCTCACCCTCGACCCGCTCTTCGACCGCGACGACAGCGCCGTCCGCGACGTCGGCCATCTCCTCTACCGATCGCTGCTCCGGCTCGGTCCCGACAGCCGGCCCACCGCCGACCTCGCCTCCGCCTGGTCGGTGAGCACGGACGGCCACACCTACGCCTTCACCCTCCCGGCGGGCCGGCAGTGGTCCGACGGCACCGCGCTGACCGCCCGCGACGTCGCCGCCACGATCTCCCTGGTGCAGTCGTCCGACTTTCCCGACACCCAGCTCGCCGAGGCGTGGAAGGACGTGGCCATCACCGTGGAGTCGCCGGTCGCGGTGACGATGCGGGTGCGGCGTCCCCGCGGCTCCTTCCCGGTGGCGATCGCCGACCTGCCCATCCTCCCCACCGCTGCGATCGCCCAGCCGGCGGCGGAGCTGGCGCACACCAGCGCCCGCTCACTGCCCACCTCCGGCCCGTATCGCGTGGTCCGCTCCGACGCCGCCACCCTGCTCCTGGCGCCGAACCCCCACGCCCCACGGCCCCCGCCGATGCACACGGTCGAGCTGCGCCTGCTGCGGACCTTCGAGGAGGCGCTCCGGGTCTTCGCCGCGGGCCAGGCCGACGCCCTGGTCACCACCACCGCCGGCCAGCGTGCCGCCGCCGCAGCGGTGCCCGGGACCCGGCTCCACGACATGGTCAGCTTCGGCACCGTCCAGCTGCTCCTCAACACCGCCAGCCAGGGCGCCGGGCTCGACCAGCCCGCGGTGCGCCACGCCATCGCTTCGGCGATCGACCGGCGCGCCCTCGTCGCCGCCGCGGTCCCCGGCGCCGGCGTGCCCCAGACCGATCCCATCCCGCTCGGCGTCCGCTGGGTCCCGCACCCCACCGTCCCGGCCGGCGACCCGGCGCTCGCGGCGCGGACCCTCGACGCGGCGGGCTGGACCCAGCCGGGACCGGGCCAGGTCCGCACCCACGCCACCGCCCGGCTCGTCGAGCGGCTGATGGTCACCGACGAGGAGCCGATGCCCGCGGTCGCCCGCCAGATCGCGCACCAGCTCCGCGGGCTCGGCGTCGACGTCGAGGTCGACCTCGTCCAGCCGGCGAGCTTCGAGACCACGCTCACCAGCGCCGGGCGGCCGTACGACATGGCCCTCGAGCACCTCGAGAACGGCGCCGACCCCGACATCAGCTCCCAGTGGCGCTCGGACGAGATCCCTCCGAAGGGTCTGAACATCTCCGGTCTCAAGGCCGACTTCGTCTTCGACCGCGCCCTCGACCGCCTCGCCCAGGAGAGCGACCCCAAGCTCCGCCGCGCCGCCGTCGAGGAGGTCGACCGCGACCTCGCGGCGAGCGCCCCAGCGGTCTTCCTCTACTCGCCGCTGATCTCGCTGGCGGGCGCGGAGGCACTCGATCTGCCCGTCCCGGCATCGGGCTCCAGCGCCGACCGCTACGACCTCGTCACCGCCTGGCAAAGGGTCGCGAAATGACGATCGCGGCCTGTCATTTCGGGGCGGGGATCGGGTAGCATCGGTGCCCACGCCGGGGTGGTGGAACTGGTAGACACGCAGCGTTCAGGGCGCTGTGCTCGTAAGGGCGTAAGGGTTCGATTCCCTTTCCCGGCACCAGATCCTGATACTTGGGGGTGTCAGGATCGAGTTGCGCCGAGGGGTGCGGATGAACGCGGGATGTGCGTTCGTCACCGCTGGATGCCGCATTTGGCGTCCCAAACGGCGGCCGCTGGACGACGGCTCGGGCTGGCTGTTGATCGAGGCCGGCGGCCGTCGAGGAAGTGGAGGAGGTGGTCGGCGAGCTCTCGGCTGTCGTCCTCGGCGCCGCTGATGAAGCTGGATCGGCGGCGGCGGAGGAACGGGGTGCCGAGGAGGTAGACGCCGGGTGCGCCGGTGACGACGCCGCCGTCGTGGCTGATCCGCTGGCGGCGGTCGAGGACCGGGAGGTGGAGCCAGGAGTAGTCGGGGCGATAGCCGCAGGCCCAGATGATGGTGCCGATCTCACCGCGGCGGAGGTCGACGGTCAGGGTCGGAGACGCCGCCGTGGCCGTCGGGGGGAACCGGTGGGGTGGGTCGACGTCGCCGTCGAGGCCGGCGGTGGCGGCCCAGGTGTCGAGCGTGTCGAGGAGCCGGTTGAGTTTGAGGTCGGCCAGGGTGCAGACGTTGCGAAGCGAGCCGGAGAACTGGGCGACACCGTCGGTGATGGCGCCGAGCCGGCCGGCGATCCGCACGCCTCGATCTCGCAGGGTGTTGAGGTCCAGCGTGACCCGCTGCGGTGT
>DATARS010000143.1:0-20492 GCA_036269455.1 Candidatus Dormiibacterota bacterium | reverse complement strand
GCGGAGCGGACGGCGCGGACCAGGTCGCCGTGGACGTCGGGCATGGCGGCGCAACCATAGCGGGCAGGGGCTACTGGGTGACGAAGCTCCAGGTGCGCACCAGGCTCTGGCCATCGACGACCGCGCTGAGCGTGGCGGTGTAGTGGCTGCCCGGCTTCAGCGGCGACCGCGGCAGCAGGCAGGCGGAGTTCTCGTCGTCCGCGGTCGGCGAGAGCGTGTAGGCGGGCACCTCGGCGCCGGCGGCGTCGCGGAGGCTGAGGCCGACCAGCCGCACTGACGCGCCCCCGGGGAAGGTGGCGGTCACCGGGAAGCCGGCGTTGCGCGGCGCCCCCTTGGGGAGCGGGTCGGGGAGCTCGTTGTCGAGGAAGGTGGTCGGCACCCCGTTCTGGCCGTCGGCGGGGACCAGCACCGGCGGCGTGGTCCGCGCCGGCGGCGGGCCCATGCCGAACTCCATGTCCTCCATGGGCAGCGGGCCGATCGTGCAGTCGGCATAGCCGATGGTGCGCAGCTCGGGCCGGACGATCGGGAAGCGGTGGTAGATGCTGTCGACCCAGTCCGACACCGCCGCGGTGGCACCGCCGCGGTGGGTGATGTCCTCGTAGATCCCGCCCCCGCGGAAGCCGGCGGCGTACGCCCGATCGCCGGCGCGCACCCCGGTGAAGCCGGGCTGGCCCGGGGTCTCCTGGTGGATGCCGAGGTCGGCGACCTGGGGCAGCGCGTTGTTCGCCAGCCAGTAGAAGCAGTGGGAGTCGGCGCTCTGGCTGAGGCCGGCATCGAGGGTCACCGGCGCCATCCCCGCGGCGAGCCGCGCCCGGTTCACCTCGGCGAGGGCGACGAGGCCGTGAGCGTGGAGCTGTGCGTTCGGGTCGGGGACGGTCACCGGCCGTGGATGCGACCCGTCGGCGCCCTCCACGGTGGCGACGGTGTCGACGATCTGCTCGCGCGCCGCCGCCTCGTCGCCGTCGACGCTGCGCGCGAGGTGGAGGATGAAGGCCGCGGCGGCGACGTCGGTGGGGTCGGCGGCGATGGCGCGGAGCAGCAGCGCCCGCGCCCCCTTCGAGTCGCGGTGCACCGCCATCGCCACCAGGGCGGCGGACTCGAGGACGGTGGGGTCGCGCGGGCTGAGCCGCAGCAGCCGGGTGTAGACCTGCTCGGCGGTGGCATAGTCGGGCTGCTGGATGGCGACGCTGCCGAGGGTGGTGAGCAGCCGGGCGTCGTCCGGCGCCAGCGCCAGCGCCGCCTGGAGCACCTGGTGGGCGCCGGGGAGCTGGTTGTTGTCGATGTAGGCCCCGGCGAGCTCGGAGGACCGCTCGATCCACCCCGGCTGGAGATCGTGCGCCGCGACGTCGGCGCGGAGCTCCCCGGCGGTGTCGCCGCTGTCGCGGGCGAGGTTGGCCCGCTCGCGCTGCAGCTCGGCGCGCTCGTAGTCGGTGGAATGGGGGCCGAGCGCCTTCGACGCCGCGTCGATCTGCGCCTGGGCCGCGGCGGTGTCCCCGTGGTCGGCGAGCGCCTCGCTGTAGAAGAGGTGGGTCAGCGGGTCGGCGGGCGCCAGCGCGATCGCCCTCGCGCCCGACGCCACCGCGTCGTCGATGTGCATCGACCAGTCCTGGACGCGGGTGAGGACCGCGCGCACGCGGCCGTCGCCGCCGGCCGCCGAGACCCCCGCCTTCGCCTCGCTCAGCGCCGAGGGAAAGTCCATGCGGTAGTTGAGGAAGAGCGCATACGCCGCATGTGCGCTCGCGCTCCCGGGGGCGACCGCGACCAGCTCCGCGTAGCGGCGCTGGGCGTCGTCGTAGTGGTTGGCGAAGAAGAGCGCCTCGGCCGCGGCCAGCGCCGTCGCCACCGACCGGGCGCCCGGCGGCGAGGGCGTCGGCGCGGGCGGCGCGGGCGGCGAGGACGAGCACGCCGTCAGTGCCAGGGCGGCGGCGAGGACGAGGAGGTGCAGCCGTCGACGGCTGCGCGGCGGCACGCTCAGGGGGCGACGATGCCGCTGGTTCGGGTGACCTCGATGCCCTGCTCCTGGAGCCCGGCGATGACCCGGTTGATGCCGATGCTGTCGGTCGCCATGTGGCCGGTGACCACCAGGCTCTTGCCCGGCGGAGCCTCGGCGCGCAGCCGCTGCACGTCGGCCTCGGCGCAGTGCATGGCGAAGACGGTGTCGACGCCGTGGCGCCAGTACTCGCGGAAGACCGGGTAGCCGCCGTTGGTGCCGCCCGCCATCGCCACCGTCCAGCGCCCCAGCGGCGACGCCGGCTCGCCGACCCACTGCTCGGGCCGGGTCAGCGCCGCCCCCATCTCGGGGAACTCGTCGAACCAGTCCAGCACCTCGGACACCGGGCTGCCGGCGCCGTCGCGGCGGCGGAGCAGGTCGACGATCGCCTGGCGGCCGATGAGGTCGCAGGCGAGGTGGACGTTGCAGAAGGGCACCCCGAGCAGCCGGGCGGTGTCGACCACCGCGCCGTAGTTGCTCATGTGGGCGGCGCGGTGCGACGCGCCGAGCCGCTCGTCGACCGCCGCCTCGGCGACGTCGCGGGGGATCCCCTCCGCCGCCATCTGCTCGACCTGGCGGCGCACCACCCGGCCGAAGTCCATCCGGGCGTGGTCGCCGGCGGGGTGGTGGGCGATCACCGCGTCGTAGCCGGCGTCGCGGGCGTAGAGCAGCTCGCCGATGTCGATGTCGATGCCGAAGAGGACGCGATGCACGTCCTGTGGCGCCTCGACGTAGACCTGGGAGTCGGCGGGCACCTCGGTGCAGCCGGCCAGCCGCGCGGACCACTCCAGGATGCCGGCCAGGTTCACGGTGTGGCCGGGTTGCCCGGGCCCATCGGGACCCGCACCGGGCTGGGGCGGCGGCGGCCCTGGCCGGCCTGGTAGCCGAGCTCGGCGGCCGCGTAGCAGGCGATGCCGAGGGCCAGGCCCACCACCACGTCGGCGATGTAGTGCTCGCCGAGGTAGATGACGCCGAAGGAGACCGTCGCCGGGTAGAGCATCCACAGCCAGGAGCGCGGCCGGCGCACCCCGCGGACGGCGACGACGGCGCAGGCGATGACCATCGGCACGGCGACGTGGAGCGAGGGCATCGCCGCATTGGGCTCGGGGTCGGCGCCGGCGTAGAAGGTGCCGAAGCTGCCGAGCCTCTGCAGGGTCTCGACCACGATGCGGTGCACCGGGGGCAGGTCGCCGTTCTGGGCGGCCAGCCAGGGGGGCATCTCCGGGTAGAGCAGGTAGACGAGGAAGCCGGCGGCCATGACCATCACGTAGGCGCCGACGAAGGTGCCGAAGCGGTCGCGGTGCCGGAGCCACAGCCACAGCCCGGCGACGAGCGGGGCGGCGAAGTGGAAGAGGTACTCGCCGGCGAGCACCACCCCGAGCACCCGGCCGATCTCGCTCACGCCGAGGTGCTGCTGCAGCCAGAGGGTCCAGATCACCCCGCCGAAGAGGCTCTTCTCGAGCACGATGGGGGCGAGGACGTGGACGCTGCCGGCGACCTTGGCGCCCACCCCGGTGAGGTCCTCGAACATCACCGCGACGAAGAGGAAGGGCAGCCAGTCCCAGACGAAGGGGCGGGCCCGACCGAAGACGGCGAAGCACACCAGCAGCAGCAGCAGGGCGTGCTCGGAGGTGAGGCCGACCTGCCGGGTCGCCATCAGCCCGATCGAGGCCACCGCGTAGACGGCCATCGCCCCGTACACCAGCGGCCGCTGGTGGAAGGCGTGGACGCTGCGCCGCTCCACCGGCGCGGCGATCACCGCGTTCACCGAACGGGCGGCGCGAGCGACCCGTCCGGCGGCGACGCCGAGGCCCGGGGCGGGGCCCGACGGGGCCTCGACCGGCGTGCTCCGAGGGTCACGCTGGGGCCGCATCCCACACTCCCGAAATTTGTGTCTCCCCCGGAAGGGGTATACCAGTCCGGGCGCCGCACCGGTAGCGTACTGATAACAGATGGTCCGGACCGTGACCATCCCCTCCGAAAGGGCGGATTCGAGGGGGACGAGGGAAGGGACGCAACCACTAATTGACCCGTTACGTATGGATGAGCGGGAATGAGCGCGCTGCATGAGACCAATGAGCAGATCCTGGCGGGGATCCGGCACCGCTGGAGGAGCGATGCCGAGCGTCGACGGATGGCCGAGCCCGTCCGCCTCATCGACGGCCTGATCGCCGATCTGGAGGAGCTGCATCTCACCGATCGCAAGCGGGTGCCGCCGTCCTACGAGGCCAGGCTGATGCAGCTGACGGCTGTCCTCCCCCCCGATGTGAGGCAGGAGCTGCGCAGCCGGGTCACCATCGTCCACCTCATGGATCGCCTCTACGAGATCCAGGGGCGGCTCCTGGCCCGCAAGGCCACCGAGCGGGGCGACGACTTCGACGGCGGCGATCGCGGCCCGAGCCCGCATCCGCCCCACCGGGTGGCCGAGCCCGCTGCCTAATTCGTACCCTCCGGGGCGATGTCCGCGCCCGTCCCCGTTCGCGCCGCCGTGCTCACCGTGAGCGACGCCGGCGCGCGCGGGGAGCGCGAGGACACCAGCGGCGCGCTGATCGCCGCCCGCCTCGAGGACATGCCCGCGACCGTCGTGCGCCGGGACATCGTCCCCGACGAGCAGGCGGCGATCCGCGACGCGGTGACCGTGGCCACCGCCGAGGCGGCGCTGCTCGTGGTCACCGGCGGCACCGGGGTCGGCCCGCGCGACGTGACCCCCCAGTCCGTCGCCCCGCTGCTCGACTACCAGGTGCCGGGGATGGCCGAGGCGATGCGGCTGCGTGGCCTCGTCTCCACCCCTCACGCGATGCTCTCCCGGCAGATCGCCGGCGTGCGCGGCGGCTGCCTCGTGCTCTGCCTGCCCGGCAGCCCCCGGGCGGTGGCGGAATGTCTCGACGCGGTCTGGGAGGCCATCCCCCACGCGCTGCGCCTGATCGCCGGCGACCGGCCGAACCACGAGCCGCCGGGGAGGGGTTAGAGGGCGCGCTCCGGGGGGCGCTCGACGCTGCCGCTGCGGCCGCCGTGCTTGGCGACCATCCCGATGCCCTCGAGCGTGGCCCACCGGTCGGTGCTCTTGATCATGTCGATCACGGTGAGGCCGGCGACCGCCACCGCGGTCAGCGCCTCCATCTCCACCCCGGTGCGGCCGACGGTGCGGGCGGTGGCACGGATGCGCACCCCGGGAAGGGAGGCGTCGCAGGCGAGGTCGACGTCGACGTGGGTGAGCGGCAGCGGGTGGCAGAGGGGGATGAGCTCGGCGGTGCGCTTGGCCGCCAGCACCCCGGCGATCCGGGCGACCCCGAGGACGTCGCCCTTGACGGCCATGCCGGTCTCGACCAGGCGCAGGGTGGCGGCGTCGCAGCGCACCCGGCCCTCGGCGACGGCGGAGCGCTCGGTCTCGTCCTTGGCGGAGACGTCGACCATCCGTGCGGTCGCCTGCTCGTCGAGGTGGCTGAGCCGGGGCTCGCTCACGAGGCGCGCGTCGCCAGGATGTTGAGCCGGACGTAGTCGACGACCGGCTGGGGGCCGAGGGTGGCCGCCACCGCCTCGACGAAGGCGTCGTGCCGCTCCGCCGGCATCCGCTGCAGATGGGCGCCGAGGATGACGGTGCGCAGGAAGGTGGTCAGCTGCTCGCCCGCCTCGAAGGGGGTGGGCTCGTCGTGGAGCCAGGTCCGGACCTCGACGAAGCCCGCCGCCTCCAGCCGCTCGCGGGTGGCCTCGGCGGTGGCGTAGTTCTGCGGGCCCTCCCAGCCGCCGTCCAGCCGGCGAGCGGCCGACCGCACCGACTCGACGTTGCCGGCGCCGCCGCACTGCGCCACCAGCCGGCCCCCGGGGCGGACGGCCGCGGCGAGGTGATGGAAGAGGGTGTCGTGGTCGGGCACCCAGTGGAAGGTTGCGGTCGAGAGGATGTGATCGACCGGCGCCATCGCGGGCAGCGGCCGGCCGAGGTCGGCACAGACCAGCTCGACGCGGTCGAGATGGGCGGCGAGCCGCCGGCGCGCCTCGGCGAGCATCGCCTCGGAGCCGTCGAGCGCCACCACCGTGCCCCGGGGCAGCCGCTCGAGCAGCTTCTCGGTGACCCGGCCGCTGCCGCAGCCGGCGTCGAGGACGCGCTCGTCGCCGTTCAGCTCGAGGCGGTCGAGCACCGCCAGCCCCCAGCGGAACTGGGGGGCGGAGACGCGGTCGTAGGTGGGGGCGTCCCACTCCCGGGTCGGCATGCTGCGATCCTCTCACAGGGGCCGGTCCGGCCACTCCGGTGCACGACCCCGGCGGCAGGTGGGAACATCCGGTCCATGCTCCAGGTGCGCCGGTCCTCCCGCAGCCGCTGGGCGCTCGTCCTCGCCGGCCTCGCCGCCTCCGGCAGCCTCGCCGCCTGCGGCACCTCCGACAGCGACCAGATCAAGGACGCGGTGCGCAACTACATCCAGGCGGTGCTCGACGACGACGGCAGGACCGCCTGCGGGCTGCTCACCCCGGACGCGGCCACCGCCTTCGTCGACAAGGTGAAGCAGCAGACCAAGACCACCGACTGCGCCGCCGCCTTCAAGGTGGAGGCGGGCACCCTGAAGGACGACGAGAAGGCCGTCTACCGCAGCGCCGTCCTCGCCGGCACCACCATCAGCGGCGACACCGCGACGGTGACCGTCAAGTTCACCGGCGTGAACAAGGACATCCGTCTCAAGAAGGTCGGCGGCGACTGGAAGATCGACACCGGGCCCGGCTGAGAGCCTCACACCGCGAGGCTGTGCTCCTCGGCGAGGTAGGAGCGGATCACGGTGGCGAGGCCGACGAGGCTGAAGGGCTTGTTGATGAAGCGGTCGGCGCCGGCGGTGCGGCCCATCTCGACGTCGTCGTCGCCGCTGAGCGCGGTGAACATCAGCACCGGGATGGAGCGGGTGCGGGGATCGGTCTTGATCCGCCGGCAGACCTCGAGCCCGTCGATGCCCGGCATCATGATGTCGAGGATCACGAGGTCGGGCCGCGCCTCCTCCAGGCGGCGGAGGCCGTCGGCACCGTCGAGCTCGGCGTCGACGTCGTAGCCCTCGATCGTGAGGTACATCGAGACGACGTGGAGCAGGCGGGGGTCGTCGTCCACGATGAGGATGCGGCGACGAAGCACGAGGGGCCTCCCAGTTGCGGTGTCGGCTCCGAGTAGTACCACGCACGGATGCGCCGGGACGGGCTGCCTGAGCCCCGTGACCCGTCCGTTGCCGGACGGTCGGATGCGGCGTCGTTTCGTGTCCTCGGGCCCGCTCAGCCGCCTCCCTGGCCGCACGTCGTCGAGGGCTGGAGCAGCCCGGGGCGGTGGAATCCCAGCGCCACGCCGGCGTCGGTGACGTTCACCGAGTCGAGGTAGGGACGCACCGGGTCGAGCTGGGCGTCGGCGAGCAGCCCGTGGAGATCGACGTCCCGGGAGATGCGGTCGCGGATCTGCGAGACCGCCCACCCGGGCAGCGGCATCCGCCCGGCGGAGATGTCGCGCACGTCGGCGGCGACGTCGGGGGCGCCGTCGGCCGGGCAGACGAGACCGAGCCCGACCCTGCCCACCGCGGTGATGCTCACCGGGCCGAGGGTGGTGCGCACGTCGATCACCACCAGGCCGTCGCGCACCCGCGCCTCGGGGTCCTGGAACTGCTGCGCGGCGGGGTTGCTCGAGCGGAGCACGGTGGTGAGGTCCTGCTCGCTCAGGGTCACCACGGTGTGGGGGCTGACCGCCAGCCCCTGCGCCGCCTTTCGCCCCATCGCCGCGGCGATCTGGAGGCGGGTGTGGCCGTCGTCGGGCCCGCGCGGCGCGGCGCCGAGGTCGGGGGACGACGCCGCCTGCCAGGCGACCACCCCGCCGGCGCCGGCGACCAGCAGCACCAGGAGGATCGCCACCACGCAGCCGGCGCGAAGGCCCCCGTTCCGCCGCCTGCTCGCCCGCCGCCGTCCGCCCCGGCTCCTCACGGCCGGCCAGGGTAGCCGAGCGCCGGATCAGCCGGCCAGGGGCAGGGTGACGGTGAAGGAGCTGCCCACCCCGGGACGGGAGGCGGCGATGATGTCGCCGCCGTGCTTGCGCGCGAGCTGGCGCGCGATGTACAGCCCCAGGCCGGTCCCGGGGATCTCGGTGTCGGTGCCGCGCACCACCCGGGTGAAGCGGGTGAACAGCCGCGGAACGTCCTCGGGCTCGATGCCGATGCCCTGGTCGCTGACCGTGATCACCGCCAGGCCCTCGCCGCTGCGCACCGTGCAGCGCACGTCCCCGCCGGATGGCGAGTATTTGACGGCATTGGCAAGAAGATTGACGAGCACGGTGATGAGCCGCATCCGGTCGCCGTGCACGGTGACCGGCAGCGGCGGGCACTCGACCCGGAGGTGGTGGGCGGTGGTGAGCAGCGGCTCGACGCGGGCGGCGGCCGCCTCGGCCAGCTCGCAGACGTCGACCGGCTCGGTGGAGAGCTCGAGGCGGCCGTCGTCGAGGCGGGCGGCCTGGAGCATCGCCTCGGAGAGGGCCACGAGCTCGTCGACCTTGGCGCGGAGCACGGGCAGCACCTGGTCACGCGTCTGCGGCGAGACCTCGCCGAACATGCCGTCCTCGAGCAGGCCGATGTAGCCGAGCAGCACGGTGAGCGGGGCGCGGACCTCGTGGGACGCGAGCCGGAGGAAGTCCGACTTGGCCTCCTCGAGCTCGGTGGCTCGCTCCTTCTCGGCGGCGAGGTCGCGGGCGTGGCGCTCGGCGTCGCCGAGACGCAGCCGGGAGACGGTGGCCCCGCGGCCGACCGCCGAGAGCACGAGCAGCACCGAGCACTGCGCCACCGCGGTGATCACGGTCTCGCCGTGGACCGCAGGGCCGGCGAGGTCGAGGGCGATCGCCAGGGTCACCAGCGGCAGGAGGAGCCGGCGGGGCAGCAGCCGGGTGGCGGCGAGCACCGGCAGGGCGGCGAGCGACTCCACCGTGCCCCGCGAGCCGACCCGGCCGTCGAGCAGGAAGATGCCGAGCAGCAGGATGGCGCCGAGCAGGGCGCAGGGCGCCTCGCGGCAGATCCCGCCGAGGGGCAGCGGGGCGCGCAGGCGCGACCACAGACCCGTCGCCGGCGGCTCCGCGCCTGCGGCCGGGGGCCGCGACGCGGGGCGTCTGCCGGCGATGTCGAGGACGGCCTCACCCCGTCGGGAGGGGGCGGGGGCGGCCTCGATGGCGGGCTGGGTGAGGAGCGGGCTCACGGGTGAGGGTCCTGGAGCATGCCGGCGGCACTGTACGGCGGTTTCGACGAGGCTTCCGTGGAGGAGCGGTCACGAGCCGATCACGGCGTTCGCGACGGCCCGGCGCGTCAGCGCAGCCGCATCACCGCCAGCCCGGCGCTCCCGCCGAGCAGCACCAGAATCAGGAGTCCCGCCACCAGTGGCAGGCCGATCCCCCCGCCGGAGCCGCCGCCGCTCGCGGGCAGCGCGCCGCCGGCGTCGGCGGCGGTGGTGAGCGTGGAGGTGGTGGTGGTCGGCGCGCCGCCGCCGGCACCGGGGTCGATGGGGAAGGGGGTGTCGAGCGGGGTGGGAGTGGCGGTGGGCGCCGGCCGTGGGGTTGCGGTCGGCGGGATGGTCACCTCCGCCGCCGAGTTGGTGAAGCTGAAGGTGGGGCCTGCGGCCGGGGTGTCGGTCGGCTGGCCGCAGTCGCCGCGGAAGAAGTCGAGAAAGCGCCGCGGACAGGGGGTGGGGGTGGGGGTGTCGGAGCTGCTGTGGTGGTGGGTGTGGGTGGTGTGGGTCGACGTCGACGACGACGCCGCCACGACCGCCTGCGCCACCGCGGCCCGCGCCGCCCCGGCCGGCCCGGGAGCGCCTCGGGCGGCCGGGCTGAGCACCAGCGCCAGCAGCCCGAGGCCGAGCAGGGCGAGCGCCAGCGAGCAGCGTCGCGCCGCGGTCATGGGGCGGGGGCGGCCTCGGCGCCCTGCCACTCGCGGACGATCGCCGAGTGGGTGGCAAAGGCCAGCGGCGGCAGCGCGTCGAGGGGGAAGGAGCGCACCTCGAGCACCTCGGGGCAGGCGCGGGGCGTGCCCGCGACGATCGCGCCGGCGTAGGCGACGATCACCACCCCGGCGGTGACCAGGTTGGCGTGGTGGACCCCCACCAGCCGGTCGATCCGCACCGGGCAGCCCAGCTCCTCGAGGCACTCGCGCGCCGCCGCGGCGCGGGGATGCTCGTCGAAGTCGACGTAGCCGCCGGGCAGCGCCCACTCACCGACCCGCGGCTCGATGCCGCGGCGGATCAGCCAGACGGCGCCGGGTCCGTCGCTGAGCACCGCCACCGCGACCACCTTGGGATCGCGGTAGGCGATGTAGTCGCAGGCCGAGCACGCCGGGAGCTGCCGGCCCTCGACGTCGCGCCGCCCCAGCTCGGTGGCACACCGCGGACAGTAGCGGGCGAGGATCGCGCTCGACGCCGGCCGCGGCTGGCTCGTGGGCTCGGGCATGGGCGCCATTATCGGCCGGGGCGCGCGGCGCCCGGACGGCGCCATCGACGGGATCGGCCGGCTCAGCCCGCCGGGATGCGGACGTCGACCTCGATCTCGACCTCGTCGGCGACCTTGAGAGCGCCGAGCATCGCGCTGTACGGCTTGATGCCGAAGTCGGTCTGGCGGATCACCACCCGTCCGGTGAAGCGCTCGCCGTCCTGGGTGAGCGCGAGCCGCACCGGCCGCGTGGCGCCGCCGATGGTGAGCTCGCCGTTCACGCCGATCTTCCCGTCACCCGAGCTCTCGATCGAGGTCGAGCGGAAGGTGATGGTGCCCGACGTCAGCACCTTCTGGGCGATGTTCTTCTTGATGTCGTTGCGGTCCTTGTCACTGAGCGGCGTCGCGCCGCCGTGACCCTCGAGCACCTCGAGGGACTGACCGTCCAACGTGGCGGTGACGCTCGACCTGGTGATGTCGTCCGGGTCGAGCTCGACGTTCGCGTTCCACTGGGCGACCTGGAGGGTGAGGTCGTGCCCCACCCGGGCCGCCAGCCCCTCGCGCTTGCAGTAGACCTTGATTGTCCCGTCGCCGGGTCCGAGCGTAACCATGCCGGGGATGCTACGCGGTGGGGGTGGTCGCGGAGTAGAGGCGGCGCGTCGCTAGCGGCGTCAGCGCGTGGTGCTGAAGATGAGCAGCACGCCGATGAGGTTGAAGAGCGCATGGATGATCGCCCCCGGCACCAGGCTGCCGCTGCGCTCGTAGATGAGGGCGAGCAGGCAGCCGAGGACGAAGATCGGAACCAACAGCGCCAGCTCCGCGTGGGCCAGGGCGAAGATCAGCGCGCTGAGCGCGACCGCCGCCATCTGCGGCATCCGGCCGCGCATCCAGCCGTAGAGGAAGCCGCGAAACAGGGTCTCCTCGGCGAGGGGCGCGATCACCGAGACCGCGACCACGGCGAGCAGCTGGTAATGACCGAAGGCGTCGCGAACCGCCTGGGGCTGCCCGTTGTGTGCGGAGGGGAAGAGCTGGTTGCCGATCGCGCCGGCGACGACCACCAGAATGTAGGCGCCGGCTGCCAGCGGGACGGCGAGGAGCACCCACTGGACCGGCACCGGCCGCCATCCCAGGTCGCGCAGCCGCGCGTGACGGCGCATCGTCACCAGCAGCACCACCGAGCCGACGACGCCGCCGTAGAGGGAGAGCTGGAGCAGGAACTTGCCGACCGCGGTGCGCAGGTCGTGGTCCTGCGTCGGGATCAGCGGGATGATCACCGTGACCAGGCCGAAGCTGATCGCAAAGGCGAGCAGGACGGCGAGCGGCACGCTGAGGAGCACGTCGCTCCAGTCCCACGCGCTGACGGTGCGCGGGGCGGGCGGGGGCGTCCCGGTCACGGTCTCGATGCCGCGGTCGTTCACGGCTGGCAGCGGCCGCCGGTGCAGTACCAGTCGTACATGTCGAAGGTCCACACCCGGTCGTTCCGCTGCACCCCGTGGAGGCGGGTGCTGAGGCTGTTCACCACCACCTGCTGGTAGAGCGGGACCTCCGGGAGGTCGGCGGCGAGCCGGCGCTCCACCCCGCGATACGCGACCGTCCGCCGGGCCAGGTCGACGGTGGCGCGGCCATCGTCGAACCCCCGGTCGACCTCGGGATCGTCGATTCCGGTGGCGTTCTGGCCCTGGCCGTGATCGGCGTCGGAGGGGATCTGGTTCTCGTCGGGACATGCGCCGTGGCAGTCGGAGTGGTAGAGCGAGAACCAGCCGTCGGGCTCGGGCGACCCGGTCTCGCCGTACATCGCCAGGTCGAACTGGTGGCGGTAGAGGACGCCGCCGTCGGCGTAGGAGCCGAAGAGCCGGCCCGCGGTGATCGTGCTGAGGGTGGTGAAGATCCCCACCTGCTCGAGGTACGCCTGCACCGCGACCTGCGCCTGCTGGCGGGCGGCGTTCCCCGAGGTGGTGACGAGCTCGAGGTCGAGGCAGGCGCCCGAGGGAGCGGCGCGGCCGCGGCCGCCGTGACAGCTGGGGCTGACCGCATACCCGGCGCCGTCGAGGATCCGCCGCGCCGCCGCGGGGTCGTACCCGGTGGTGGGGACACCGGGGTCGCGGATGTACTCCTCGCCGAGGTAGATCCAGGAGTCCTGGGGGACGACCGACTGCCCGCGGGCGACGGTCTTCACGATCTGTTCGCGGTCGACGGCCCGGATGACGGCCTGACGCACCCGCGGATCGGCGGTGATCGGGTTGAGGCGGGCGTTGGCGCCGCAGAGCCCGCGCGCCGCCGCGCACATGTTGAAGTCGATCTTCTCCGCGCCCGACTCCGGGATCGTCTGCACGCTGATGCGACCCTGCCGGGCGGCGTCCTCGAGGTCGCCGAGCAGCGCCAGGCGGTAGTCCATCCCCATCTCGATCTCGCCGGCGCGCGCCTGGTTGAGCTGGGAGGTGACGTCGGCGACGAACTTGAAGATCACCCGGTCGAGGTGGGGCTGGTGCTGCGGGTCCCAGTAGCGCCGGTTGCGCACCAGGGTGATCGACCTGGCCGGGTCGTAGCGCTCGAGGACGTACGGGCCGGTCCCGACGATGATGCGGTCGAGGGTGTCGGTCCCCCGGTAGGCGCCGGTCGCGCCGGTCCCGCGGGAGAGGTCCACCGTCTGCGGGGTGCGCTCGAGGTCGGTGTCGCCGCGAAAGGCGTTCTCCAGCTGGGTCGCGGGCATGATCCCGTAGACGCCGGAGCCGAGCGACAGGTAGGCGCCGTACTGGCTCCTGAAGCTCACCGTCGCCTGGGTGGGGCTGTCCTCGCTGCAGCCGATGACCTGGTCGGGACCGGCGGTGCTGAGCAGCGCGGTGGGGTTGTGGTCGCGGTAGCGCAGCCAGAAGAACTGGATGGTCGCGCAGACGTCGTGGGCGCCGAACCGGCTGCCGTCGTGCCAGAGCACACCGCCGCGCAGCTTCCAGGTCACGCACATCGCCGGGGTGGCCGGCGCACCGGCGACGGTCACCGGGGCGCAGCCCGAGGTGCGCACATCGCCGTTCGCGAGGGTGGGCACCTCGGTGGCGAGCATCGGACGCCAGAAGTCGGCGAGGGTGCGCGCGTGCGCGGTCTGCTCCAGGGGCCGGTACCAGAGCAGGCCCTCGGCGATCGGCGCGTCGACCACGACCGAGTACTGCATGCTGTCGACGATCCCGGCGGCGAGGAAGGAGGTGGGCTCCTGGACCACGCCGACGGTCAGGGTGCCGCCCTGGCTGCCGGGATCCCGCGGGCCGCCCGGGGTGGGCCCGGCCGGTGAGCCTCCGCCGCAGGCCGCCAGCAGCAGCAGCACCGCCACGAGAAGCCTCGGCGGGAATCCCATGGGCGCGAGTGTAGCCACCGGCATGTGCTGCTATAACCAGCGGCCATGGCGCAGCGGACCCCCCTCCACGACCGCCATGTCGCCCTCGGGGCGAGGATGGTCGAGTTCGGCGGCTACGAGATGCCGCTGCAGTACTCGGGCATCCGCGACGAGCACCTCGCCGTGCGCGGGCGCGCCGGGATGTTCGACATCTCCCACATGGGCGAGGTGCGGTTCGGGGGCGCGGGCGCCGAGGCATCGATCCAGCACCTCGTCGCCAACGACGCGTCGCGGCTGCAGGCGGGGCAGGCGCTCTACGGGGTGATGTGCACGCCTGAGGGCGGTGTCGTCGACGACGTGGTCGTCTACCGCGAGCTGCACGGGGCCGGCTTCCTCGTGGTGGTGAACGCCGCCGTCCGGCACCGGGACGTGGCCTGGATGCGCGAGCACCTCGCTGCGGAGACCGAGTTCGCCGATCTCAGCGACGGCACCGCGCTGATCGCGGTGCAGGGTCCCGCGGCCCTCGACATCGTGGCTCCGCTCTGTGCCGCCGACGTGCGCGCGCTGCGGCACTTCACCTGCACCGGCACCAGGATCGCCGGCATCGACACCGACACCTCGGTGGTCTCGCGCACCGGCTACACGGGCGAGGACGGGGT
This sequence comes from Candidatus Dormiibacterota bacterium, assembly GCA_036269455.1. Lineage (GTDB taxonomy): Bacteria > Chloroflexota > Dormibacteria > Aeolococcales > Aeolococcaceae > CF-96. The sequence continues at coordinate 6,108 of DATARS010000143.1, read as the reverse complement.
CGAGATCTACATCGACGCGGCCTGCGCCGTCGAGCTCTGGGACGCCCTGCTCGAGGCCGGCGCCCCCCAGGGACTGGTCCCCGCCGGGCTCGGTGCCCGCGACACGCTGCGGCTCGAGGCGGGGCTGCGGCTCTACGGCCAGGACATGGACGAGACCGTCGACCCGTACAGCGCGGGGCTGGGCTGGACGGTCAAGCTCGCCAAGGGCGACTTCTGCGGCTCCGACGCGCTGCGCCGGATCCGCGAGCAGGGGCCGCCGCGGCGCACCGTGGGACTGCGGCTCGAGGGCCGCAGCATCGCCCGCCACGGCCATCCCGTCCTCGACGGCGGCCACCGGGTCGGCGAGGTGACCAGCGGCAGCTACTCGTTCACGCTGGGGTGCGGCATCGCCACCGCCCTCGTCGAACCGGCGGCCGCCGAGCGCGAGCGCCTCGAGGTCGACATCCGTGGCACCAGCGCGACCGCCGCGGTGGTGCCGCTGCCCTTCTACAAGCGGGAAAGGAGCTGACCACGTGCCCGACCTGAGCGCCCTCCGGTACAGCGCGACCCACGAGTGGGTGGAGACCATCGACGGCGGCGTGCGCATCGGCATCACCGACTTCGCCCAGGCCCAGCTCGGCGACGTCATCTTCCTCGAGCTCCCCGAGGTGGGGGCGACGCTGAAGGCGGGCGAGCGCTTCGGTGTCGTCGAGTCGGTGAAGGCGGCGAGCGACCTCTTCTCCCCGGTGGGTGGCCGGGTCGCCGAGGTCAACGGCGCGCTCGGGGACGCCCCCGAGAAGGTCAACGCCGATCCCTACGGCGCGGGCTGGCTGATGCGCCTCGAGGATGTCGACGAGACCGGCGCCGAGCTCCTCGACGAGGCCGCCTACGCGGCGCTCACCGAGGAGTCGGCGCACTGACCGGTCAGAGGCGGGACACGGCCTCGAGGATCGCCGCGGGCTCGCTGCGGGTGCTGTAGTCGGGGTGGACGTCGATCCAGCGGATGGTCCCCACGGCGTCGACGACCACGGTGGTCGGCATCGGCAGGGTGGTGGTGCCGTCGGCGTTCACCTCGGTGATGTCGAGGCCCAGGGCGGCCTGGGAGGCGAGCGTCCCGTCGGTCGGGGCGGTGAGCACCCCGAGCGCCCCGGCGATGCGGTTGCCCGGGTCGGAGAGCACCGCGTACTCGAGCGCGTTGGCCTCCTGCATGCTCAGCGAGCCGTCGGGCCGCTGCGGGCTGATCGCGACCAGGGCGACGCCGCGCTTCCGCAGCGCCGGCAGCAGCTGCGCCTGGTAGGTGCGCAGCGCCAGGTTGCAGAAGGGGCACCAGGCGCCGCGGTAGAGGACGACGACGGCGGGCCGTCCGGCGCGGGCCGCGCCGAGGCTGGTGGCCTGTCCGTGGGCGTCGAGCAGCTCGGCGTCGGGCATCGGCGTTCCCGCCGCGGCCACCCCGGCGGGGACCGCGGTCGCGGCGAGGCCGGCCCGCTCGTCGACGAAGCCCTGGAGCACGGCGGGGGGCAGCTGGGACGTCATCGCGGAGTCGAGCGCGGCGACCTGCTCTGCGATGGTCGGGGTCGGAGCGGTCGGCGTGGTGGCCATGGCGGCTCTCCCGGCGTATATTGGACTGGTCACTCCATTTTGTACAGGATTGATTCTGGAGTGTCAACTCCAAAATGAGCGCCGATCCACCCCGGCTGACCCGCAAGGGCCAGGCCACCCGCGAGCGCATCGTCGCCGCCGCGGCCCAGCTGATGTACGAGCGCGGCGTCGCCGGCACCAGCACCGAGGACGTCCAGGCCGCGGCGGGGGTCAGTGCCTCGCAGCTCTACCACTATTTCGCCGACAAGAGGAGCCTGGTGCGGGCGGTGATCGCCTTCCTGACCGAGGCGGTGCTCGACGCCCAGCAGCCCGCCCTGGGCGGTCTCGACAGCGTCGCCGCGGTCCGCGCCTGGCGCGACGTGGTCCTCGCCGTGGTCCGCCGCCGCGGCTGCGAGGGCGGCTGCCCGATCGGATCGCTCGCCAGCGAGCTCGCCGATGTCGACCCCGAGGCGCGTGCCGCCCTGGTCGAGTCCTTCGACCGCTGGGAGGGGGCGATCCGCGACGGTCTCCGGGCGATGCACCGCCGCGGCGAGCTCCGCGACGGCGCCGACCCCGACCGGCTCGCGCTGGGGATCCTCGCCGCGCTGCAGGGCGGGCTGCTGCTCGCCCAGCTGCGCCGCGACACCGCCCCGCTCGAGGCCGCGCTCGACACCGTCATCGACCAGGTCGCCTCGCTGGTGCGCTGAGCCGGCGCGGGCGGCTACGCGGTCACCGCCTCCCTGCCGCTGAGCGCGGCGAGCACCGCCGGCGACGCCTGGACCGCGGTGCGCTGGAGGTGGTGGTGGACCGCGCGCAGGCCGCCGAGCTCCTCGCCGCCGCCGGCGCGCCCGGGGCCGCCGTGGACGGTCTGGGGCATCGGGGTGCCGTGGCCGGTCGAGGTTCGACCGCAGCTCTCGTCGACGAGCAGGACGCGCCCGTGGTGCGAGGCGAGGCCGAGGGCCAGCGCCCCCGCCTCGGCGGCGTCGGGGGTGAAGACCGAGGCCACCAGGCTGTCCTGTCCCAGCGCGGCGAGCGCCACCGCCTCCTCGGTCTCCGTGTAGGGCACCACCGTGCACACCGGCCCGAACGCCTCCAGGTTGTGGATCGCGGGGTGCGCCGGGTCGCGGGCGAGCAGCAGGGTCGGCGACAGGAAGGCGCCGCGCTCGGCGTCGCCGCCGACCGGCCGCGGCTCGGCGGCGAGCACCGTCTCGGCCCCGGCGCGCAGGCCGGCGATCGCCCGGCGCACGTCCTCGCGCTGCTCCAGGCTGACCAGCGGCCCGACCTGGACGCCCTCGGCGCGGGGATCGCCGAGTACCACCCGCTCGAGCCGCGAGCGCAGGCCCTCGAGCACCGGCTCGACCATCGCCGCAGGCACCAGGGCGCGGCGGATACAGGTGCAGCGCTGCCCGGTCTTGGTGGTGAGCTCGCGCACCACCTCGTCGAGATAGAGGCCGAGCTCCGCGGACGAGGCCCCGGCGGCGAGCCCGAGGATCGAGGCGTTGAGCGAGTCCGCCTCGGCGTTGAAGCGCACCGCGTTGCCGGCGACGGCGGGGTGGGCGCGCAGCCGCGCCGCGGTCGCCGCCGAGCCGGTGAAGCCGACGAGGTCCTGGCCGCCGAGGTGGTCGAGCAGGTCGCCGGTCGACCCGCAGATCAGCTGGGCCGCCCCCTCGGGCAGCGCCCCGGAGGCGATCAGCTCGCGGAAGCAGGCCTCGGCGACGTAGGCGGTCGGCGTCGCCGGCTTCACCACCACCGGGACGCCGGCGAGGATCGCGGGCGCGAGCTTCTCGAGCATCCCCCACACCGGGAAGTTGAAGGCGTTGATGAGCACCGCCGCGCCCTGCAGCGGCACCTCCACGTGCTGCACCGCGAACGACCCGTCCTTGGCCAGCGGCTCGGCCTCGCCGTCGAGGAGGAAGGTGGTGTCGGGCAGCTCCCGGCGGGCCCGTCCCGCGTAGACGGCGAGGGTCCCGATGCCCCCGTCGACATCGCCCGCGGCGTCCCTGCGCGTGGCCCCGGCCGCGGCGGAGAGTGCGTAGAGCTCGTCCTTGTGCTCGCCGAGATGCTGGGCCAGCGCCTTGAGCATCGCCGCACGCTGCTGGAAGGTCGTCGCCCGCAGGGCCGGCCCGCCGGCGCCGCGGGCGTGCTCGAGCACCCCGGCCATGTCGACGCCGTCGCTCGACACCATCGCCACCGGCTCGCCGGTGGTCGCGTCCCGCACCTCGGTCCCGCCGCCGCCGGGCGTGTGCCACGCGCCCATCACGTAGCTCTGGAGCGTCCTCATGCCTCTGTCCTCCCGCAGACCGTCGAGGCTACTGTCGCATGTTGGTCGCGCCCGGTGCGGCGAGGCCGGCCGGGGTCATACCGGGGTATGCTGCCGGTATGACCGAACCGGCCCGCAAGTTCACGGTGTCGATGCCCGCCGACCTCTTCGCCGCGGTCGAGCGCGACCGGCGACGCGCCGGGCGCTCCCGCAGCGAGCAGCTCGCGACGGTGTACCGACGCCACCTCCAGCTGGAGGAGGAGCGGCGGCGGGTGTCGCGCTACGCGGCGGCGTACGCCACGATCCCCGAGACCGAGGTGGAGCGCTGGCTCACCGAGACCTCGAGCGAGCTGCTCGTCGCCGATGAGTCGTAGCGGTGCACCGCGGCGAGGTGTGGCTCGCCCACCGGCCGCCCCCACCCGCGCTCCGTCCGACGCCGCATCTGGTGCTCCTGCTGTCCTGGGATGCGGCGTATCGCATCCGTGACCGGGTGACGGTCGCCCCGCTCAGCACCCGGATCCGCAGCCTCGACGCCGAGGTCCTGCTGGACCACACCGATGGTCTCGATCGAGCCTGCGCGGTGAACCTGGACGTCATCGCCACCATCCTTCGGAGCACGCTCGACCGGCGGGTGGCGCAGCTCTCCGACGAGCGGATGGCCGAGGTCGACCGGGCGATCCACATCGCGCTGGGGATGCGCCTGCCCTGCGACGTCGACTGAGGGAACAGACCTCAGAACGCCCCCGTCCCCGCCGGCGTGCCCAGGCCGGCGGGCGGCGTGTAGCCACCGGCGACGGGGTTGAGCTGATCGCTGTGGAGGTACGGGTAGCTCCCGGCGACCACCGACGCGGTGTTCCCCGCGAGGGCGTAGACGCCGGCGATGAAGGCGGTGGCGGCGCTGGTGCCGCCGGCCATCACCCAGCCGGGCCCCTCGTAGGTGTCGTACATGGCGACGCCGCTGACCGGGTCGGCGACCGCGGAGACGTCGGCGATGGTGCGGCGCGAGCAGCCGGCGTCGTGCTGCCAGGAGGGCTTGGGCTGGTAGCGGCTGCAGCCGCTGCTCGCGCCGGACCAGGGGGTCTCCGACCAGCCGCGGGAGCTGCTGTCGCGGCGCAGCGTGGTGCCGCCGACGGCGGTGACCAGCGGCGACGCGGCCGGGTAGCCGGTGCCGTAGCCGCCGTCACCGGAGGCCGCGGTGATCGCGATCCCCGGGTGCCGGTAGTAGGGGTCCCACTGCATCTCCTGTGCCGATTCGGCGACCCCGTAGCTGTTGCCGATCGCGGAGACGCCGGCGAGCGAGGCGGCGGTGTTGACCGCGACCCCGAGCGCGGGGATGCCCGCCCCCTCGGCCTCGACCAGGGCGATGTGGCACGAGGGACAGGCGGCGGAGAGCATGTCGAGGTCGAGGGAGATCTCCCGCGACCAGGCGACGTCGGCGCGCGGATAGCGGCCGCCGCCGTGGGCGTCGAGCTTGCGGAAGCAGCCGCTGGCGGTGGTGCAGGGGGGCAGCCCGAACTGGGCGCGGTAGACGCCGAGGTCGGCCTCGGCGGTGGGGTCGTCGAAGGCGTCGACGATGGCGACGAGGCGGCCGCGGGAGTCGCTGCCGTCGAGGCCGTAGGCGCTGCGCAGCTCGGCGGGGGTGTAGCCGCGGATCCCCGCGATGCGCGGGGTCCCGGGGTGCTCGGGGGCGATGACGATCATCGGCCGGGCGGTGGCGGCCGCCGCCGGCGGCGGCGGCGCGGCGACGGTGGCGGGGCGCAGCGCGGCCACGATTCCGGCGGCCACGAGGACCGCCCCGAGCGCGGCCGCGAGTCGCGGGCCCCGCCTCCCTCTCATGCCTGGGAGAGTAGCGGATCAGCCGCGTCCATTCGTTCAGGCAATTCGAACGCGCCGACGGCGGCGCAGCCGGGACACGCTCCGGTAGGATCAGGGCCACCCTCGCCGCGCGGGCAAGCCGGTCAGAATCCGGCGCAGTCGCGCTACTGTGGCCGCCCCCGAGAGCCCACCTCTCGAGAAAACTGCGGAAGCCAGAAAACCGCCGGTGCAGGGCCAACTCGCGGACCTCCGCGCCTCGAGGAAGAGTTGGACCCCGAGCTCAAGAAGAACCGCCGCGGCATCATCCTGGTCTTCACCGGGAACGGCAAGGGGAAGTCGACCGCCGCCATGGGGCTGGCGCTGCGCGCCGCCGGCAACCGGATGCCGGTGCGCATCGTCCAGTTCATCAAGGGCAGCTGGAAGACCGGCGAGCGCACCGCCTTCAGCGAGTGGGTGCCGGGGGTGGAGATCGCCGC
>DATARS010000142.1:0-3250 GCA_036269455.1 Candidatus Dormiibacterota bacterium | reverse complement strand
ATCGCTTCCCGACCTCTTCCAGCGTGCGCTGGTGGCCGTCGATCAGGCCGAACCGTGGCTGCAGCACGCGCCGCTCGCGGGGCGTCAGCGTGTCCAGCACGTCCTCCACCTCGGAGTGCAGCATCGTCAGCGATGCGGCGTCGGATGGTGAGACAGCCTCACGGTCCTCGACGAAATCGCCGAGGTGCGAGTCTTCCTCCTCGCCGATCGGGGTCTCCAGCGAGACCGGGTCCTGCGAGACCTTGACGATCTCCCGCACCTTCTCTGGGGTGATCCCCATCTCCTCGCCGATCTCCTCGTCGCTCGGCTCGCGGCCCAGCTCCTGGAGGAGGCGGCGCGACACGCGGACCAGCTTGTTGATGGTCTCGACCATGTGCACCTGGATGCGGATGGTGCGGGCCTGGTCGGCGATGGCGCGGGTGATCGCCTGGCGGATCCACCAGGTCGCATACGTCGAGAACTTGTATCCCTTGTGGTAGTCGAACTTCTCGACGGCGCGGATCAGCCCCATGTTGCCTTCCTGGATCAGGTCGAGGAAGGACATGCCCCGGCCGATGTACTTCTTGGCGATGCTGACCACCAGGCGGAGGTTCGCCTCGGTCAGCTTGTTCTTCGCCTCGTCGTCGCCCTGCTCGATCAGCTTGGCGTACTCGACCTCCTGCTCGGCGCGGAGCAGCGCGACCCGGCCGATCTCCTTGAGGTACATGCGCACCGGGTCGTCGAGGGAGACGGAGTCGATCGCCTCGGCGGTGGCGATCATCTCGTCGTCGATGTCGTCGACGGCCTCGAAGTCGCGGTCCCCGTCGGAGACCTCGATGCCCATCTCGCGGAAGACGATGAAGATCCGCTCGAGGTGATCGGGCTCGGCCTCGATCTCCGGGAACGCCTGGAGGATGTCGTCGGGCGTGAGGTAGCCCTGCTCCTTCCCCCGGACGATCAGGGCCTCCGCCGACACCACGAGCGCGTCCGTGCCGGTCACGGCCGCACCGCCCTCACCCTGCGCCCTGGCCTTCGCCGCCATCTCTACTCCCCGTCCCTTGGGCGCCGCCGCCGCCATCGCCGCATCGCCTCTCGACACACTCTATTTAACGCGCCAGCCGCCGGCCACTGTCATTGAACCGCCTCGCGAGCTCGATGTCCCTCGCTGGCGAGCTCGTGCAACCTCGCCGCCAGCCGCTGGGCGAGCTCGGTCCGCCCGTCGTCCCGGGCCATGCGCAGCTCGCGCTTGAGCGTCGCCAGGGCGGTGCGCAGCGCCGCGTCGCGCACCCGCCGGACACAGTCGGCGACCGCCCGGCCGAGGAGCTCGACGGGTGCATCCTCGCGGAGCTCGGGCACCGGCCGGAGCAGCAGCCGCGCGGCGAGCCGCTGCTCGGGCGCGGCGAGCCCGTGGAGGGAGAGCTGCCCGTCCTCGGGGAGCGCGGCCGCGATCTCGACGAGCCGGCGCACCGAGGGATGGACGATCTCCTCGTGCCTCAGCCCCTGCTCGGCGAGCAGCCGGGTCGCAAGCCCGGGGCGCTGCACCACCACGCTGCCGAGATACTCCTCCCAGGCCGCCACCGGCGCCCCACCGGTCACCTCGATGACCGGGACCTGCTCGAGTGGGGCCGCGGGCGGGGTGACCACCACCCGCAGCGGCGTCCTCCCCCGCTCGCCGCGGAGCCGCTCGACGTCCGCCCCGACCGCCGACGCCGTCAGCGCCAGCCGGCTCGCCGCCTGCTGGACGTACAGGTCGCGCACCGTCGCCTCGGGGATCCGGGCGAGGACCGCCAGCGCCCGCTCGGCACCCGCCCGCCGCTCCTCGACGGAGCCGGCCTCGGCGTCGCCGATGGCGCGGTCGAGGAGCACCCGCCACTCCGGCAGCGCTCCGGCGACGCAGGCGGCGAAGCCGGCGGGATCGCGCCGCACCAGCTCGTCGGGGTCCTTGAACCCCGGCGGGAGCACGCAGATCCGGGCGTCGAGCCCCTCGGCGGCGATGACGTCGACCGCCCGCGAGGAGGCGGTGGTGCCGGCGTCGTCGCCGTCGAAGCAGAGCACCAGGGTGCGGGTCCAGCGCGCCAGCAGGCGCACCTGGCCGGTGGTCAGCGCGGTGCCGCTGCTCGCCACCGCGTGCCCGACCCCAGCGGTGGCCGAGGCGAGGACGTCGAAGTACCCCTCGACCACCACCGCGCAGCCCGCCGACTCGATCGGGGTGCGCGCCCGGTCGATGCCGAAGAGCGCCAGCGACTTGTCGTAGGCGGAGGTGGCCGGCGAGTTGAGGTACTTGGGCACGGCGTCGCCGAGGGCGCGCCCGCCGAAGCCGAGGACGTCGCCGCGCTCGTCGCGGATGGGGAACACGAGCCGGTTGCGGAAGCGGTCGCGCGGCAGCCCGCCGCGATCCGCGGTGTGGGCCAGCCCCGCCTCCGCCGCCTCGGCGGCCGTCCCCAGCGCCCTGGCGCCGAGGTAGCGGAGCAGCGCGTCGCCACCGCCGCCGCCGGCGGGGGCGAATCCCACCCCGAAGTCGCGGGCGATGCCCTCGGTGACCCCGCGCTCGGCGAGCAGGGCGCGGCCCGGGTCGCCCGCGGGTGACGACCAGAGGATGTGCTCGTAGAAGGCCTGGGCGCGGGCGTTGAGCTCGAGCACCCGCAGGCGCCGGCGGCGCGCCTGGCCGCGCTGGCGGTCGACGGGGCTGTCGCGCTCCAGCTCGACGCCGGCGCGCTCGGCGAGCATCTCGAGCGCGCCCATGAAGTCGACGTGCTCGATCCGCTGCACGAAGCTGAGGATGTCCCCGCCCTCGGTGCAGCCGAAGCAGTACCAGGCCTGCTTGTCCTGGGAGACGCTGAACGACGGAGTGCGCTCGGAGTGGAACGGGCACAGGCCCTTGTGGTCGCGCCCGCTGCGCTGCAGCCGGACGTAGCCGCCGATCACCTCGACGATGTCGAGACGAGCCTTGACCTCCGCGACCGCGTCAGCCATGCCCGGATTCTACGTGCTCCGAACAGCTGTTCGCATCAGCGCCCCACGATCTCGAGCATGTACCGGGAGTTGTCGGTGAGCAGGGTGATGACCCCGCCACGGTCGGTGATCACCGCGCGCACCGGCGAGGTGTTGAACACCTCGGGAGCGCTCTCCTCCTCCATCACGGTGCGGCGCACCAGGTAGGGCATCCCCGGAGTCGGCGGCCCGAGCTCGTCACCCTCGACGACGTGACCGTCGTCGAGCATCACCGGCCGCCCGTCGCGCGTGCCGGTCTTGCGGATGCGGACGTGCTCAG
>DATARS010000141.1:0-18257 GCA_036269455.1 Candidatus Dormiibacterota bacterium | reverse complement strand
GTGACGGCGGGGAGTGGTGCGCGCGTCACGGCGTCGGAGGCGCAGAACGGGAGCACGCTGTCGCTGCACCGTGGCGACACGCTGACGGTGACGCTGCACAACACCTACTGGACGATGGACGGCAGCTCGAATGCGGGCGTCCTGCGTGCGCAGGGGCCGGCGACGACGCAGGGGGATCCGCCGTCGTCGCGCAACTGCGTTCCGGGCGGCGGGTGCGGGACCGTCACGCAGAGCTTCGCCGCGGTGAGCACCGGGGGCGCGGATGTCACCGCGAACCGCACCACCTGCGGTGAGGCCCTGCGGTGCACGACCCCGGAGCAGAGCCACTGGGTCGTGCACGTCGTCGTGCGCGGCTGAGAAAAGAAAGAGCCCCCGGCTCACCGTGGGTGAACCGGGGGCTGCTGCTCCTCGAGGGAGGGTCAGACTTCTTTGAACTCGGCGTCGACGACGTCCTCGCCGCCGGGGGCGGCGCCGCCGCCGGCCTGGTGGCCGCCATCGGGATGGCCGTCAGTGCCGGTGGGGCCGGCGCCGGGGGGCGGGCCGGTCTGGGCGTAGACGGCCTCGCCGATCTTGGAGATGCTGGCCTGCAGGTCGTCGTGGGCCTTCTTGATGGCGTCGTTGTCGTTGGCGGCGATGGCGTCGCGGATCGCCTTGACCTTGGTCTCCATCTCGGTCTTGACGTCGTTGGGGACCTTGTCGCCGGCGTCGCGGAGCGCCTTCTCGGCCTGGTAGGCGAGCTGGTCGGCGTGGTTGCGGGTCTCCACGGCCTCGGCGCGCTTGCGGTCCTCCTCGGCGTTGGACTCGGCCTCCTTCACCATGCGGTCGACCTCCTCCTTCTGGAGGGTGGTCGAGCCGGTGATGGTGACCCGGTTCTCCTTGCCGGTGCCGCGGTCCTTGGCGGTGACGTTGAGGATGCCGTTGGCGTCGATGTCGAAGGTGACCTCGATCTGGGGCATGCCGCGGGGTGCGGGGGGGAGGCCGTCGAGCATGAAGGTGCCGAGGATGCGGTTGTCCCGCGCCATCGGGCGCTCGCCCTGGAGGACGACGATCTCGACGCTCGGCTGGCTGTCGCTCGCGGTCGAGAAGACCTGCGACTTCGAGGTGGGGATGGTGGTGTTGCGCTCGATCAGGCGGGTGTTCACCTCGCCCTCGGTCATGATCCCGAGGCTCAGCGGGGTGACGTCGAGGAGCAGGACGTCCTTGACCTCGCCCTTGAGCACGCCCGCCTGGATGGCGGCGCCGATCGCCACGACCTCGTCGGGGTTGACGCCGCGGTGCGGATCCTTGCCGCCGCTCAGCTGCTTGACCAGCTCCTGGATCACCGGCATCCGGGTCGAGCCGCCGACGAGGATGACCTCGTCGAGGTCGGCGGCGGTCATGCCGGCGTCCTTGAGGGCCTCGGCGAAGGGCTTGCGGCAGCGCTCGGTGAGGTCGTCGGTCAGCTGCTCGAACCGGGCCCGGCTCAGGGTGATCTGGAGGTGCTTGGGCCCGCTCGCGTCGGCGGTGATGAAGGGGAGGTTGATCTCCGTCTCCTGCCGCTGCGAGAGCTCGATCTTGGCCTTCTCCGACGCCTCGGTGAGCCGCTGGAGCGCCTGGCGGTCGCCGCGCAGGTCGATGCCCTGGTCGCGCTTGAACTCGTCGGCGAGCCAGTCGACGACGCGGCGGTCGTAGTCGTCGCCGCCGAGGTGGGTGTCGCCGTTGGTCGACTTCACCTCGAAGACGCCCTCGCCGACCTCGAGCACGGAGACGTCGAAGGTGCCACCGCCGAGGTCGAAGACGAGGATCTTCTCGTTCTCCTTCTTGTCGAGGCCGTAGGCGAGCGATGCCGCGGTCGGCTCGTTGATGATCCGGAGAACGTTGAGGCCGGCGATCTGGCCGGCGTTCTTGGTCGCCTGGCGCTGGGCGTCGTTGAAGTAGGCGGGGACGGTGATGACCGCGTCGGTCACCTTCTCGCCGAGATATGCCTCGGCGTCGGTCTTCAGCTTCTGCAGGATCATCGCCGAGATCTGCTCGGGGGTGTGCCGCTGACCGGCCACCTCGACCTCGACGCGGCCGGCGTTGCCGGCGACGACCTTGTAGGGGACCTGCTTGGCCTCGGTGGTGACCTCGGAGAGCAGCCGGCCCATGAATCGCTTGATCGAGTAGACGGTGTTCTCGGGATTGACCGCCGCCTGACGCCGGGCCAGCGTGCCGACGAGGCGCTCGCCGGTGCGGGTGAAGGCCACGACGGACGGAGTGGTGCGACCGCCTTCGGCGTTGGCGATGACGACGGGCTCGCCGCCCTCCATCACTGCCACCACGCTGTTGGTGGTGCCGAGATCGATGCCGACGGTCTTTGCCATGAGACGGGTGCCTCCGGGGGTGATGAGAGAGTGGACCTGGCCGGGCGCCGACGCCTCCGAGAACGGAGCGGGGCCGCGGGCCGTGCTCCCTGGATACCGCGGCCGGCGCCCACTCTAAACGTGAGGGGACATGGGTGGGGAGTCCCCGCGGTGTCCCATCGGCGTAGGCTCGGGAGAGGATGACCGAGAACGCCCAGAATCTGAGCGTCGACTCCCTGCTGCGGGAGCTGCGCCAGCGCGCCGACGACGACTTCCTGGCCCCGCCGGCGGCCCACCAGACCGGGCGGCACAGCCTGGATCTCGACGAGATGGGGATGCGGGTGAGCATCACCCGGGCGCGGTATCCCAACCGGGCGGACGGGGTCGACCAGTACGCGGTCACCATCTCCCAGCTGCGCCTCGACCACCCTCCGGAGGAGGCGCCGACCTGGCGGATCCTCATGGCCGCCTTCGGCGAGGCCGCGGCCGAGGCGCGGGAGCGCCCTGGCGGGCCGGTGATCCGCATGTTCCGCGTCCCCGCCCGCCAGGCCTGACGTCCGGGCGGCAGGCGGCGATGTGCACGATCCTCCTCGCCTGGCGCTGCCTGCCCGGCGTGCCGGTGGTGCTCGCCGCCAACCGTGACGAGTTCCTGGGGCGGCCCGCGGCGGCCCCCGGGGTGCTCGTCGAGCATCCCCGCATCGCCGGCGGGCGCGACCTGCTCGCCGGCGGCACCTGGATGGCGGTGGCCGCGGACGGCCGGGTGGCGGCGGTGACCAACCGCCGGTCGGAGTCGCGCGACCCGGAGCGCCGCTCGCGCGGAGAGCTGCCCCTGCTCGTCCTCGGCGCCGGCGACGACGCCGCGGTGCGCACGCTGGTCACCGGGCTCGACCCGGGCGCCTACAACCCCTTCAACCTGCTCGCGCTCAGCCATACCCAGGCGCTGGCGGCGCACGGCGCCGTGCCGCTCGAGGTCGTCGACCTGGCGCCCGGCCCGCACGTCGTCAGCGTCCACGACCTCGACCAGCCCGGTGAGCCGCGGATCGAGCACCTCCTCGCCGCCCTCGACGCCGCCGTGGCCCGTGCGCGTACGCCGCTGGCGCTGCTCCAGGAGATGGAGGAGCTGCTCCGCGATCCCGAGCGCGCCTGCGTCCACGGCGACCTCTACGGGACGGTCTCCTCCTCCTCGGTGATCGTCCCCGACGCCGGGGCGGTGACCTACCGCCACGCCGCCGGGCGCCCCTGCGAGGTCGCGCACCGGGACATCAGCGACCTCGTACTGGAGTCTGCGCCCCCCCGCTAACCCTCGACGTAGCCCTCGCGGCCGACCAGGGGGACGAAGCGGCAGGGCCCCAGGTCCTCCATCTCGCAGTGGCCGCCGTCACGGCGGATGCGGAGCAGCCGCTCGCCATCGTCGCCGACGCTGACCGGGACCACCAGGCGCCCGCGGTGGGCGAGGGCGCGGATCAGCGAGAGCGGGGGGCGCGGCGCGGCGGCGCCGACCGCGATGGCGTCGAAGGGGCCGCGGCCGTCGAGCCCGGCGCTGCCGTCGGCGGCGACCACCTCGACGTCGATCCCCAGCCGCTCGAGCCGGGCCCGGGCGCTCCGGGCGAGCTCGTCGATGCGCTCGACGCTGATCACCCGGCCGCCGCAGGCGGCGATCACCGCGGCCTGGTAGCCGGAGCCGGTGCCGACGTCGAGCACCCGCTCGCCATCCTGGACCTGGAGCGCCTGGACGATCACCCCGACCATCAGCGGCTGGGAGATGGTCTGGCCGTGGCCGATCGCGAGGGCGCGGTCGGCGTAGGCCTCGACCTCGTCCCCCTCGATGACGAAGGCCTCGCGCGGCACCGCGGCCATCGCCGCGAGGACCCGCTCGTCGCGCACCCCGCCGCGGCGCACCCGCTCGAGCATCTCCGCGCGCTGGGAGTCGGCGTCGCCGGGGCCGCCGCCCCAGAGGCGCCCGAGGAAGTCCGCCGCGTGGCCCATCGCACCGTCTTACCACCGCTGTCCGGCAAGCGGAAGGCTGTGGTCGCGAGCCGTCAGCTGCCTCGATCCGGGCCGGGCTCGTCGACGTAGGTGCGCGCCCCCGTCGCCGGGTTCATGTGGACCCGCTGGCGCCGGCCGGTCTCGGGGTCGACGAGCACCTCGTCGGTGGGCACCGCCGGACCGCCGCCGGAGGGCCGGTACCGCTCGCGGCCGAGCTTCCAGGTGAGCGCCCCGAATCCGAGCACGAGGACGGCGACCACCAGGTAGAGGGCCACCCATGTCATCAGACGGGCTCGACGACCACGGCGGTCCCGTAGGCGACGATCTCGGACATGGTGCTGCCGATCTCCGAGCCGTCGAAGCGCATCATCACCACCGCGTTGGCCCCGGCCGCGGTCGCCGACTCCACCAGCCGGTCGAGCGCCTGGCGGCGGGCGTCCTCGAGCAGCTTGGTGTACGAGGCGACCTCGCCGCCCGCCAGGCTGCGGAAGGAGGCGGCGATGTTGCCGCCGAGCCCGCGGGTGCGGACGGTCAGCCCGAAGGTCTGGCCGATGACGCGGGTGACGCGGTATCCGGGGAGGTTCTCCGTGGTGGCGACGATCACGTGGCTCTCTCCTGTGGCAACCAGTTGCGGGTACGGTGAACCGTATGCGGATTGAGCGGCTGGCTGCAGAGGACGATCCCGAGGTGCGGGCGATGCTCACCGACCTCGCCCTCGACGAGCAGGACCGCTACGACCACCCCCGGCGGACGGAGGCGGAGGTGGCGCAGACCACCGCGCTGCCGCGGCCGCACTTCACCGGCGAGAACCACCTGCTAGTCGCCCGGGACGAGGATGGCGCCGCCACCGGCCTCTGCTGGTGCGTGCTCTTCGACCCCGGCACCGGGCTCGAGGGTGAGGTCGCCGAGCTCTACGTCCGTCCCCAGGCCCGCGGCCGGGGGCTGGCGAGCGCGCTGCTCCGCGAGGCGATGGCGCTCTTCCGCCGCCGCGAGGTGACCTTCGCCTGCGTCTGGACCCGGGACGACAATCCCGCCGCGATGGCCGCCTACCGCAGCGCCGGGTTCCTGCCCACCGAGCAGGCCGTGCTCACCTGGCTGCCGCTGCCCGGTCGATAATCCCCCCATGCCCCTCACCGACGACGAGGTCGCCCACGTCGCCATGCTCGCCCGCCTCGGCCTCACCGAGGAGGAGAGGGCGCGGCTGGCGGTCGAGCTGGGCGCGATCATCGACCACGTCTCCGCCCTCGAGCGGGTGGACACCTCCGCGGTTGCCGAGACCGCCCACATCGGCGGCATGGTCAACGTCTGGCGCGAGGACGTCGAGCGTCCCCCGATCGACCGAGCCGCCGCGCTTGCCAACGCCCCGGACCAGGACGGGAGCTGCTTTCGGGTCGGCGCGATCCAGGAGGAGCGGTGAGCGCCGGGCCCGAGACCGTCGCCGAGTGCATCGGCGCGCTGCGCTCGGGCGCGGTGACGTCCGCCGAGCTGCTCGACCGCACCCGGGCGCGCATCGCCGCGCTCGACCCCCGGGTGAACTCCTTCCTCGGGCTGACCGACGCCCTCGCCGACGAGGCCGCGGAGGAGGCCGACCGGCGCCTGCGCTCCGGCGCGGAGGACCTTCCCCCGCTCTGCGGGGTGCCGGTGGCGGTCAAGGACGTGCTCTGCCTCGAGGGTGCCGAGACCACCGCGGGGTCGCGGATCCTCGCCGGCTTCCGGCCTCCCTACACCGCCACCGCGGTGGGGCGCCTGCTCGACGCCGGGGCGGTGATGGTCGGCAAGACCAACTGCGACGAGTTCGCCATGGGCTCCTCGAACGAGAACTCCGCCTATGGACCGGTGCGCAACCCCTGGGACCTCGAGCGGGTGCCGGGCGGCAGCAGCGGCGGCAGCGCGGCCGCCGTCGCCGCGCGGATGGTGCCGCTCACCATGGGCACCGACACCGGCGGCTCGATCCGGCAGCCGGCGGCGCTCTGTGGGGTGGTCGGCTTCAAGCCCACCTACGGGCGGGTCTCGCGCTACGGGCTGATCGCCTTCGCCTCCTCGCTCGACCAGGTCGGCCCCTTCGCGCTCTCGGTCGAGGACGCCGCGCTCGGCTACCACGTCATCGCCGGCCACGACCCGCTCGACGGCACCTCGTCGCCGACCGCGGTCGAGGACCCGCTGCAGGGGCTGCGCGAGGGCGTCGACGGGCTGCGCCTGGGGGTGCCGCGCGAGTACTTCGGCGAGGGTCTCGATCCCGGCGTCCGCGCCGCCACCGAGCGGGCGCTCGAGGTGCTGGGCTCGCTCGGCGCGACCCTCGAGGAGGTCTCGCTGCCGAGCACCGACGCCGCGCTCTCCACCTACTACGTCATCGCCCCCGCGGAGGCGTCGTCGAACCTCGCCCGCTACGACGGCATCCGCTTCGGGCTGCGCGAGGACCACCCGAGCCTGCTCCAGACCTACCTGCACACCCGCGACGCGGGCTTCGGCGCCGAGGTGAAGCGGCGGATCATGCTCGGCACCTACGCGCTGAGCAGCGGCTACTACGACGCGTACTACCGCAAGGCGCAGAAGGTGCGCACCCTGATCGCCGAGGACTTCGCCCGCGTCTTCGAGCGCGTCGACGCCCTGGTCAGCCCCACCTCGCCGGTGACCGCCTTCCCGCTCGGCGCCCACTCCGACCCGCTCTCGATGTACCTGCTCGACGTGCTCACCGTGCCCGTCAACCTCGCCGGCCTGCCCGGCGTCTCGGTGCCCTGCGGGCTGGTCGACGGCCTTCCCACCGGGCTGCAGGTGATCGCCCCGCGCTTCATGGACGCGCGCGCGCTGCGCGTCGCCCACGCCTACGAGCAGGCCACCGACTGGCACACGCTGCGCCCCGGCGGCGTCGAGGCGCGGGCGTCGTGACCGACACCCTGCGCCAGGCTCCCCCCGTTGTCGATCACGAGGCGGTGATCGGCCTCGAGGTCCACGCCCAGCTGCTCACCCGCAGCAAGATGTTCTGCGGCTGCCCGGCGGCGTACATCGGCTCGGAGCCGAACACCAACACCTGCCCGGTGTGCCTGGGCATGCCCGGGACGCTTCCGGTGATCAACCGGCGCGCGGTCGAGTACACGGTGCGCACCGCGCTCGCGCTCCACTGCGAGATCCCCTCCTTCACCAAGTTCGATCGCAAGAACTACTTCTATCCCGACCTGCCCAAGGGCTACCAGATCTCCCAGTACGACCTGCCGCTCTCGCGCGACGGCCACCTCGAGCTCACCGTCGACGGCCGCCGGCTGCGCTGCGGGATCACTCGCGTCCACCTCGAGGAGGACACCGGCACCCTCCACCACGCCGGCGACGTGCTCCAGAGCGCGACCAGCTCGCTCGTCGACTACAACCGCTCCGGCGTGCCGCTGATGGAGATCGTCGGCGAGCCCGACCTGCGCAGCGCCGACGAGGCGCGCGAGTACCTGGTGCGGCTGCGCCAGATCCTCATGTACATCGGCGTCAACGACGGCAATCTCGAGCAGGGCTCATTCCGCTGCGACGCCAACGTCTCCGTCCGTCCCCGCGGCGACGACGTCCTGGGGGTGAAGGTGGAGATCAAGAACATGAACTCGTTCCGCGCCGTGCATCGCGCGGTCGAGTACGAGATCGCCCGCCAGATCGGGGTGATCACCAGCGGCGGCACCCTGGTGCAGGAGACCCGCGGCTGGGTCGAGACGCGCGGCGCCACGGTCTCGCAGCGGAGCAAGGAGCAGGCCCACGACTACCGCTACTTCCCCGAGCCCGACCTGGCCCCGCTGGTGCTGAGCGAGGAGTTCGTCGCGGAGGTGCGCGCCTCGCTCCCCGAGCTGCCCGAGGCGCGGGCAGCGCGGCTCGTCGCTGAGCACGGCATCGGCGAGTACGAGGCCGGGCTGCTGACCGCGACCCGCGAGGAGGCCGACGCCTACGAGCGCATCGTCGCCGCCGGGGCCCCCGCCCAGCTCGCCGCCAACTGGCTCGGCAACGACGTGCTCCGCCTCGCCAACGCCAGCCACGTCCCCCTGCGCGACAGCGCGCTCGGGGAGGCGGGGCTGGTGTCGCTGCTCCGTCTCGTGCACGCCGGCACGGTCAACCCGACGACCGCCAAGGCGCTGCTCGAGGAGCTCTACTCCGCCGGCGGCGATCCCGAGGCGATCGTCCGTGAGCGCGGCCTCGGCCAGGTGAGCGACACCGCCGAGCTCGGCGTCCTCGTCGACGCCGCCATCGCCTCCAACGCCAAGGCGATCGCCGACTTCCAGGCCGGCAAGGAGAGTGCGCTGCAGCCCGTCGTCGGGCACGTCATGAAGGCGACCCGCGGCCGCGCCGATGCCCGCCTGGTGAACCGGCTGCTCCGTGAGCGCCTCTCCGGCTGAGCGCCGGGCGGCACGGCGCGCCGCCGGGATACGGCTGGAGCTGCGCTGCGGTGCCATGGTCCACGGCGGCGCCTGCCTGGGGCGGCAGGAGCGCGGCGACTGGCCGCCGGAGCTGGGTGAGCGCGCCGCCACCGTGCTCGTCGACGGCGCCCTCCCCGGCGAGCTCGTCGAGGCCCAGGTGCACGGCCGCCGCGGCGGGGTCTGGCGGGCTCGAGCGGTCGAGGTGCTGGAGCCGTCGCCCGACCGGGTGACGCCGCCCTGTCCCTACGTCCCCGAGTGCGGCGGCTGCGACCTCCAGCACGCCGCCTATCCGCGTCAGCTCGAGCTCAAGCGCGAGATCGTGCTCGACGCCCTGCGCCGGCAGCGGATCGAGCCGCCCGCGGACGTCGTGGTCCACGGCATGGACGACCCCTGGCGCTACCGCCGCCGCGGCGAGTTCCACGTGGTGCGCGGCCCCGAGGGCACCGCCGGCGCCGGCCTGGGCTTCAACCGCGCGCGCTCCTGGCGGCCGATCGCCGTCGACGACTGCCTCATCCACCATCCCACCATCGCCGCCTCGCTCCCCGCGCTGCGCACCCTGGTGCGGCGCGGCGGCGCCGAGGAGCTCAGCGTCCTCCACCTCACCGTCGGCGGCGCAGGCCGCGACCTGCTGGTGCAGGCCCGTCCCCGCGACGCCGTCGACCCCGGGGTGCTCGACGAGGTCGCCCTCGACGCCGGGCAGGACGTCACCTGGCACACCGGGGCGGTGAGCGTGCGCTGGCGCGGCCGCGAGTTCCGCATCGAGCCCGAGACCTTCGTCCAGGTCAACGAGGCTCAGATGGACGTGCTCTACGGACGCGTCCTCGACGCCCTCGGCGACCTCGCCGGCCGCCACGTCGTCGACGCCTACGCGGGGGTCGGCATCCTCGGCATCGGCATCGCCGCCGCCGGCGCCGAGGTCGTCTGCATCGAGGAGGTGCAGTCCTCCGCCCGCCTCGGGCTCCTGAACGCCCGGCTGAACGGCGTCGAGGACCGGGTGCGGTATATCGCCCGTCCGGTGGAGCAGGCGCTGATCGGCCTCGGTTCGGCTCACTCGATCCATGCCGCGGTCCTGGATCCCCCGCGCGCGGGCTGCGACAGCACGGTGACCGGCTGGCTCGCCCTCGCCGGTCCGCCCCAGATCGTCTACGTCTCCTGCGACCCCGCCACCCTGGCCCGCGACCTGCACCTGCTCTCGGTGCTGGGGCCGTACCGGATCGAGCGGCTGGAGCTGGTCGACATGTTCCCGCAGACGCATCACGTCGAGACGCTCGTCGCCCTGCGCCGGCACACCTGAACCGGGCGCTGAGCCTCCCGGTGTCACAGCGTCAGCGCGCACCAGCGGGCAATCCGCGCCGCCGTGTCCATCAACGGCGGGACGACCGTGTCCATCTCCCGCAGCCGCGCCCTGGGCATGGAGATGCCCACGGCGCCGACGAGGCCGCCGACGACGACGGGGGCGGCGAGGCAGGCGACCTCGGGCAGGTACTCCTCGTCCTCGACGGCGAGGCCGCCGGCGCGGATGCGCTCGAGCTCGGTGAGCAGGGCGTGGCGGCTGGTGACCGTCCGCGAGGTGAACTCGTGCAGCGGGTGCCTCGCCAGGTAGTCGTGGCGGTCCTTGGCGTCGAGGAAGGCGAGCACGCAGCGGCCCAGGGCGGTGGCGTGGCCGGCGTCGCGGAAGCCCACCCAGAGGTCGATGCGGGGGGTCTCGGCGCTGTCCTGGATGTCCTTGACCACGATCTCGCCGCTCTCGTGGAAGGCGAGGTAGGCGGCGGCGTGGACGCTGTCGCGGAGCGCGGCGAGCGCCGGGCGGGTGCGCTGGAGCAGGGTCTGCAGGCGGCTGGTGTCGAGCAGGGTGGCGATCTCGTCGCCGAGCACATAGGAGCCGTCGGTGCGGCGCTGCAGGTAGCCCTCGTAGGTGAGGGTGCGGAGCAGGTGATAGGTCGTGCCCATGGGGAGGCCGACCGAGCGTGCCAGCTGCTTGGCGGGGGCGCCGCTGGGGGCACGTGAGGCTGCACGGAGCAGGTGGAGCGCTCGCTGGACCGAGGTGATCAGCGTCGCAGGCGCGCACGTCGTAGCCACCGGCACCCTCCCCACCGTCAGCCTGCTCGCTCGGGCATCGGACGGCGTTGTGCCGGATTGGAGCAGGCGCCGGGGGCGAACGAGTGTCCTGCCTTGAGACATGTCTCAGTTTGAGACACCGCGGGCAGGGTGTTGCTGGTGCACAGGGGGTCTTCTATAGTCAACTCGCGAGGACGCAGCGAGCCTCCACCGAGGTTCACACGGGGCGCTGCGCGAGGCGGACGCCGTGGAAGTCGAGGGCCACGGGGAGTCGGGCCCGGCCATGTGGAGGAACCGCGAGCGCTTCCTCGACGATGGGCTCGTCTCCGATCAGGTGCGTCCCGAGATCGCACGCTCCTGGGTGCGGTCCCGGCAGAGTGGCGTACCTCCGAGCGGCGACCCCGCCACCCGCCACGAGGATTTCGACCCCGGCAACCGGCTGATGCGACTCGCCGGGCCCATCCTCGACCGGCTCGCGGACGAGGTGGCCAACGCCGACATGGTGGTCATCCTCACCGACGCCAGCGGGCTGGTGCTCGACCGCCGCGCCGGCACCGCCGCGCTGCGCCGCGGCCTCGACCGGGTGCTGCTCGTCCCCGGCTACCTCTACTCCGAGGACACCGTGGGCACCAACGGCATCGGCACCGCCGCCGAGATGCGGGATGTCGCCTGGGTTGTCGGCAGCGAGCACTACGCCGAGTGGCTGCGCTGGCTCTCGTGCGCCGGGGCGCCGATCCGCAATCCCATCACCGGCCGCGTCGACGGGGTGCTCGACATCACCTGCCGGCTCCAGGACACCAGCGCGCTCATGGTGCCCTTCGTCAAGGACGCCGCGCGCGAGATCGAGCGCCGCCTCTACGAGGACGCCTCCCAGACCGATCGCGAGCTGCTCGACCGCTTCGTCGCGGTGGCGCGGCGCTCGAGCCGCCCGGTGGTGGCCCTCAACGCGCACACGGTGATCGCCAACGCCGCCGCGGCGCGGCTGCTCGAGCCCGCCGACCACGCCCTGCTCTGGAACCACGGGGCGACGGCGATCGAGTCCGGCACGGTGACGGCCCGCGCCTTCCGGCTCGCCCAGGGCGGGCTGGCGGCGGTGCGCTGCATCGACTTCGCGCTCGGCAATCCCGAGCACGGCGTGGTGCTGGAGATCGACCTCGAGCGGCAGCCGCAGGGGTCGCCGACGCGCGCCGAGCGCGGGGGCGGCCGGCCCGGGCGGCGCCCCCCCGGTGGGCTGCCGGGACGCAGCCTGTCCTGGCGGCAGGCGTGGTCGGCGATCACCGACCATTCCGCGCTCCGCCTCCCCCTGCTGCTCGCCGGCGAGGCCGGCACCGGCAAGCTGGCGCTGGCACGGGCGGCGCACGACGAGGTGGGCGACCAGGGTCCCTTCACGGTGATCGACGCCATCATGGCCCGGGTCGACGGCGACAGCGCCTGGCTGGGACAGGTGCGCGCCCGGCTCGCCGACCCCCTGGGCACGCTGGTGGTGCGCCACCTCGAGGCGCTCGACACCCGCACCGCACACGCGCTGGGCGGCCTGCTCGAGACCGTCACCGGCGAGGCCGCGCCCTGGCTGGTGGCGACCCTCACCAGCGCCGGCGACGGCGAGCTCACCACCGACGTCTCGCTCTCCGACCAGTTCCCCGCCGACATCCGCGTGCCCCCGCTGCGCGAGCGTCCCGAGGACATCAGCGACATCGTGCCCGCGCTCATCAGGCGCCACACCGCCGCGGACCCGGGCCTGCACGGCGCCGCCGAGCTGATGCAGGCGCTGATGCGTGCCGACTGGCCGGGCAACGTCCGCCAGCTGGAGAGCGTGATCCAGGGCATGGTGGCGCGGCGGCCCCACGGCGAGCTGACCCTCCGCGACCTCCCCGCCGCCTACCAGCGTGTGCCCTGGCGGCGGCTCAGCCCGATGGAGCGCATCGAGCGGGCCGCCATCCTCCACGCCCTCGAGCAGACCGGCGGCCACAAGGTCCGCGCCGCTGCGCTGCTCGGCATCGGCCGGGCGACCCTCTATCGCAAGCTCAAGGAGCTCGGCATCGCTGACCCGCGGGAGACCTTTGCCTAGGGTCGCCTAGCGCTTGCGGGCCGCGGGCATGCGCTTGGCGGCGCAGCCGGGGCAGAGGTTGCGGGCGGCGCCGGGAGCGCCGGCGGTGATCTCCGCGCTGCAGGAGCGGCAGAGCGCAGGGCGGCGCAGCCAGCTCTTGACCCGGCGGTCCGCGGCGTAGAAGACCAGGCCGATGACCACGAAGACGATCACGTACATGCCGATGGAGACGACCACCTGCAGCAGCGTGTCCACGTCATCCCTCCACTCACCGGCGCCTGGCGGCCAGCGTACGCGCTGACCCGCGATCGGGAAAGGCCGGCGCCGCTCACCATGTGAACACCCGTGCGTCGCATGGGCAGATCGGGCGCCGCCGCCGCACCCGGCGGCGGCCGCCGCGTGGCAGCGGCCCGCTCACCATCTGAATTCGCGGCTCTGGCCGGGCCCCCGGGGGGCCGGTATCACCACGGTCACGGCCACCCGTGCGCTTCGCAGGGGCCGTCCACGCGCCACACGAGGACGAGCGGAGATGTACACAGCCCCCGACGGCACCGCGTACTACGTCGTTGACGGCCACGTGCACTGGTGGGACGCGAGCAACGCGAACTACCGCAACGAGAAGTACGCGGACGGGTGGATCCGGTGCTTCTACGACTATCACCGCAACCTCAGCCCCGCCGACTACGTGTGGCCGTTCGAGCTCTACCAGCAGTACCCCGAGGACCGGCTGATCCACGACCTCTTCACCGATGGGTACGTCGACAAGGCGGTCTTCCAGCCGACCGCGCTCACCGACTTCTACACCAACGGGTTCAACACCACCGAGCGGGACGCGCTCATCAAGGAGCGGCATCCGGACAGGTTCATCCTCAACACCTGCTGGGACCCCCGCGACGGGGAGGCGGGGCTGCGCAAGCTCGAGGAGGACGTCGCCCGCCACGGCTGCACCGGGGTCAAGCTCTACACCGCCGAGTGGAGGGGCGAGTCCAAGGGTTGGAAGCTCACCGACCCGATGTCCCGGCGCTACCTCGACAAGTGCGCCGAGCTCGGGGTGGTGAACATCCACGTTCACAAGGGCCCGACGATCTGGCCGCTCAACAAGGACTCCTTCGACGTCTCCGACATCGACGACGTCGCCACCACCTACCGCGACGACCTCCGCTTCATCGTCGAGCACTGCGGCATGCCCCGGGTCGACGACTTCTGCTGGATCGCCACCCAGGAGCCCAACGTCTACGGCGGCCTGGCGGTGCTCATGCCCTTCGTGCACGCCCGGCCGCGCTACTTCGCCGAGGTGCTGAGCGAGCTGCTCTGGTGGGTCGGCGAGGACCGGCTGACCTTCGCCTCCGACTACGCCCTGTGGAGCCCGCGCTGGATCGTCGAGAAGTTCGTCGACTTCCAGATGCCCGAGGACATCAAGGAGCAGAAGGGGGTCGACCTGACCATCGACGGCAAGCGCAAGATCCTCGGCCTCAACGCCGCCAAGCTCTACGACCTCGAGGTCCCGGCCGACCTGCAGCTGGCCGCCGCGGCGCCGGCTGCGGTGTGAGGACACGGGGGTGGCCAGCGACCTGACGGCGAGCGTCACCGGGGCGCTCGACTCTGTCACCGACCCCGAGCTCGACCGGTCGGTGGTCGAGCTCGGATTCGCCCGGGCGGCCGTCGACGACGCCGGCCGCGCCCTGGTGGAGCTGCGCCTGCCCACCTTCTGGTGTGCGGCCAACTTCGCCTACCTGATGGCGGCGGACGCCCGCGACGCCGTCGCCGCGGTGCCCGGGGTGCGCTCGGTCACCGTCCGCCTCGTCGACCACTTCGTCGCCGACGAGGTTACCGCGAGCGTCAACGCCGGGCGGTCCTTCGACGAGGCATTCCCCGAGCACACCGACGGCGCCGGCCTGGAGGCGCTGCGGCGCTTCTTCTGGGTCAAGGCGTTCACCGCCCGCCAGGAGGTGCTGCTGCAGCGGCTGCTCACCGAGGGCCGCAGCTGCGGCGATGTGTGCGGGCTGCGCGTCGGCGACGTCGACGCCGGCGATCCCGAGACCACCGCCTACCTGGAGCGGCGGGGGCGGCTGGGCATCTCGACCGCGGTCGACGCCCCGCTCGCCGTCCACCCCAACGGGCAGCCGATCGCGACCGAGCGCCTCGACGGCTATCTCACCCGAGCACGGATGACCAGGGTGTGCATGGAGGCGAACGGCAGCCTGTGCGCGGGCCTCCACGCCACCCGCTACGCGCAGCACGAGGGGGGCGCGGTATGAGGGCTGCCCGGCTCCACGCCTACAACCAGCCACTCCAGGTCGACGAGGTGCCGGCGCCGGAGATCGGCGGTCACCACGACGTGATCGTCCGCGTCGGCGGCGCCGGCCTCTGCCGCACCGACCTCCACATCATCGAGGGGATCTGGCAGAACAAGGTGGAGGTCCAGCTCCCCTACACCCTCGGCCACGAGAACGCAGGCTGGGTGGAGGCGGTGGGCGACGCCGTCACCAGCGTCCGCGTGGGCGACGCGGTGATCGTCCACCCGCTGATCACCTGCGGCTTCTGTGAGGCCTGCCGGCGTGGCGAGGACATGTACTGCGCCAACGGCAGCTTCCCCGGGATCAACGCCGAGGGCGGCTTCGCCGACTATCTGCGCACCTCGGAGCGGGCGCTGATCCGGCTGGCGGAGGGGGTCGACCCCATCGACGTCGCCCCCTACGCCGACGCCGGCATCACCGCGTTCCGCGCGGCCAAGAAGGCGGCGGCGCTGCTCCGTCCGGGGAACTGGGCGGTGGTGATCGGCATCGGCGGACTCGGCCACATCGCCCTGCAGTGCATCCACGAGCTCTGCGCCGCCCGGGTCATCGCCGCCGACCCGTCGCCCACCGCCCAGAACCTTGCCCGGGAGCTCGGCGCCGCCGAGATCGTCGGTGCGACCGGGGCGGAGGCGGTGGCGGCGGTGCACGAGCTGACCGGCGGCGGCGCCCACGTGGTCCTCGACTTCGTCGGCGAGCGCGGGGCCGAGAAGGACGCGGTGGCGATGCTCCGCCAGGGGGGGACCCACGTCGTCATCGGCTACGGCGGCCGCGTCGAGGTTCCGACCATCGACGTCATCTTCTCGGAGATCGCGGTGGTGGGCAGCCTGGTGGGGAACTACACCGAGCTGAGTGAGCTGATGATCCTCCAGGCCCAGGGCCGGGTGCGGCTGCACACCCAGCGCTACGCCCTCGACGACATCGGGACCGCCGTCGACGACCTCGACCACGGCCGCATCGCCGGCCGCGGCGTGGTGCTTCCGGCGCCCGCCGGCGCGACCCTGGCGGCGACCGCATCCGGCGACCACAGCACGGCACGGCCGTGAGCATCGCACTGGCACAGGGGGGCGGCGTCCGCCTCACGGAGGAGAGGTAGCAGGAGATGCAGACGTGACAGAGCAGCTGGCACCACCCACAACGGCATCGGCGCCGGAGCGCGCCGCACCCGCCGTCTACGACCCACCCGACATCCCCGGCAAGGGGCCGACGGACTGGGGCGGCGGCTGGAAATGGGGGCTGATCTCGCCGCTGATCATCCTCGGGCTGGCGGTCGCGATCCGCGTCTACCAGGCTTTCGCGGTGTTCCCGTGGGGCCTCGACTCCTCCACCACGCAGTTCTTCTGGATGTGGCGGATGCTGGTGGTCGTCTTCCTGCTCGGGGTCGGCATCTTCACCGTGGCGTGGTGGCGATGGATCCTGCAGACGGGGAGGTCCCTGCCACAGCGCATCACCCGCAGAGAGGAGGTGCGCCGCATCGCCGTCTTCTGGGGGCTGATCGGCGCCGTCAGCGTCAACCTCTACGTCGAGGCCAGCTTCTGGCCGAACGAGGACGGCGCCTTCCATCAGACCCTGGTGCGGGACACGGCCTTCACCGTGGCCCACATCCCGATGTTCTATCTGTTCTTCCCGCTGGGCGTGACCCTGGCGGTCGGCACCTACCTGTACGGGCGCACCCGCCTGCCCGCGGTGTACGGCGCCGACAAGGGATTCCCCTGGTCGTTCTTCCTGCTGATCTCGGCGACCGTGACCGAGGTGGCGCAGGTGGCGATGAACGAGTGGGGCCACAGCGTCAACCTGGGCAACGCCGGCGCCGAGGAGTTCTTCGCGGTCTGGTTCCACTGGCCGTTCGTGCTCTACGGCTGGCTGGCCGGCGGCATCTTCGCCCTCTGGGGCGAGACGATCCTGCGTCTCTACACCATCGAGGACGAGGAGGCGGCGGACGTCCGCGACAGCGTCCCCGCGCCGGCGCCCTCCACCCCGGCTCCGGTGTAGGGGGACTGACGCATGGCAACTGCGACCATCGACCTCGAGGCGCTGCGGCTGCGGGAGATCGCCGAGCGCAAGTACAAGTTCATCGATCGCAAGTGGGATGCGATGTTCTGGATCACCGCCGGCTTCGTCGTCGGTGCGGCCGCGAACATCACCCACCTGCTCTTCGCCGGTGACTGGGACTTCTGGACCGACTGGAAGGACCGTCAGTGGTGGATGACGATCACCCCCTTCGCGACCATCATCATCCCCTCGGCCCTGCAGTACATCCAGTGGAGGGCCTGGAGGTTCCCCACCGGGGCCACATACACCGCGGTCTGCCTCTTCTTCTGCACCTGGATCGGCCGCATCCTGCAGTGGAAGTACTTCATCAACATGCCGATCAACTTCGTCTGGTCGGCCACATGGATCCCCGCCGGGATCATCACCGACTACGTCCTGCTGACGTCGCGGAGCTTCATCCTCACCTCGCTGATCGGCTCCGCCACCTGGACGGTCGCCTTCTGGATGTCGAACTACCTGATGCTGCTCCCGTTCCTCGAGCCGACGCGGTTCATGGGTCACACCCTGACCGTGGCGGACGTGCAGGGCATCAGCTATATCAGAGCGCAGACCCCCGAGTACCTGCGCGTCATCGAGCACGGCTCGCTGCGCACCTTCCTGCAGGAGACCCAGTACGTCTCACTCGCCTTCGGCACCACCCTCTGTGTCTTCGGCTACTGGGTGGGGCAGTTCATCGGCAGGAGGCTCTCGGTGTGGCCCATCCTGCGCTACCTCAAGCAGTACTGAGGAGGTGGGAGCGATGAGACGATTCATCCTCGTTGCGCTGACCGCGCTCCTCGGTGCGGCGGCATTCACCGGCCTGCGCACCACCACGGTGTCCGCCCACGGCGAGATCGCCCAGGAGGGCTTCGTGCGCATGGAGGCGGTGGGCTGGTGGGACGTCAAGTTCTCCAGGTCCGACCTCGCCCAGAACCAGAACCTCGTGCTGACCGGCACGGCGAAGATCCTCGAGAGCTGGCCCTCGAACATGAGCGACGGCAACCCGAAGATCTGCTACTTCACGGTGATCGAGCCGGGGGCGCGGTTCGTCCTCGTCGATCGCAAGATCAACGGGATGGAGGCGCCCCAGTCCTTCTTCTGCCAGAAGGGCGACGTCTACAACTTCGACATGACCCTT
>DATARS010000140.1:0-3777 GCA_036269455.1 Candidatus Dormiibacterota bacterium | reverse complement strand
CGTAGGCGGCGGCGTCGAGGAGGTGCAGTCCGCAGTAGAGCAGCGGGTCCAGATCGGGGCGGCGGCGGCCCCAGTCGAGCAGTGCGGGCAGCACTGCGGCCGCGACGAGGGGGCGCCGGGTGCGGGGCGCGAGCGCCGCGGCGAGCACCGCCGCGGGCCACCAGGTGCGTGCCAGCTGGGCGGCCAGCGCGCCGGCGGTGGCGCCCTGTCCGGCGGCGGTCAGCCGCGCCGCCTCCCGCCAGGGGTGCTCGAGCGGACCGAGCCGGCGCGCCAGGCGGAGCGTCCCGACGGCGCCGAGCGCTCCGGCCGAGAGCGGCCGGCCGGCGAGGAGCAGGCCCCAGCCGAGCGCCGCCGCGGGGTGGAGGCGGATCGCGGCGAGCCGGCCGGGATGGCGCCGGGCGAGCGCCGCCGCCGAGCTGCCGTATGCGGCCCGGCGGCCCAGCCAGTCGCGCAGCCGGGTGCGGGGGGCGTGGAGGACCTCGACCGCGGGCTCGTAGCGGGCGAGCCAGCCCGCCGTCACCAGCCGCCAGACGAAGTCGACGTCCTCGCCGACGCGCATCCTCTCGTCGAAGCCGCCGGCCGCGAGCGCCGCCTCGCGGCGCACCAGCAGCACCGCGGCGGGCACGTACGGGACCGCCGCCCCCTCCGCCACCGCCGACTCCCGGGCGCCCATGTCGAGCGGCGAGCGCACCCGCTCGTAGCGGGCGAGGAGCCCGTCGCCGGACGCCGCCGCCGGCGCCGCGACCCGCGGCGCCACCAGGCCGACCGCGGGGTCGTCGAGATGGGGGAGGAGGCCGTCGAGCCAGCCGGGCCCGAGCTCGCAGTCGGAGTCGACGAACGCCACCAGCGGGGCCGAGGTCGCGCGCAGGCCGCGGTTGCGCGCCGCCGCCGGTCCCTCCGGGCGCGGCGCGCGTACCAGCCGCGCTCCCGCGTCCGCTGCGACCCGGGCGGCGGCCCGGGCGTCGGCGGAGCCGTCGTCGACCACCACCACCTCGGCCACCGCGCCGAGGCCGGCGAGGGCCCGGGCCAGCTCGGCGGGGCGGTCGCGGACGGGGATCACCACCGCGACCCTGGCGTGGGGCGCCGCGAATGGCGGACGCGGCGGCCGGGGGTGGGCCATCCCCGCGGCCACCAGGCGGCGGGCGAGCGCCGCGGTCCCGCCGCCAGCGGCGGGGACGGCGGCGCCGGCGGCGAGCCGGTCGACGGCGCGGGCGCCGGCGTCGGAGAGGCGCAGCAGCCGGGGCGGGCTGCCGCCGATGAGCACCCTGCCGTCCTCGAGGCGGCGCAGCCGGGGGTCGAGGGCGACGCCGAACCCGGCGGGCAGCCCGATGCCGCTCACCGGTCCCAGGCCGCCACCCGGACGGCGAGGTCGTCGAGCAGGGCGGCGAGGAGGCGCCGGCCCTCGGTGGCGGAGGCGCCGGCGGGGTCGCCGAGCACGCCGTTGGCCGAGACCGCCGCCACCCCCGCGGACCGGAGCCGCGGCATCAGCTCGGCGAGCGGCCGGGTGTCGCCGGCGGCGGCGCGGCCGCGCCGGACCAGCCGGGGGCGCAGCGCCAGCATCAGCGAGGTCTCGGTGCGGCCGGCGTGGGCGTCGCCGCCGGGGACCGACGCCATCCAGCCGAGCACCCGCCGTCCCTCGGCGCGCAGCCGGAGCACCGCGCCGTCGAGCGCCTCGCGGTTGCCGCCGTGCCCGCAGACCAGCACGGTGCCGCGGCAGAGCGCGGCGGCGGAGCGCACCAGCGCCACCAGCACCGCCTCGAGCGCGGCGGTGCCGGTCGAGAGGGTGCCGGGGAAGCCGGCGTGCTCGTCACTGGCGCCGTAGGGCAGCGCCGGGGCGACGAGGACGTCGCCGCGCCGCTCCGCCAGCCCGACGGCGAGCGCGGCGGCGACGCGGGTGTCGGTGTCGAGCGGCAGGTGGGGGCCGTGCTGCTCGGTCGATCCCAGCGGGATGGCGAGCAGCGGCAGCGCGCTCCCACGGCCGCGCGCCTGCTCCCAGGTTCGTGTGCCGAGCGCATCCGGACCAGTGCCACTCACGACGTACACATCCATTTACCGCGGTGTGCAGGGGTGAGTAGCATGAGCGTCCGCCGCGTCTGCACGCGGCGTTGTTGCACCAGAGAAAACCCTGTGGGCATACGTCACATTGTGACCATTCCCCAGGAGATCAGGCCAGGTGCTTGCGCGCGTGGCTGCACGCGGAGGAGGCTGATGAGACACAGCATCGCGGTCACCGTCAACGGCATGCGGCGCGACGACGCGGTGGAGCCGCGCCTGCTCCTGGTGCACTACCTGCGCGAGGTCGCCGGCCTGACCGGCACCCACGTCGGCTGCGACACCAGCCAGTGCGGCGCCTGCACGGTCCTCGTCGACGGCCGTGCGGTGAAGTCCTGCAGCATGTTCGCGGTGCAGGCCGACGGCTGCGAGGTGTCCACCGTCGAGGGGCTCGCCGACGGCAGCACCCTGCACCCGGTGCAGAAGGCGTTCTGGGACGAGCACGGCCTGCAGTGCGGCTACTGCACGCCCGGCTTCATCATGGCCGCGGCCTATCTGCTGGGGCAGAACCCGTCGCCGACCGACGACGAGATCCGCAAGGGTCTCGAGGGCAACATCTGCCGCTGCACCGGCTACGAGAACATCCTCAAGGCGGTGAGGTCCGCCACGGCGGCGCGGCGCGCGCCGGCCCCGGCGGCGGAGCCGGCGGTGGAGCCGGCGGCGGTGGGGAGCTAGACGATGGCCGTCACCCAGATGATCGGCGCCCACATCCAGCGGCGCGAGGACCCGCGGCTGATCACCGGCCACGGCAACTACATCGACGACATGAAGCTGACCGGCATGCTGCACATGTCGGTGGTGCGCAGCCCGTTCCCGCACGCGCGGATCACCTCCATCGACGTGTCCGCCGCCGCGGCGTCGCCGGGGGTGCGCGCGGTGTACACCGCGGCGGACTTCCGGCCGGTGCTCGCCGGCGGCATCCCCGCGGCACCGGCGTTCGTGCCCGACAAGAAGCAGGTTCCCGACCAGTACCCGATCGCGGAGCGGGAGGTCTGCTACCAGGGCGAGCCGGTCGCGGTGGTGCTCGCCACCGACCGCTACCTCGCCGACGACGCCGCCCAGCTCGTGAGCGTCGAGTACGACCCGCTCCCCGCGGTCATCGACCTCGACGCGGCGCTCGAGCCGGGCAGCCCGACGGCGCACGAGGGCGCCCCCGACAACATCGCCTGGGACGCCGTCTTCCCCGGCGGCGACATCGAGGCGGCGATGGCGGAGTCCGACGTCCGCCTGAGCCTGCGCATCACCCAGCAGCGGCTGCTGCCGACGGCGATGGAGCCGCGCGGCTGCGTCGCCGACTGGGTGCCCTTCGGCAACCGGGTCACGCTCTGGTCGTCGACCCAGGTGCCCCACTTCCTGCGGCTGTTCATCAGCGGCGCGCTCGGCATCACCGAGGCGCAGATGCGGGTGATCGCCAACGACGTCGGCGGCGGCTTCGGCGCCAAGCTGCGCCCCTACCCCGAGGAATACCTCGCCTGCGCCTCCTCGCGGCTGGCCGGGCATCCGGTGAAGTGGATCGAGACCCGCACCGAGAGCCAGCAGGCGACCACCCACGGCCGCGGCCAGATCTACGACCTCGAGGTCGGGGCGAAGAACGACGGCACCCTGGTCGGGCTGCGCATCACCCAGCTGCTCGACGCCGGCGCGTATGTCGGCGTCTTCGGCTCCTTCCAGACCTGCGCGATCCTGCTCGGCGGCGGCTGCTACACCTTCAAGGCGGTGCACGGC
>DATARS010000139.1:0-28633 GCA_036269455.1 Candidatus Dormiibacterota bacterium | reverse complement strand
GGGTGAGCCCGGCGGGGGAGGAGGAGGTCGCGCTCGAGGTCCCCGGGCAGCCCTCCGGACTCGGCTGGATGCCCGACGGCTCGATGCTCGTCGTCTCGATGCGCGACCGCCGGCTGCTGCGCCATACCCCGGACGGCGAGACCACCGTCCACGCCGACCTCTCCGCGCACTGCGGAGGCCACCTCAACGACATGGTCGTGGACGCGAAGGGGCGCGCCTACGCCGGCAACTTCGGCTTCGACCTGATGGGCGGCGGCGACCCGTGCCTCGCGCCGCTGCTGCGCGTCGACCCCGACGGCACCCGCAGCGTCGCCGCCGAGGACATCCAGTTCCCCAACGGCCTGGTGATCACCCCCGACGGCTCGACGCTGATCGTCGGCGAGACCCTCGGCTGCCGCTACACCGCCTTCACCATCGCCGCCGACGGTTCGCTCACCGACCGGCGGGTGTGGGCGCAGCTCGCCCCGACACCGCCACTCGGCCCCTTCGCCGAGATGCTCCCCCAGGTGACCGTCGCACCGGACGGCTGCTGTCTCGACGCCGAGGGGCACATCTGGGCCGCCGACGCCGTCGGCGCCCGCGCGATCCGGATCGCCCCCGGAGGGGCCATCGTCGGCGAGGTGCGCGCCCCCGAGGGTCTGGGGATCTTCGCCTGCATGCTCGGCGGGGCGGATGGTCGCACCCTGCTTCTCTGCTCGGCCCCCGACTACTTCGAGCACCTGCGCATGCACGCGCGAGAGGCGGTGCTGCTCACCACCGAGGTCGCCGTCCCCCGCGCCGGCCTGCCGTGAGCCGGACCGCCGTCAGGTGGTCCTGAGGCCGACCCAGGCGGCGAGCAGCGTCCGGGTGCGCGCCGTCTCCTCCGCCGACCCGAACGGGGAGGCGACCAGGTCGGTGGCCCCGCCGGCGCGGAGCGCCTCGAGCTGGTCGCGCACCGCGGCCTCGTCGCCGGCGACGATCACCTCACCCGGGCCGGCGAGGCCCTCGCGGTCGAGCATCGCCCGGTAGGCGGGCAGCTGGCCATACATGGCAAAAACTCGGTCGCCGCGGCTCCGCACCGCGTCGACATCGTCGGTGACGCACACCGGCAGGCCCACCACCACCCGCGGCGCCGGGCGGCCCGCCTTGGTGGCGGCCTCGGTGAGCGCCGGCACGATGTACTCGGCGACCGTCGCCGGACCGGTCATCCAGGTGACGGTGCCGTCGGCGACACCGCCGGCGAGACGGAGCATCCGCGGCGCCAGCGCGCCCAGGAGGACCGGGCACGGGGTGGCGCCGGGGATCCTGAGCGTCCCGTGGGCGCGCAGGGTGTCGCCGTCGACGTCGACCGTCTCCTGGCGGAGCGCGGGGAGCAGCGCCTGCAGGTACTCGCGCATGTGCACCGCCGGACGCTCATAGGAGTAGCCGAACATCCCCTCGATCACGATGCGGTGGGAGAGGCCGATGCCGAGGACGAGCCGCCCGCCGGTCGCCAGCTGGGTGGTCAGCGCCTGCTGGGCCATGAGCAGGGGATGGCGGGGGTAGGTGGGGATCACCGCGGTGCCGAGCTCGAGACCGGGCACCTCGCTGCCGACGATCGCCAGGGCGATCAGCGAATCGACGCCGAAGATGTGCGGGACCCATACCGAGGGGAAGCCGTCGGCGGCGGCACGGCGCGCCTCGGCGACGAGGTGGACGAGCGGGTCGTCGGAGCCGCCCGGGTCGAGGAAGATGCCGATGCGCACCGCGGCAGCCTAGCAGGGCGCCTCCTCGAGCACCTCGAGGGCCCGCTCGAGCAGCCGCGGGATCGAGGGGGCGAGGAGCTCGTAGTGGGGGTCAGGCCGCTTGCCGCGGCGGTGGAGCATGAGGTTGAAGGAGGCGATGATCGCGAAGCTGTAGCCGACGAGTGCGCGGTGCCACGGCAGCGCCCCGGTGTCGCCGCCGCGCTCCGCGTAGAGCTCGGCGAGGCGTGCGGGGGCAGCCGTCGCCGACCACATCCCCTCCATCCGCCAGGCCTCGGGGTCGCTGAAGACGCAGAGCCAGCCGAGGTCGTGGAGCACCGGCCCCAACGACGCCAGCTCCCAGTCGAGCACGGCGAGCAGGCGCCCGCGGTCGAAGAGCAGGTTGGACCACTGGTAGTCGCCGTGGCGCAGGCCGATCCTCGACCCCGGGGGAACCGACGCGAGCAGCCGGCCGCGCACCTGCGGGCCGAGCGCGACCAGCGCGGGGTCGGCGCCGCGATCGGCGAAGCGGTCCCAGCGGAGGACGTCCTCCTCGGCGCTCGCCGCCGCCCAGCCGGGCAGCAGCGCGGCGGCGTCGAGCGCGTGCAGCGCCGCCAGCGCCGCCACCGCCTGCGCCGCGGCCGCCTCCGCCTCCAGTCCGTCGGGCAGCACCCCGCCGCTCTCCAGCCCGACCGTCGACCCCTCGAGCCACTCGGTCACCAGGTATGGCCGGCCGAACCAGCCCGGGTCGTCGCCCGCCCAGGAGATCGGCGCCACCGGCACCGCCGTCCCCCGCAGCGCGCCGAGCACCGCGGCCTGGCGGAGGACGTCCGACGGCCCCTCGTGGCGGACTCCGTCGGGGGGCATGCGGAGCACGTGGCGCGGCGCGCCGCTGCCGCCCTCCACCTCGAATCCCACGCTGAGCCCGCTGTGACCGGGCATCGCGGTGACCGAGCCCACCCGCGCCGACGGCCCGCAGTGGGCTCGGCAGAAGGCCGCCAGCCGGTCGGCGATGTCGGGGACCACCACGCCTTCCCTCCGCACGCACCACCTCTTCGCTCGAACGGCGCCGCACGTTCGACCGAAACGGAGTCACACTGGTGCGCGGACGGTACGACAGGGAGGGGCGCGGCGGATGAGCCTGCTGCAGACGTTCATGAGCGGCCTGTCGGCGGTGTTGTCACGGCGGATGCGCTCGCTGCTCACATCGCTGGGCATCCTCATCGGCGTCGGCGCCGTGATCATCACCGTGGGCATCGGTCTGGGCACGCGCACCACCATCGCCGCGAGCATCAGCCGCCTCGGCACCAACCTCATCACCGTGACCCCGGGCAGCGTCAGCTCCGGCGGGGTGCGCGGCGGCCTGGGCACCTCGACGACGCTGACCATGGACGACGCCGCGGCGCTCGCCGATCCCAACGTCGCCCCCGACGTCCAGGCGGTGGCCCCGGTGGTGTCGCGTCAGGCGGCGACGATGACCGCCGGCTCGCAGAACTGGACCGCGGGTGTCACCGGGAGCACCAACGCCTGGCTGGTGACCAACGCGCGGACCATCGCCGCCGGCACCATGTTCACCGACACCGACGTCAGGTCGCACGCGCACCTGGTGGTGCTCGGTCCCACCACCGCGCAGCGGCTCTTCCCCGCGGGTGGCGCGCTCGGCAGCCTGATCAGCATCCAGCACGTGCCCTTCCGGGTCACCGGCATCCTCGTCGCGCGCGGCGCGCAGGGGCTCAACAACCCCGACGACATGGCGCTGGTCCCGGTCACCACCGCACAGAGCGAGCTGATCTCCGGGGGGTCGGTGACGTCGGTGCAGCGCATCCTCATCAGCGCGGCCAGCCGCGACAGCATCGGCCCGGCGTATCAGGAGGTGAACGACCTGCTGATGCAGACCCACCACATCCTCGACCCGTCGCAGGCCGATTTCACCGTGACCACGCAGGAGTCGATCCTGCAGGCGCTCGACACCACCAGCACCGCGCTCACCCTGCTGCTCGCCGGCGTCGCCGGGATCTCACTGCTGGTCGGCGGCATCGGGGTGATGAACATCATGCTGGTGTCGGTCACCGAGCGGATCGCGGAGATCGGCCTGCGCAAGGCGCTCGGCGCCACCCGCGGCGACATCCTCCGCCAGTTCCTGATCGAGGCCTCGGTGCTCAGCGCCGCCGGCGGGGTGATGGGCATCGGCCTGGGCGCGGGCTCGACCTTCCTCCTCAACCACTTCACGGCGCTGTTGACGGTGTTCTCGCCCTCCGCCGCGGCGATGGCGCTGATCATCGCCGCGGGAATCGGGCTGGTCTTCGGCGTCTTCCCGGCGATGCGGGCGGCGCGGCTGGCGCCGATCGAGGCGCTGCGGGCCTAGAACAGGACGTCGCGGACCGCCTCGGCGAGGAGGCCGGTGGCGAGCAGCACGATGCCGGCACCGAGCTGCTGGTGGTTGTCGTAGGCGAGCGCGAGGGCGATGAGCGCGACGCCCACCACGATCGGCGCGACGATGAGCACGGCGATGCCGCCCACCCCGAGCACGATGCCGAGCAGCGCCAGGCTGACGACCTGTCCACGGTATGTCTGCCGGAGCGCCGCGCCCGCGCGGATCGCCGCGATTCCGACGCAGATCGACACCAGCAGCAGGGGCCACGCAGTCACTCTTCCTTCCCGCCCTCCTCGCCCCTCGGGCCCCCCCAGTCTACCGGCTCACGTCGATCGCGCCCACGTCGCGTGGCAGTCCGCCACCTCGAAGATGCGCGAGGGACCGACCCGATGGGAGAATCTCGCCACCTGGGACACCGTGGCCTGTCAGGGAAGGGGGTGGGGCGGTGTCCATTCCGAGGAGCGGCTGCATACATGGTCAATCGCGTCACCCGTGTCGTCTGCGCGGCGGTTCTCACCGCCGCCCTGGTGGTCTCGGGGGCCGCGGGCCTCCGGGCGGCGATGCTCGACCTCGGCTCGGCGCCGGCGACGGCCGTGCTCCCGCAGCTGACCGACAACGTCCTCCCCGGCCTCGACCGCCTGGCGCCGCTGGGACTGCCCTCGCCGCTCACCGAGATGCGCATCGGCATCGGCCTCGAGCCCGCCGATCGCGCCGGCGAGCTCGCCCTCTACGAGCAGCTCTACGACCCGGCGAGCCCGCGGTATCACCAGTTCCTCACCCCCGACGAGGTGGCCGCCCACTTCGGCGTCCCGCCGAGCCGCTACCGCGCGGTGGAGAGCTGGCTGCAGGGCGGCGGGCTGCGGATCTCGCACCTCGACTCCGCCCGGACCTACCTGCAGGCCACCGGCACCGCGGCCCAGATCGACCGGCTCTTCGCCACCACGCTGCACACCTACCGCGCCGGCGGCGTCGACTTCATCGCCAACAGCACCCGGCCCGCCGTGCCCGCCGGGCTGGGCATCGTCTCGGTGATCGGCCTCAACACCCTGCAGCGCTTCTCGATCCCGCAGCGGGTGCAGCCGTCTCCGGGGGTCGGAGGCCTCTACACCGACAGCTACACCCCGCAGGCGCTGTGGTCGCTCTACGACCAGCCCGCCGACAACCTCGGCCAGGGGCAGACGATGGCGATCATCGGCGCCGGCTCGACCGATGCGGTGATCGGCGACCTGCGCCGCTTCGAGGACATCAACCACCTTCCCCACGCCCCGGTGACCGTCAAGCATGCGGGGGCGGGCTCCTTCAAGGACAACTCCGGGCTGGTCGAGTGGGACCTCGACACCCAGTCGAGCACCGGCATGGCCCCGCTGGTCAAGCGCGAGGACCTCTACTTCGGAGCCACCCTCAGCGACGCCGACGTGCTGTCCGCCTTCTCGCTGTGGGCGAGCGACCACGACGGTCCGCGGCAGGCCGACGCCTCCTTCGGCGAGTGCGAGACCAACCCGCTCAACCCCGTGACCGGCAACCCCGCCGCCAACCCCAACGTGCCATTCGGCCAGGGGCTGGGCAACAACCTCGAGCCGGTGGCCGAGCAGACCCTGCTCCAGTTGACGCTCGAGGGACGCTCCCTCTTCGCCTCGTCGGGTGACACCGGATCCTCCTGCCCGATCGTCGTGCTGCCCATCGTCGGCGCCGGCAACGGCGTGGCCAACCAGGGGCTGCCGCTCCAGGGCTATCCGGCGGCGAGCAAGTACGCGGTGGCCGTCGGCGGCACCGTGCTCTACGCCTCGGCGGGCACCTCGCCGACGCGCCGCGCCGTCGAGTACGCGTGGACGTTCACCGGCGGCGGCTCGTCGCTCTTCATCGACCGGCCCGACTACCAGAAGGGGGTGATGGCGATCCGCCAGCCCTGCGTCGTCGACCCCGCCGGCAAGCCCTACCCGCCGGGCACGCTCTGCCGCGGGCTTCCCGACGTGGCGGCGATCTCCGGAGACCTCGCCGGCAACGGCTACACCATCGTCAACAACATGAAGATCAGCCCCGGTGGCGGCACCAGCCTGAGCTCGCCGCTGTGGGTGGGGATGTGGACGCGCATCCAGGCCGCGGCCGCCGACCAGACCCACGGGCTGGGCTTCGCCAACCAGACCCTCTACCGGGTCGGCACCGGCCCGCGCTACGCCGAGGACTTCCATGACATCACCCTGGGCGGCAACGGCCTCTACACGGCGACGCCGGGCTGGGACTACGTCAGCGGCTTCGGCACGCCGAACGTCACCAACCTCATGCGGGACATCGACGGCCGCACCGCGCCGGTGATCAACACCCTGCCGCCGGCGCCGGCCGCCCCGCCGCTGGCGAGCCCCTGCGACTCGGTGTGGACCTCGCCCGCTGGCAACGCCAACGACCCGCTGACCACCGAGGCGATCCCCCAGGCCGACCTGATCCGCGGCGACCTCGGCCTCAGCCCCGACGGCAAGTCGGTGCGCGTCGGCCTGACCGTGAGCAGGCTCGACGGCTCGATGCCGGCCGAGGCGATGGCGCTGGGCTGGACGATGTTCTGGACCTACAACGGGGTGACCTACTTCGGCCACGCCCGCCTCGACCGGCTCGGGGCGGTCACCTTCGCCGACGGGATCTCCGACGCGAAGGGGTCGGCTGACGCCCACACCGACGACACCGGCGGCCTGGTCAAGGGCTCGCCCGGGCGCATCCAGATCGACGTGCCCCTGAGCCACGTCGGCAGCCCGCCGCCGGGGGCGCGGCTCACCTATCCGCTCGGCGATGCCACCGAGGAGATCGGCATCCTGCCCGCGGGCGTCGACACCGGCGGCACCCAGCGCGACGCGCTGCTCGTCCCCTGCGGGTCGGCTCCGCCGAACCCGCCCGCGGCGCAGCCGCCGCCGCTGCCGGTGGGGGTGGGCCACCTCTCCGGACCACCGCTCGCGCCCGCCCCGGGCTCCGCTCCGCCCGCGCCCGCCGCCCCGCCGCTGCTGCCGCCGCTGCAGCTTCCCCGAGCGGCGGTCGGGGTGCGCTCGCTGCTGGGCGGGCTGGTGGCGGTCACCGGCTGAACGGGGAGGCTCAGTCCCCTCCGCCGGCGATCTCCGCCCACCGGCTGCGGGCGCCCGCCGTCCAGCTCTGGTGGCGGTCCTGGAAGAGCGCGGCGGCGCGGGTCCCGATCCAGCCGGAGGGGAGCAGCTCGTCAGGCAGGCGGGGGTCGAGGAAGGGGAAGCGGCGCCACTCGTGGACGAGCCGCGTCTGGGCGAGGAGCACCTCGTCCCCGGGCTCGGGGCTGAGGCCGCCGAAGGCCGCGATGAAGCCCTCGTAGTGGGCGCTGATCTCGTCGACGTCCCAGGCCTGGGCGACCAGGGCGCGGCGCTCGCCGATGCCCCCGAAGCGGGCGCGGAAGGACATCGCCGCGGAGCGCAGCCCGAGCGCGGCGAGCACCGCGTCGCACTCCGCCTCGCGCTCGGGGTCCGGGCTCAGCCAGACCCCGGGGGCGGGCGAGCCGAACCCCGCCCAGGTCAGGCGGGTGCGCAGCCGGTGACGGAGCGCCCGCTGCGCCTCGGGGACGGAGACGAGCAGGAGCAGCCACTCGCCGTGCCATTCGGGCAGCGCCGCGCTGAAGGAGTAGATGCGGTCCGCGCCCTCGGTGAGCAGCCGCCGCCCCGGGGCGCTGAGCGACCAGCGCACCCTCCGGCCGGCGCGCTCGGAGACGAGCCATCCCTCGGCGGCGGTGCGCGCCAGCGCCTGCCGCGCCGACTTCTCCTCGACCCCGAGCCGGCCGAGGACGGTGACGAGCGTCGAGGTCCACACCGGCTCGCCGCGCGGGAGCACGAACTCGCCGAGGAGGGTGAGCAGCAACGAGCGGGCGCTGGCGGCGCCGACCTGCCGGCGCCGGCTCAGAGTCGGGCGCGAGCTGCGGGTGGAGTCACGCCGCGGCGCCCGCGCGGGCGCCGCGCCGGTGGAGGCCGCCGGCCGGGAGGGGGACATGCTGTGCTCGGACCACCTGGGCGAACCAATGCTCGTAGGCGGACTATCCCATGTGAGCGGCGGCCATGGTGGCCACAAAACACTACAGAGGCTTGACGGCTACGGAGCGAAACGTAGAAGATACACCCATGACGGTGTCCTCCCATCCCACCGAGACGGTGCCCACGGTCGAGAACGCCGCCGCTCCGCGTGTGTGCTTCGACACTCATCCGGATCGCTACCGCCACTGGCGGCTGGAGATCGACGGTCGGGTGGCGCGGCTGATCCTCGACGTCGACGAGGCGGGGGGGCTGGTGCCCGGCTATCCGCTGAAGCTGAACTCGTACGACCTCGGTGTCGACATCGAGCTCTACGATGCGGTGCAGCGGCTGCGCTTCGAGCATCCGGAGGTGGGGGCGGTCGTCGTCACCGGCGGCAGGGACAAGGTGTTCTGCGCGGGCGCCAACATCCGCATGCTCGCCCAGTCGAGCCATCCCTGGAAGGTGAACTTCTGCAAGTTCACCAACGAGACCCGCAACGGCATGGAGGACGCGACCACGCACTCCGGCCAGACCTGGATCGCCGCGCTCAACGGCACCGCCTCGGGCGGTGGCTACGAGCTCGCCCTCGCCTGCGAGCGCATCCTGCTCGTCGACGACGGCTCCTCGGCGGTGTCGCTCCCCGAGCTGCCCCTGCTCGGCGTGCTCCCCGGTACCGGCGGGCTGACCCGGATCGTCGACAAGCGGCACGTGCGCCGCGACCTCGCCGACCTCTTCGCCACCCGCGCCGAGGGGGTGCGCGGCGAGACCGCGGTGCGCTGGCGGCTGGTCGACGAGAGCGTGCCCCGGCGGCGTTTCGACGAGGTGGTGGCCGAGCGCGCCGCGGAGGCGGTGGCGGCCTCGCCGCGGCCCGCGGACGCTCGCGGGATCAGCCTGACCCCGCTGCGGCGGACGGTCAC
The DNA here is from genome assembly GCA_036269455.1 of Candidatus Dormiibacterota bacterium. Classification (GTDB taxonomy): domain Bacteria; phylum Chloroflexota; class Dormibacteria; order Aeolococcales; family Aeolococcaceae; genus CF-96. The sequence goes on along the minus strand of DATARS010000139.1, from coordinate 19,635 downwards.
CGAGAGCGGCATCAGCTACCCCCACGTCGATGCCGTCATCGACCGCGACGCCGGCACCGTGACCATCACCGTCCACGGGCCCGGAGGGACGCCTCCGGGCTCGCTCGCCGCGCTCCACGAGGCCGGCGCCGAGTTCTGGCCACTGGCGGTGACCCGCGAGCTCGACGACCTCATCCTCGAGCTGCGGACCAACGAGATCGAGCTCGGCACCTGGGTGCTGCGCACTCGCGGCGACGCCGCGGCGGTGCTCGCCCACGAGCGGCTGCTCGACGAGCACGCCGGCGACTGGCTGGTCGGCGAGATCCGCCACTACCTCAAGCGCACGCTGAAGCGGCTCGACGTCAGCAGCCGCAGCCTCATCGCCCTGGTCGACCCGGGGAGCTGCTTCGCCGGCCCGCTGCTCGAGCTGCTGCTCGCCGCCGACCGCGGCTACATGCTCGAGGGGACGCTCGAGGACGAGCCGGACGCGGAGCCCGCGGCCATCACCCTGGCGCCGGTCAACTTCGGGACGCTGCCGATGGCCAACGGCCTCAGCCGTCTCGAGCAGCGCTTCCTCGCCGACCCCGACCATCTCGGCACCCTGCGCGAGCTCGCCGGCGAGCCCCTCGACGCCGCCCGGGCGCTCGATCTCGGGCTGGTGACCTCGGCGCCGGACGACATCGACTGGGAGGACGAGGTCCGCCTCGCCATCGAGGAGCGCGCCAGCTTCAGCCCCGACGCGCTCACCGGGATGGAGGCGAATCTGCGCTTCTGCGGGCCCGAGACCCTCGAGACCAAGATCTTCGCCCGGCTCACCGCCTGGCAGAACTGGATCTTCACGCGACCCAACGCTGCAGGCCCCGACGGTGCCCTGCGAAAGTACGGGACGGGGCAGCGTCCCACCTTCGACAGGAGGCGAGTGTGACCACCATGGCCGGCAGCATCGACTACGGGGAGCGCATCCCCAACAACGTCGACCTCGCGCACGACCGCAGGCTGCAGCGGGCCCTGGAGTCCTGGCAACCCAAGTTCCTCCACTGGTGGCAGGAGATGGGGCCGGAGCTGCCCCATCGCGACGTCTACCTGCGCACCGCGGTGGCCGTCGGCAAGGACGGCTGGGCGCACTTCGACCGGGTGATCCTCCCCGAGTACCGCTGGGGCATCTTCCTCTCCGAGCGCGAGCCCGGGCGCACCATCGGCTTCGGCGCGCATCAGGGCGAGCCGGTCTGGGAGCAGGTGCCGGGCGAGTACCGCGCCGAATTGCGCCGGCTGATCGTGATCCAGGGGGACACCGAGCCCGCCTCGGTCGAGCAGCAGCGTCACCTCGGCATGACCGCGCCGAGCCTCTACGACCTGCGCAACCTGTTCCAGATCAACGTCGAGGAGGGCCGCCACCTCTGGGCGATGGTCTACCTCCTCCACGCCTACTTCGGGCGCGACGGCCGCGACGAGGCCGAGGCGCTGCTGCTGCGCAACTCGGGGAGCAGCGACGCGCCGCGCATCCTCGGCGCCTTCAACGAGCCGACCCCGGACTGGCTCGCGTTCTTCATGTTCACCTACTTCACCGACCGGGATGGCAAGTTCCAGCTGGGCACGCTGAAGGAGAGCGCCTTCGACCCGCTCTCGCGCACCTGCGAGTTCATGCTCCGCGAGGAGGCGCACCACATGTTCGTGGGCACCACCGGCATCGACCGGGTGGTGGACCGCACCGCCCAGCTGATGCGCGAGCACGACACCGACGACATCCGCGCCCACGGCGGCATCCCCCTGGACATCATCCAGCGCTACCTCAACTTCCACTTCAGCGTCTCGCTCGACCTCTTCGGCGGCGAGACCTCGAGCAACGTCGCCGCCTACTACACCGCCGGGCTCAAGGGTCGCTGGATGGAGCCGCGGCGCAAGGACGACCACCGCCTCGTCGACTCGCTGATCGCCGTCGACAGCGTCGTCGACGGCCGGCCGGCGACGATCGAGGTTCCGGCGCTGACCGGCCTCAACCAGGACCTGCGCCGCGAGTACCTGCAGGACTGCGTCAACGGGCTGGCGCGCTGGAACCGCATCCTCGAGGAGGCGGGCGTCGACGCCCGGCTCAGCCTCCCGCACCAGGCGTTCAACCGCCATGTCGGCGCCTTCGCGTCGATCCACGTGACCCCCGCCGGCGAGGTGCTCGACGGCGAGACCTGGGAGCGGCGCCGCGACGAGTTCCTGCCCAGCCGTGCGGACCTCGACTTCGTCGCCTCGCTGATGGTCCCGGTGCACGAGCCGGGGAGGATCGCCGGCTGGGTCTCGCCGCCGAAGGTCGGAATCAACAACCAGGACTTCGCCTACGACTACGTGCGCTTCGCGTAGGCGCAGGGTTCGCGGGAAGGCCGCGGATATGATGGTCCCATGTCCTCGACCCGGACCCGCCCCGCGACCCGCCGCCGCTCGCGCCGCCGGCTCGGCCCGGTGCGCCTCATCGGCGTCCTCATCGGCCTGGCCCTGGTCGCCGGGGGGCTGGTCCTCATCGTCCCGCCGCTCTGGCAGCTCTACCAGCGCAACCGGGTCGACGACAACGCGCTGAACCAGTGGAACAGGGGCGGGTCGAACGCGCTGGTCGGCGGCGGCGCCGCCGGCTATGCGGGGCAGTGCGGGAGCGGCACCCCCACCGAGAACTACGCCCGGGTCTCCTTCCCCAGCCTGGCCCAGTACGGCTACGCCGGGGTGGCCGGCGACGGTACCTGGGACATGCTCCGGCAGCGCTCCATGGTCCATTACGAGGGCACCGCCGCCCCGGGGGCGAAGGGCAACGACATCATCGCCTTCCATCGCGAGCCCGAGTACGAGCACATCGACCAGCTCAAGGTCGGCGACGTGGTCGACGTCCAGGACCGCAACTGCAAGACCTGGGCCTACCGGATCACCGGCCGCTGGCAGCTCTACCCCGGCCAGGTGACCCAGCTGAACAGCACCACCGGCAACGACCTCACCCTGATCACCTGCACCCCCTTCTGGGTGGACAGCCAGCGGCTGGTGTGGCGCGGGACCCTGGTCACCGGCCCGGGCGCCCAGTAGGGGCGGGGTCCTGGACGCCAACCGCTGGCTCGAGCAGCGCTCCGAGGGGGGCGACGAGTACGACCGCCGGCTCGCCGAGCGGCCGACCACCGGCCCCGACGTCCACGGCGAGGCCTCCCTGGTCGCCTCGCTGGACCCGGCGAGGGTGCTCGACGCCGGCTGCGGCACCGGCCGGGTCGCCATCGAGCTGGCCCGGCGCGGGATCGAGACGCTCGGCGTCGACCTCGACCCGGGGATGCTCGACGCGGCGCGGCGCAAGGCGCCCGATCTCGCCTGGCTGGAGGCCGATCTCGCCGCGCTCGACCTGGCCGCGCGCTTCGACGTCTGCGTCCTCGCCGGGAACGTGATGATCTTCCTCACCCCGGGCAGCGAGGGCGCGGTGGTCGCCGGCCTCGCCCGCCACCTCGTCCCCGGCGGCGCGCTGGTCGCGGGGTTCCAGCTGCGGCCCGGCGGGCTCGACCTCGACACCTACGACCACTTCGCCACGATCGCGGGGCTGCGCCTCGAGGAGCGCTGGTCGACCTGGGAACGGGACCCCTGGCGCCCGGGCGGCGACTACGCGGTGTCGCTCCACCGGAGCTGACGGCCGGGCCCCCCCTACATCGCCCGGAAGTCGCGCACCGGCCGCCGCGGGGCGAAGCGGGGGGCCCGGGCGCCGCCGGCGAGGAGCAGGCGGAGCACCCGGCCGCGGTGGCCGGCGTAGGGGGCGAGCAGCTCGAGCATCCGCTCGTCGCTGCCCCGCGGCTCCCCGGTGAGCGCGTGGCTGACCGCGTGGGGCAGGTTCCAGTCGCCGAGCGGCACCGCGTCGGCGTCGCCGAGGGCGGCGAGCGCCACCGAGTTGGCGGTCCAGACCCCGACCCCGGGCAGCGCCTCGAGCCGGGCCCGGGCGGCGGCCGGGGGCATGGTCGCCGCCTCCTCGAGCCGTGCCGCCGAGCGTGCCGCCCGGCGGATGGTGTCGCCGCGCTGGCGCTCGATGCCGAGGCGGTGGAAGTCCCAGCTCGGGGTGCCGGCGAGGACGGTGGGGGAGGGGGGGAGGACCAGGCCGCCCGGCCCGGGGGCGGGCTCGCCGAGGGCGCGGATCAGGGCGGCGTGCGCGGTGAACGCCTCCTTGCCGCTCACCCGCTGCTCGACCACGGTGGCCACCAGCGGCTCCAGCACGTTGCCGGTGCGGGCCAGGCGCAGGCCGCCGAAGCGTGCCCGCAGCGCCGCCACCGCGCCGCGGGCGGGGCGGAAGCCGGCGTCGTCGTCGAGCTCGCCGGCGAGGGCGGCGGCGCCGTCGAGGGCCCGCCCGGCGCCCGGCCCCCAGGCGTCGGCGCGCAGGCTGCCGGAGATCACCCGCAGCCGCAGGGTCGCGGGGCCGTCCGGGGTGCGGGTGGCCCGCCAGACCTCGCCCTCGGCGATGCGCATCGCGGGGTCGCGCCCGCCCCGCCAGAGCGGGAGGAGGGTCAGGCGCAGATCGAGGGGGCGGCGCAGCCGCAGCTCGGCGCTCAGGGGGCGCGCAGGAAAGTCAACAGGTTCGCGTTGCACAGATGCAGTCATGTCACGGGATCCATACCGGATCTTCGTGGGCTGGGCGGAGCATCGCATGCAGTGCGGCCCCTCCGTCCCGTTGCCGCACCGCTCCCGGGGGGACGGTCGAGGCACCACGGTGACCAGCTGGAACTGCCCCAAGTGCGGGCGGTGGCACGACCTCAAGGCCTGCGACGAGGCGGTGGCGCTGCAGCGCTTCGCCGAGCTCCTCGAGCATGCGACCGAGACCCGCGCGGCCGATCTCCAGGCCGACGAGGACCTGCGGCGCTACCTGCTCCGCACCCGCCGGGACGATCGCCCCGCCGCCTGATCCGGGGCTGCTCAGGATCGCAGGTAGGTGAGCACCACCAGGATGCCCATCACCAGCGAGACGAGGAACAGCACGGCCATGCCCGGCCAGAACAGGTCGCGGCCGGAGCGGCCCGCGTAGGCCTCGCCGCCGGGCGCCTGCCAGTCGCAGAGCGGACAGCGTCCCTCGGTGTACCGGGGGGTGAAGGCCCACTGGTCGACCGGGCAGATCGCCTGCGGGTCCTGCCGGTGGCGCAGCCTGCCGAGCACCGCGCTCACCCCGCCGTCCTCGCCGCGCGCCACCACCACAGGCTGACGGCGGTGCCGATGATCAGCGCCTGCCACATGAAGTAGAGGAGCAGCAGCCAGAGCGGCTTCTCCCTGATCACACCGGTGGCGATCATCGCCGGCGAGCCGGCGCGGCTGCCGGGGGTGCTGCCGCCGGCGGCGGGCGCCGGCGGGTAGGCGGTGCCGCCCCCGCCGCCGAGGCCGCTCGACGAGGAGCCGGAGGTGCTGCCCGAGGCCGTTCCGGTGCCGCCGCCGGTGTCCGCGCCGCCGGCCGACGTCGCCGAGGGCGAGAGCGGCAGCAGCGGCAGGAGCTCGGCCGACGGCGCCGCCGGGACCGCGAGCGAGTCGGCGAAGACCTCGCCGACGGTGTGCTCGACGAACTGCTGGGGCACGCCGGGGGCGGTCGGCGGCTGCTGGACGTCGACGTGGATGCCGGTGGCGTCGATGGTCACCTGGTTGCCCGAGCTGGTCACCGCCGGCGCCACCGCGCGCAGGGTCAGCCCGCCCTTGGCGAGCGCGGCGTTGAGCTGCTGGCTCGCCGCCTGGAGCTGGTCGATCGGCACCACCGCGCCGTTGGCGAGGGCGACGCCCCCGGAGCCGACGACCACCGGCATGCCGCCGACGGTCACCTGGCCGAGGTCGACGGTCGTCGTCGGGTGCGGGGTGCCGCCATTGCTCACGGTGACGGCGACGTGGACGCCACGGATCAGCACGCTGCCGCCGCCGAAGGAGGCGCTCGCCACCCGCACGTCGCCGCCGTCCTGGAGGCCGCTCGCCGGGTCGATGCTCACCGCCGCGTTGGTGGCGCCGCCGGCGACGCCGTCGGGCTCGGCGGCGTCGGGGTGCACCCGCGGGTACATCAGCGCCGCGGTCGGGGTGAGGAACTCCGCCCGCCAGGCGGCGAGCGCGGCGTCGAGGGCGGCGAGCTGCGCGGGGCGCGCCTCCTGCCCGCCCGGCGCCGGGGCTCCCCCGGCCACGGTCGCGGTCGCCGCCGCGGAGCCCTGGACCGCGCTGGCGTGCGCGTAGGGGCCGCCGGGGTTGCCAACGGTGTCGGCGGTGTTGTCCGCCTTGGGGAAGCGCGCCTCCGCGTACTGCGGCTGGGGCCTGCTCGCCGCGCCCGCGGCGGTCTGGCCCACCGGACCGGTGTCGAGCGGGCTGGCGGTGCCCTCGGCGAAGGGGGAGTTGTCGACGTGGGCGTGGGCGAGGGGGAGCCAGCTGTCGATCGCCCCGCTCTTGAAGTTGGGGAAGACGCCGGTGCCGAGGGCGACGTGGTCGGCGCCGGCGGTGACGGTTCCGTTGGCCACCCCCAGGCCCACCGCGGCGCGCACCCCGATCGTCGTGGTGCCCAGGCCGAGCACCGCCGGCGCCACCGACAGCGCCCCGGCCACGGCGGCGATCACCGCCCGTCGCATCCGCCTCATCCCCGCAATCCTCCCACGGGCGCACCCGCGTCTCCGAGATACGAGCCGCGGACGAAGGACTCGTCCGCGGCGAGCGCCGCCGCGCTTCCCGCGTAGCTCACCTCGCCCTTCTCGAGGACGTAGGCACGCGAGGCGAGGGCGAGGGCGCGGCTGACGAACTGCTCGACGAGGAGCAGCGAGACCCCGCGCGCCGGCAGCGTCGCCACCAGCGCGAAGAGCGAGTCCACCACGGTGGGGGCGAGCCCCTGGGACATCTCGTCGATCATCAGCACCCGCGGCCAGTGGATGAGGCCGCGGGCGAGGGCGAGCATCTGCTGCTCGCCGCCGCTGAGATGGCGGGCTGCCTGCGAGCGCCGCCGGGCCCGCGAGGGGAACGTCTCGTAGATGCCGTCGACGGTGGCGGCGACCTCGCGCCGCGGCACCGATGCCATCGCCGCGGCGAGACGGAGGGTCTCGTCGACGGCGAGGGAGGGGAACACCCCGCGGCCCTCGGGGATGTGGACGATGCCCATCCGGGCGAGCCGCTGCGCGGGGCGGCCGGTGACGTCCTCGCCGTCGAGCACCACGCTGCCCGCGAGCGCCGGGATCATCCCGGAGATGGCCCGCAGCGTGGTGGTCTTGCCCGCGCCGTTGGCGCCGAGCAGGGCGACGATCTCGCCCTCGCCGATCTCGAGGTCGAGCTGGAAGAGCACCGGGATGCCCGCGTACCCGGCACGCAGCCCGCGGACGCTCAGCACCGGGACGGCCGTCATGCTGCCGACTCCCCGAGGTACGCCCGCACCACCGCCGGGTCCTCGCGGATGCGCTCCGGCGGTCCCTCGGCGATGAGCCGGCCGAAGTCGAGCACCGCGATGTCGTCGCAGACGCGCATCACCAGGGACATGTCGTGGTCGACGAGCAGCATGGCGGTGCCGAAGCGCTCGCGGATGCGGGTGAGCACCCCGGCGAGCTCGGCGGTCTCGCGCGAGTCGAGGCCGGCGGCGGGCTCGTCGAGGAGCAGCAGGGTGGGGCGCAGCGCCAGGGCGCGGCCGAGCTCGACCCGGCGCTGGATGCCGATGGGGAGCTCGCCGCCGGCGACCCCGGCGACGTCGGAGATGTGGAGGAAGTGGAGCAGCGCGCGGGCGCGCTCCTCGGCGCGGCGCTCCTCGTGGCGGGCGCTGGGGAGGCGCAGGGCGTCGGAGATCAGCCCGCGTGGCGCCTGCGCGTCGACCGGGACCATGAGGTTCTCGAGCACGGTGAGCTCGCGGAAGAGCTCCAGGGTCTGGAAGGTGCGGGCGATGCCCATGCGCGCGCGGCGGTGCGGGCTGGTGCCGTGCAGGTCGCGCCCGGCATAGCGGACGTGTCCGCCGTCGGCGCGCATCACCCCGCAGATGCAGTTGAACAGCGTGGTCTTGCCCGCGCCGTTGGGACCGATCAGGCCCTTGATCCGGCCGCGCTCGACCCGGAAGGAGACGTCGGTCAGCGCCTGGACGCCGCCGAAGCGCTTGGCGACGGAGTCGACCTGGAGCAGCGTCGTCATCAGGCGACCCTCGCGACCGCGGGATCGCGCCCGCGCCGGCCGCTGATCAGCCGGCCGAGCCGGGCGATGTCGTTGCGGGTGCGCACCACCGCGCCCTCGGGCACGAGCACCAGCTGGATCAGCAGGGTGGCGCCGATGAGCAGCGGGAACCAGGTGGTGGAGATGGCGATGCCGCTGAGCAGCTCGGGTCCGAAGACGGTGCCGATCGCCGCGGCGGGGGCGGCGGCGATGGCGCTCACCCCCATGACGGTGGCGAGCGCGGTGAGCTGCACCGAGTGGATGAAGTCGTACGAGCCCGGGCTCACCGAGCCGATGCGCACCGCGAGCAGCGCCCCGGCGAGCCCGGCGATGCCCGCGGAGAGGCCGAAGGCGGCGAGCTTCCAGGCGGTGACGTCGAGCCCGACCGTCGCCGCGGCGAGCTCGGAGTCGCGCACCGCGCGCAGCACCCGGCCGGACTTGCCCGTGCGGATGTTCCAGACCAGCAGCACCGCGACGCAGAGGATGGCGAGGACGAAGAGGTAGTAGGGGTACGAGCCGGTGAGCGAGGTGCCGAGGAGCGACGGCCGGGTCGGATGCCAGGGCACGGCGCCGCCGCTGAAGCCGTCCCAGGTGCCGGTCACGAGCAGGAAGCGGTCGGTGAAGAGCGCCACCGCCACGGTGAGCACGGCGAGGAGCAGCCCGCCGAGGCGCAGCGCGGGGATGCCCACCAGCACCCCGGCGACCACCGCGACGGTGACGCCGATGGGCAGCGCCAGCCAGAACGACCAGCCGTGCCCGTCCATCAGCGCGCCGACGGTGAACGCGCCCATGGCGGCGAAGGAGTACTGGCAGAAGGAGATCTGTCCCACCATGCCGGTGAGCACCACCACCGAGAGCACGAGCAGGGCGATGATCACCGCGTCGGAGTCGAGCCCGCGCTGGAAGTCGGACTCGAGCGCGGGCAGCAGCGCGACCGCGGCGATGAGCACGCCGATGCCGATCCAGCGCCGCCGCGCCGCCGCGCTCATCAGCGACCCCGCGCGCCGGAGAGGCCGGGGCGGAAGACCACCGCCAGGGTGATGAGCGCGAGCGCGAAGGTGCTGAGCTCGCTGAGCCCGGCCTGGCTGAAGAACGCCTTGGGGTAGTACTGCACCAGCCCGAGCAGGATGGCGCCGACCACGGTGAGCGGCAGGTTCGTGAGCCGTCCGATCAGCGCCGCGGTGAAGGCGTCGATGACCAGCACGGTGAGCGAATAGGTGTCGAAGTTGAGCAGCGGGGTGATCAGCACCCCGGCGACCGCGGCCATCCCCGAGCCGATCATCCAGGACGCGGCGGAGACCCGGTCGACGTCGATGCCCCAGAGCCGCGCCGCCTGCGGGTCGTCGGCGACGGCGCGCATCTGCGCTCCGAGCGACGTCCAGCGCAGCAGCGCCGAGGTGCCGAGCGAGAGCCCCACCGCAACCAGGAAGATGGTCAGCTGGTCGTAGCCGACCACCACGTTGGTGAACGGCACGGTGAAGCCGTTGCTCCCCACCAGCTGCACCGGGCGGTGGTAGCCGGTGGAGCCCCAGATCAACCCCGCCGCGGTCTGCAGCACCAGCAGCCACGCGATGGTCACCGCCACCTTGGTGAGCGGCGGCCGCCCTGTGAGCGGACGGATGGTGAGGAACTCGATGACGAAGCCGAGGGCGGCGCCGGTGGCGACGGCGGCGAGCAGGCCGATCAGCGAGGGGATGCCCGCGACCACGGAGATCTGGTAGGCCACGAACGTGGAGAACATCGCCACCGCGCCGTGGGCGAAGTTGAGCACGCCGGAGACCCGGTAGATGAGCACCAGCCCGGTGGCGGCGAGCGCGTAGACGCCACCCAGGGTGAGCCCGATCACGGTGTAGCTGGGCAGCAGCGAGAAGCCGGAGAGGGAGGCGATCACGGGATGGAGCACGCTGCTCAGAAACAGTTCCAGCCGGAGTACGCGTGCCACACCCCCTGCTGATTGCGGATCCACTGGAAGCAGCGGTTGGGATCGTGCGCGCCCGGGCGGAAGCTGAACGGCTCGGCGAGCCCGCTGTCCCAGCGGGTGATGTGATTGAGGGAGTCGACCAGCGATCTGGACGTGGGTGGCGCTGGACCCAGGCGGCGCACCGCCTCGACGAACAGCTTGGCCGCCACCCAGGCACCCTCGGTGTAGACGTCGAGGGAATCGACCTGGGCGGGGAAGTAGCGCTGCACGGCCCCGTAGTACTCGCTCATCGCGGGCACGCTCATGTGCTCGTCCGGCTCCAGGAAGGGGGTCGCCGACTCCGCGTTGTACACCGCGGTGCCGTACTGCTTCTCGGCGGACTTCTTGTCCAGCCCGAAGCCGACGAAGGTGGGATGGAAGTTCTGCCGGTCGAGCGCCTGGAAGAACCGCGCGTAGGAGAAGGGGTCGAGGCCGGCGATGATCGAGTCGGCGCCCTCGAGGCGGATCTTCACCGCCAGGTCGGTGTAGTCCGGCTTGGTGGCGTCGGCGTAGTCGACGCTCTTCTCGTGGATGCCGTGCCGGTGGAGGCTGTCGGTGATCTTCTGCGCCGCCGGGGCGGTGAACGGTGTGTTGATGATCACCACCGCCGTGGCGTGGATGTTGAGATCGACAGCGTGCGCGCTCAGCCCGTCCACGGTGGAGCCGAGCAGATTGGAGGTCACCGGGAAGGAGAGCGGCGACTCGAACTCGGCGGGGACGCCGAGGCCGCCGATCACCGGGACGCCCTGCGAGGCCAGGTAGCCGGTCTCCGTCTGCTCGCTGCTCGCCGACAGCCAGCCGACCATGGCGAGGACGCCAGAGCCGACCAGCCGCTCGGAGCACTGGTGCCCGCGGGTGGGGTCGAAGGCGGAGTCGCAGTCGACCAGGCGCAGCCGGTAGCCGTTCACCCCGCCGGCGGCATTGACCTGGTTGAAGTACGAGCGCACCGCGTCGCGATTCACGGTGGCGTCCACCGGACCGGTCTCGTCGTAGATGCCGCCCACGGTGATCACCCCGCCGGAGACACCGGAGGGCACCGGCGGGAGGGGGGCGCCGGCATGCCCGTGCCCGGCGGTCGTGCCGGTGGCGCCCGCCGCGGCGCCGCCGCTGGCGCCGGTCGCCGCCGCCGCGGCGCCCGCGCCGCCCTGGGATCCCGCCGCCGGGGCGGCGCCCGCCGCGGCGCCGCCGGCGGAGGAGGACGCCGGGGCCTGCACCGTGCCGTCGGGTGCGCCGGTGCCGGGGGCGACCACGCGCAGCGCGGTGCCGGTCTCCTCCGGATGTGCGAAGCGGTACGCGACCAGTCCGCCGAGCCCCGCAGTGGTCACGATCGCCGCCGTCAGAAAGACGATGACGACCCGCTCACGCACGTCCAGCAACGATCACCCTCCGACCGGTGACGCAAACGCGCCACCGCGTCAGGATAGCCCGCAGATCGCGTGGCCCGTCTCGGGCATCGTGCGCAGGCCCTGGGGCAAGATGTGCGCCACAGTCGGTATCGGTGGGAGAGCGGCATGGAGCGATTCGAGAGCCCCCAGGCACTGCAGCAGGCGCAGGGCAGCCACCTCGGGCACAGCGCCTGGCGGCAGATCACCCAGGACCAGGTGAACCGCTTCGCCGACGCCACCGGTGACCACCAGTGGATCCACGTCGACCTCGAGCGCGCTGCCGCCGGACCCTTCGGGGGCACCATCGCCCACGGCTTCCTCACCCTGTCGATGCTCCCGGAGATGGTCTTCGAGCTGCTCCAGGTCGACGGCGTGCGGATGGTCATCAACTACGGCCTCAACAAGGTGCGCTTCGTCACCCCGGTGCGGGTCGGCTCCACCATCCGCGCCGGCGCCGAGCTCAGCGCCGTCGAGGAGGTCAAGGGCGGCCTGCAGGCGACGGTGACGGTGACCTTCGAGATCGAGGGCGTCGACAAGCCGGCGTGCGTCGCCGAGTCGCTGATGCGCTTCTACGTCTGACCGGCCTGGGGGTGTCCCGTTCGATCCCGGCATGAATCCCTATTCCTGCATTTGCAGGTACCCGTGTCAGGAATCCAGCCCGCAGGATCAAGCCCGCCGATGACAACGGACGCCCGTATCGCTGCCAACGACCCGGTCGGCTTCCGCTACCATCCGGGCCGCATCAGCGGGGCCACCCGGCCGCGCTTTGGGGGCGAGGCGCAGTAGATGCTGACCGTTCGCGAGCTCAGGGTCACCTACGGGGGCGTGGTGCAGGCGCTCCGCGGCATGTCCCTGTCGGTCGCCGAGGGTGAGGTCGTGGCGGTGCTCGGCAGCAACGGCGCCGGCAAGTCCACGCTGCTGCGCTCCATCTCCTCGACGCTGCGGATGTGCGGCGGCGCCATCACCGAGGGCACCGTGGAGTTCGAGGGGCGGCGGCTCAACGGGCTGCCCGCCGCCGCGATCGTCGACGGCGGCATCGTCCAGGTGCCCGAGGGGCGGCGCATCTTCACCCGCCTGACCGTCGAGGAGAACCTCCGCGCCGGCGGCTACAGCGTCCGTGACCGGGGCGCGAGGAGCCGGGCGCGGCAGCGCGTGCTCGACCTCTTCCCCATCCTCGAGGAGCGCTCCGAGCAGCGCGCCGGGCTGCTCTCCGGCGGCGAGCAGCAGATGCTCGCCATCGGCCGCGCGCTGATGTCCTCGCCCCGCCTGCTGCTGCTCGACGAGCCCTCGCTCGGCCTGGCGCCGCTGGTGGTGGGACGCATCGGCGAGATCATCGGCCAGATCAACCGCCAGGGCACCACCGTCCTGCTCGTCGAGCAGAACACCACGATGGCGCTCGAGGTGGCGTCGCGCGCGGTGGTGCTCGACCTCGGCCAGGTGTCGCTCACCGGCACCGCCGCCGAGCTGGCGGCGAGCACCGAGGTCCGCGACCTCTACCTGGGGCACAGCGGTGAGCGGGCCGTCGCGGCGGTGACCTCGGCGGACGGCGGCCCCCGCCGCCGCTTGGGGGCCTGGGTGCCGTGACCGGGGTCGGGTCGCGGCCCACCCTCTCGGTGAACGGCGTCACCGTCCGCTTCGCAGGCATCACCGCCCTCGACGACGTGGCCTTCGAGGTGCAGCCCGGCACGATCCACGCGTTGATCGGCCCCAACGGCGCCGGCAAGTCGACGATGTTCAACGTCCTGTCCGGCGTCTACCGGCCCGCCGCCGGGTCGGTGCGCTTCGGCGACCGCGACCTCATCGGCCTGCCGCCGCACGCGATCGCCGGCCTCGGCGTCGCCCGCACCTTCCAGAACATCGCGCTCTTCCCCGCGGCGACGGTGGAGGAGAACCTGATGCTCGGCCGCCACCACCTCACCCGCTCGGGGTTCGTCGGCGCCGGGCTGCGGCTGCCCTACTCGGTGCGCGAGGACCGCCGGCACCGCGACCGGGTCCGCGAGATCGCCGAGTTCCTGGGCATCGACGGGATCCTCGGACTCCCCGCAGGCGAGCTCTCCTATGGCGACCAGAAGCGCGTCGAGATGGCGCGCGCTCTCTGCGTCGAGCCCTCGATCCTGCTGCTCGACGAGCCGGTGGCGGGCATGGACGCCGCCGAGACCGGCCAGGTGGCGACCGCCATCCGTGACATCCGCGAGGGGCTGGGGATCTCCATCCTCCTCGTCGAGCACGACATGGGGCTGGTCATGGGCATCGCCGACCGGGTGACCGTGCTCGATTTCGGCCGGCTCATCGCCGACGGGTCGCCGACCGAGGTGCGCTCCGACCCAGAGGTGATCCGCGCCTACCTGGGCACCGGGCACGACGCCGCGGGCGCGGCGGACGCGGCGCCCGACCGGATGAACGCTCCGGGGGATCCTCCGGCGGCCGCTCCGGCCGGCTCGGGACCGCCCGCCGGTGGCCGGCCGGCCTTCAATCCCAACGAGTACCGCCCGCCGGCGGCGCCCGACGATCCCCCCGCCTGGGCGTGGCATCCCCAGGAGAACGAGGAGCCGACGTCGTGAAGGACTTCATCCAGTTCGTCTTCAGCGGGCTCTCCCTGGGGTCGATCTACGCGCTCCTGGCGCTGGGCTTCGTGATCATCTTCAAGGCCACCGAGGTGGTGAACTTCGCCCACGGCAGCATCCTGGCGCTGGGCGCCTACTCGATCTCGCGGTTCAGCTTCAACAGCCATATCAACTTCTACCTGGCGGTGCTGCTCGGCGTCGCCATCGCCGCGGCGCTCGCCTTCGTGATCGAGCGCGGCCTGGTGCGCACCATGGCGGGGCGCTCGGTGATCGCGGTCAGCATCATGACCATCGGCGTCGACCTGATCGTGCGCACCGAGACCACCCGGCGGATCGGCGTCGACGTGCTCACCCTCGGCGATCCCTGGCGCGACGGCATCGTCCATGTCGCAGGCCTCACCCTGCCGACCGCGCGCATGGTGGCGATCATCACCGCCCTGGTCCTGCTTGCCGCCTTCTTCCTGTGGTTCAAGTTCTCGCCGTTCGGGATCGCCATGCGCGCCTCGGCGGAGGACGCCGAGACCGCCTCGTTGATGGGCATCCGCCTGGGCCGGATCTCGGCGGTGGCCTGGGTGCTCGCCGGGGCCCTCGCCGCCGTCGCCGGGGTCTTCCTCACCGCCTTCCCCAGTGCCGGGCTCGACGCCAGCACCGGTGACGTCGCGCTGCGCGCCTTCCCCGCGGCGATCCTCGGCGGCCTCGACTCCACCGGCGGAGCCGTCGTCGGCGGGCTGATCATCGGCGTCGCCGAGGTGCTCACCGCCGGCTACCAGTCGAACCTCACCTTCCTCGGGCGTGGCTTCGACCAGGTGATGCCCTATGTGGTGATGGTGGCGGTGCTGCTGGTTCGGCCGACCGGCCTCTTCGGCACCAGGGAGGCGACCCGTGTCTGAGGTCGCCGCCAGCACCCTGGAGACCGCGGCCGACGCCGCGGTCACCGCGGCCTCGGGGCGGCGCAGCCTCATCACCCGGATCGTGGTCATCGCGCTGGTCGCCGCCTTCCCCCTGGTGCTGGGGACGATCGACACCGAGGGCCAGGACTTCTGGCTCCAGACCGGCGTCTTCGCCTTCGCCGCGATGATCGCGGCGCTGGGGCTCACCATGCTCGTCGGCGGCGCCGGCCAGCTCTCGCTCGGCCACTCCTTCTTCGTCGCCATCGGCGCCTACGGCTACACCTACCTCGCCTCGGCGACCAAGGGCACCGGCACCACCATCGCGTCGTCGATCCAGGGCGGGTTCGGCCTGCCCACCATCGTGGCCGCCGCCGGCGCGGTGCTCATCGCGGGGTTCGCCGGGCTGCTCTTCAGCCCCATCTCCTCGCGGCTGCGCGGCATCTACCTCGGCGTGGCCTCGCTCGGCCTGGTCTTCTTCGGCCAGCACATCGCCTTCAACGCCCAGAAGCTGAGCGGCGGCTTCAACGGCCGCGACGTCCCCGACTTCAATCTCTTCGGCTTCAGCTTCGACGGCTCGCCGATCGACTTCCTCGGAGTCACCCTCAGCCGCTACGGCAAGCTCTGGTACCTGGGCCTCGCCGGCGTCGTGGTCGCCTACCTCTACTACGTCAACGTGCTCCGGGGCAGGCCGGGGCGGGCGCTGCGCTGCCTGCGCGACAGCGAGGTCGCCGCCTCGGTGCTGGGGGTGAACGTGGTGCGCTACAAGGCGTACGCCTTCACCCTCTCGTCGATGTACGCGGGCCTCGGCGGGGTGATCCTCGCGCTCGCCTACCACCACATCGTCCCGGACACCTTCGGGCTGCCGCTCACCGTGTCCTTCCTGGCGATGATCGTCATCGGCGGACTGGGGTCGCCGGGGGGCGCACTGACCGGCGCCCTGTTCGTCACCGCACTTCCCCTGTTACTGGCGAAGTACAGTGACTCCATTCCCCTTCTCGCACCCACCGGATCGGGCGGGATCACCGCGGCGGTGGCGGCGCAGTTCATCTACGGCGGCGCCGTCATCCTGTTGCTCGTGTTCGAGCCGGGCGGGGTGGCAGCGCTCGCCGGGCGGCTGCCCCGGCTCGTGACCAGACTTCGGCGAAGGTTCTTTCCATCACTCAGAAAGGAGGCAGCATGAAGCCACGCGTACGGACATGGAGATACGTTGCCATCGCCACCACCGGCGTGGTGGCGCTGGCCGCCTGTGGCAGCAACAGCAGCGGTGGCAGCGGCAACACCCCCGCGGGCATCCCCGTCGGCCCCGGGGTGACCTCGAGCAAGATCACCCTCGGCGTCCTGACCGACCTCACCGGCGCATTCGCCGCACTGGGCAAGACCGTCACCCAGGGCGCGACGTTGTTCTGGCAGGACCAGAACAAGAAGGGCGGCGTGTGCGGGCGCACCGTCGAGCTGGCCACCAAGGACCACGGCTACAACGTCCAGAACGCCGTCGCCCTCTACACCTCGATGCAGCCCACCGTGCTCGCGTTCCAGGAGCTGCTGGGCTCGCCGATGACGGCGGCGCTGCTCAACAGCATCGCCTCGGACACCGTCCTCACCCAGCCGGTGTCGTGGTCGTCGAAGCTTCTCTCCAATCCATATATCGTCCTCAGCGGCGCCTCCTATGACATCGAGATGATCGACGGCCTCGACTGGCTGATGAAGAACAAGGGCCTCAAGGCGGGCGACAAGGTCGGTCACATCTACCTCGAGGGCGAGTACGGCGAGGATGCCCTGCTCGGCACCACCACCTTCGCCAAGGCCAACGGCATGACCGTGGTGCCGCAGAAGGTTCAGCCGACCGACAAGGACATGACCGCCAAGGTGCAGGCGATCAAGGCGGCCGGGGCCAAGTTCATCATGCTGACCACGACCCCGACCCAGGCGGCGTCCGCGGTCTCGATCGCCGAGGCCCAGGCGTTCGACGCCACCTTCCTCGGCTCCAACCCGACCTTCGTCCCCACCCTGCTCTCCGGCCCGGCCAAGACCGCGCTGCAGAAGCGCTACTACGTCGTGGCGTCCTTCGCGCCCTTCTCCGGCGACAGCCCCGGCGCCAAGACGGTGCGGGACGAGTACGTCGCCGCCTACCCGCAGGACACCCCCAACGCGGGCGTCGACTTCGGGTACGGGCAGGCGTCGATCATGTACCAGATCCTGAACGCCGCATGCTCCAGTGGCTCGCTGGAGCGCTCGGCCCTGCTCAAGGCGTTCCAGAAGCTGACCAACGTCGACACCCAGGGGCTGATCGCGCCCCTCGACTACTCGAAGCCCGGCCAGCCGCCGGCTCGCGAGGTCTATGTGATGCAGCCGGACGCGACCGCCCAGGGCGCCCTGAAGGTCGTGGGTCCCCTCGCCGCCGCCACGCTGGCGACCACCTACAAATGCCCCTGCCTCTGATCCGGCGGGTGGTCTGAACCCCAGGGGGGCGGCGCCGGAGCGCCGCCCCCCTCGCGTTTGTGGGGGCGCGGGGGCTCTCGCGGACAGGGGGCCACCCCGGGAGGGGTGGTTTGGGACGCGCAGCACGTGTGCCGGTCGCCGCTCCAGTTGCAGCGGAGCGGGGTGCTCTGCGCCGGCAGATTGCAGCCGGCCGGCGCGGCACGCTTGAGACCGTCACAGGGGGTGGCGGCCGCGCGTCCCATAGATCAAGACAGCGCCCACCCCCCGGATGTTTCACCCGGGGGTCAGGAACCCTAGAGCAGGCCCCGGGTGCGGGCGTTGGCCAGGGCCTGGATCCGGCTGGTCGACTGGAGCTTGGAGAGGAGCGACTGGCAGTAGCTGCGGACCGTGTTGGGGGCGAGGCCGAGGGCGCTGGCCATCTCCTTTCCGGACATCCCCTCGGCGAGGAGGCGGAGCACCTGGTGCTCGCGCTGAGTGAGGGTGGCGTCGAGGAGGCCCGCCAGGGCCGGCTCGGCGGCGGTCGCCTGGACGCGGTCGTCGACCACCACCTTGCCGGCGCGGATCCGCCGCAGGTCGCTCACCAGGTCGAGCTCGTGGGCGTCCTTGAGGAGGACCCCGGCGACCCCGGCGCCCAGGCAGCTGCGCAGCAGGGAGGCCTCGACGAAGGCGGTGAAGATCACCACCTGGGCCGAGGGCACCGTGGCCCGGATGCGCCGGCAGAGGTCGGCGGAGCGCACGTCGGGGAGGTGGAGGTCGAGGAGGATCATGTCCGGGTCGGTGGCGATGGCGCTCTCGACCGCGTCGCGAGCTGTGGACGCCTGGCCCACCACCTCGAAGTCCGGTGCGGAGGCGAGCAGGCGCCGGATCCCGGAGATGACGATGGGGTGATCGTCGACGAGCAGGACCCTAGTGCGGGTCGTCATCACCCCGTCCGGTCGGGATGCAGACCCGCAGCGTCGCGCCCCCGTCATCGTTGTTGAAGAGCGAAATGTCACCGCCCAGGGACTGGGCGCGACCGAGGATGGCGGGGAGGCCCCAACCGCGGTCGTGGTCGGGGGCGACCCCGAGCTCGAAGCGGGCGGGCAGGCCGCGCCCGTCGTCCTGGACCACGAGGGTGACGCGCTCGGGGTCGTACTTGACGGTGATCACCACCGAGGCGGCCCCGGCATGGCGCTCGATGTTGTGCAGGCCCTCGCGGACGCTGGAGAGCAACACCCCCTGGACGGTCGCGGTCAGGGTGCGCGGCGAGCCCAGCACCACCAGCGAGACGGGGATGCCGCTGCGCTGGGTGAAGGGCTGCACCTGCATCTGGAGCACCGAGGAGAAGGCGCACTCCGAGGCGATCGGGGCGAGCTGGCGGAGCGCCTCGCGGAGCTGCGAGGACGCGCTCGACGCCTGGGACTGGATGTCGTCGAGATCCGCGACCAGGTCGGGGACGTCGCCAGCCCGCTCACGGGCCTTGCGCGCGGAGATCCCGATGCCGAAGAGCAGCGGCCCCAGGCTGTCGTGGAGCTCGCGGCCGATGCGCTGGCGCTCGGCGCTGACCCGCAGGCGGGTCTGCTGCTCGGCGTGGCGGGCGGCGGTGATCATCGGGCCGACGCTGCGCGCGAACTCGAGCAGGTTGCTCTGGGCGCGGTCGCCGATCACCCCCACCCGGCGGATGCCGGTGTAGAGGACGCCGACGATGTCCTGGCCGTCGTCGATCGGCACTCCGGCGAGGCCGTGCAGCCCCTCCGCGGCCACCACCGGGTTGAAGTGGTGGGAGATGGACTCGTCGCTGCCGTAGTCGGCCACCACGATCGGCCTGCGCTCGAGCAGGACGCGGCCACCCAGCCCCTTCCCGGCGGGCACCTTGAGGGTCCGGATCGGCTTGCTCGTGGCCTGGCAGGTGCCCCGCATGGCGAGCAGGTCCGGCTTCTCGGTCACCGCCACCGACGTGAAGTCGGTGCCGGCGAGCGCGTGCGCCTCCTGCGCCGCCCGGGCGACCAGCACCGAGCTGTCGAGCAGCCCGCACAGCCGCCGCGTCGCCAGGTGGAGGGCCCTCAGGTCCTCCAGGGCAGAGACCGCCGCCTCCTCCGGGCTTCGTCGCATCCGTCGCCTCTCACGTCACCGGCCTCGGGCCTGCCGGTGTCTTCACGTCCATACGGGAATAGACAAAGTGACGCGGGAGGATCTTTCAGTGGAACGTTGCGCGGCGCGGTGAACCGCGGTTCTCCGCCCGAGTGCCTCATCGCTCCAGTCGCGGCAGAAGTGGTTCGGCGGTGCGCTCCCGGACACAGCCGGCCCAGACCCCGGCGCCG
>DATARS010000138.1:0-11921 GCA_036269455.1 Candidatus Dormiibacterota bacterium | reverse complement strand
CCGTTGGCGACGTACCGGTGCTGCTCGGTCGAGAAGGAGAAGTTGTTCGCCACCTGGAGCCGGCGACCCGAGTTGGCATCGCCGCCGAAGGGACCGAAGGTCGACCAGTACTGGATGTCCTGGGGCGACGGGCCGGTCGAGCGGTGCAGCACCTTGCTGTAGAGGCTGGTGATGAAGCCGGCGTCGGTCCCGCCCGCCTGGGCGTAGTAGTTGGAGGCCGCACCGAGCGAGCCCATGATGGTGTCGTTGTTCCCGCCGTGGAGCAGGAAGTTGACCCAGAAGGCCCGGCCGGGATCGCTCGGCGCCGGCGCGGCGCCGACCATCGACTGGAAGTCGGCGTCGATCATGTGGCCGAGGAACTCGGGGGTCATGCTGAAGGTCTGCGCGATCTGACCGCGGGTCATGCCCTGGTCCATCTTCGTCGACCAGTAGCCGATCTCACCGGCCGAGCCGTAGCGGCCGAGGAGGTCGTGGTAGAGGTTCTCGATGTAGTTGGCGTTGGGGCTGGGCAGGCCGACCGCGACCACCAGGGAGTTGCCCTGGCCGCCCTCGGGGGTGATGGTCACGGTGCCGGTGGTGACCAGGCCGCCGACGGTGTGCTTGCCGGCGACGGTGCGCACCGGGTCGAGCGAGACCGAGAAGCCCATCGAGTTCGGGACCACGGTCATGCCCGGGTCCTCGGTGCTCACCAGGGTGGGGGTGCTGCCGCCCAGCAGGTTGACCTGGAAGGTCGAGAGCGCGCTGACCGACGACGGGCCGCTGAGGACGGCCGAGATCAGGTGCGCGGGGGTTGCGACCGGGTTGGTGAGGCACTGCCAGGGGAAGTTGGTCGAGCTCCAGCTCGGCTGCGCGCCCTCGGCCGCAGTCGTGAACTGGGTCGGGTTGGTGCACATCGAGCTCTCCGACGCCTCGGGGTCCTGGCAGTTCGAGCCGGGGGTGCCGGTGGACCAGTCGTCGGCGTCGCCGTCGCCGTCGCACTGGGGCATGGCCGCGCCGTTGATCAGCGTGCCCGGCTTGGCGAGGCCGAAGTCGTGGAAGACGATCGGATCGTCGACCGTGCCGGCGTAGTACTTCGCATGGCTGGGATCGTTGGGAAGCGGGAACAGCCTGGCGTTCCCGGTCGGGGCCATGTTGGTCACCTGGGAGAAGACGGAGCCGTCGCTGTTGACGGTCACGTCCGCGGTCTCCCACTGGCAGCCGCTGCCGCTGTTGCACGGCGCGTAGCCGTCGGGGTTGGTGGCGTTGGGCCCGGGGACCGCGACCTGGACGAGGCGATAGTCACCGGCGGGGACGTTGTGGAAGACCACGCAGCCCTTGGTGGTCGAGCTGCAGCTCCCCTGCTGCACGGGGCAGGTCGGGCCGCTCAGGGAGCCGGTGGAGCTGCCCGTGATCGGGGTCGAGGTGAAGCTGCCGCCGGCGCCGGTGAGGGTGTACTTGGCCCCGTTCTGGGGCGTCTTGCACGAGTCCATGGTCTGAACGACGACGTCGTTCGGGGTGCTTGCGGCGCCGACGACCACACGGTCGCCGTTGCCGATGGCGAACACCACGGACGCGGCGCTGATCACCAGCGCCATCACTCCCATGGTGAGCTTGGAACCGGACAGTTTCATGAGCGTACGCTGCTCCCTTCCTGAAGAATCCGTCACGGGAAACTCGGTGTCCGGTTCCCCTCCGCACAGGCTTCAACGTGGCGTTGGAAGCGATCTTGCGTTGTGGAGCGCTCGCTCGCGTCAGCTCAGGCCCCGGTGCGTGCTCGTATCCTGAGCCCGGTGAGCTTCCTCTATGGGCTGAACGGCAGCGTCGCGACCCTGCTGCTCTGCGCCCTCCTCTACCTCGACGAGGCGGGGGTTCCGCTGCCCTTCGCGCCCAACGAGGTGCTCCTGGTGGTGGCGGGGCTGCTCATCGGCACCGGGGCGCTGGCGGCCTGGATCTTCCTCCCGATGGCCCTGATCGCGATGGCGGCGGGGTCGTTGAGCGGCTTCGCCTGGGCCCGCGCCATCGGCTCGGAGCGGCTGCGCGCGATCGCCGAGAGGCTGCGCGCCGAGAAGGCCTACGACCGCGCCACGGCGCGGATCCAGCGGTCCAGCCCTCGCTCGATCGGGATCACCCGCCTGCTCCCCGGGGTGCGCACCTACGCGACCCTGGTCGCCGGTGCGAGCGGGCTGCCGGTGCGGACCTTCGTCCTCGGCGCCCTCCCCTCCCTGGTGGTCTGGCTGTCGGTGTGGGTGGGCCTCGGCATCGCCGTCGGCGCCCCCGCCGAGCACTTCCTGAGCCGCTTCGAGCGCCTGATCACCAGCGGGGCGCTGCTGATCATCGCCGGGGCCGGCGCCTACCTCGCCATCCGCAAGGTGCCGAGCACCGATGACCAGCTCGAGGCGATGATGTCCCGGGTGCCCAGCGCCGAGCGGCTCGCCCTCGCGCTCGCGCTCGACTTCGGCGTGGTGGCGACGATGGTCAGCGGCGCCGACCGGATCATCCGCGCCGCCGCCCACATCCGCCACGTCGGCCCCCATGACTTCCTGCTCCTCATCGGGGCGGTGATCGTCGTCTACGTGGTGCTGACCCGGCGGGGCCCGGGGGGGACGGCCGGCGAGCGGCTGCTCAAGGTGAGCTACCGGGTGCGGCTCCGCCGGTCACGGCGCCGGCAGCTCGAGCAGCAGGGCGCCGAGCAGGCGGAGGAGCCTCGCGGGCGCGCCAGCAGCGGTTGACACGCGCGACGACGCGTGCCGCCGGCGAGTGCCGGCGAGGGGGGTCGCCGGGGGCATCGCGAAGCGATGCCGGCGGCCGGACGGGGCGACGTATCCCCCCGCGTTGGATCAGGGCGTCATCCCCAGCGATGGGTCGGTGCTGCCGGGGGCGTTGGGGTCGAGGACCGTGCCGGAGCTGTCCGTCGGTCCGAACTGGCCCTCGGGGTCGTCGGCGGCGTTGGGGTCGCTGTTCGGGGCGGTGACCCCGTCGGAGACCGAGGTGCCGTCGGCGCCGAGGTCGGCCCCGCCGGTGGTTCCGTCGCTGCCCTCGGTGCCGGGCGCGCCGAGGGTGCTCGGGTCGCCGGCGTTCGCCGCCGCGGCGAGCGGGGCATGGACCGGCTTGACGGTCGACGCCGGCACCACCACCTTCGCAGGCACCGGCGCGGGCCCCGCGGCTCCGGCCACCGTCGAGACGGCGACCACGCCCCCCACCACCAGCGCGGCCGCGAGCGGCGCCAGCAGGCGTCGGGGGCGGATCCGGCGAAGGTCCATGACGGCCCCATGGTACGGCCGTGTCCCGCCCGTGAAGGCGCCGTCACCGAAACCGAACAAGCGCCGGGTCCGCCGCGCGGACCCGGCGGAGCGAGGCATCATGGCGCCGTGAGCAGCACCCCGCTCGCCGTCATCCGCATCGGCATCGACCCCGTCTTCCACGTCGGCCCGGCCGCGATCCACTGGTACGGCGTGATGTACGCCCTCGCCTTCTACACCGGCTACCGGGTGGCGGTGGTGCCGTGGCTGAGCCGGCACGGCATCGACCGCCCGTCCATCGACCGGATGATCACCTGGACGATCGTCATGGGACTGATCGGCGCCCGCCTCTACTACGTGGTGCAGAGCGGGCTCGGCTACTACCTCACCCACCCCCAGCACATCCTCGCCTTCTGGGAGGGCGGGATGGCCTTCTTCGGGGCGATCCTCGCCGGCTTCGCCACCCTCGCGGTGCTCGCCTGGCGGCACCGCGTCTCCTTCTGGGTGCTCGCCGACGCCGCGGTGCTCTTCGGCGTCGTCGGCCAGCCCATCGGGCGCATCGGGAACATCATCAACGGCGACATCCTCGGCGGTCCGAGCACCCTGCCCTGGGCGACCGCCTACACCAATCCCGACGCGATCCTCCAGCGCGGCTTCGCGCTCTGCAATCCCAACGCCTTCGAGTGCCCGGCCTACCAGCCGGCGGCGGCGTACGAGGCGATCGGCACCATCCTGATCGGGCTGGTGCTGCTGGCACTGCTGCGCCGCCACGTCCGCGACGGCGTCCTCGCCATCGTCTACATCGCCCTCTACGCGGTGAGCCAGCTGGTCATCTTCCAGTGGCGCGAGAGCGAGCCCGTGGTCGCGCTCGGTCTCAAGCAGGCCCAGCTCACCGCCCTGGCGGTGCTGCTGATCGGGGTGCCGCTGCTGGTGCTGCTCCGCCGGCGCAGCCGGATCGGCGCCGCGCAGGCCGAGTCGAGCCCCGCCGTCGCGGTCCCCCTCGCAGAGTAGGATCCCGCCATGCACGAGCTCGCACAGCTGGTCTCGCTCCTCGTCCGCATCGAGATCATCCTCATCTTCGCGCGGGTGCTGCTCTCCTGGTTCCCGGGGATCCCGCCCTGGCATCCGGCGGTGCGCCTGCTCGCCGCCTTCACCGACCCGATCCTGATGCCCTTCCGGCGGCTGCTGCCGACGATCGGCGGGCTCGACTTCTCCCCGATCGTCGCCATCGTCGCGCTCCAGGTGGTCGGCGGCTTCGTCGTCGACCTCATCGAACCGCGCGGCGGATCGCTCGCCTTCTCGCTCGCGGTGGCGCTGCGCGACGTCGTGCACACGATCCTGCTGATCCTCATCATCGTCGTGCTGCTGCGGGTGATCGTCTCCTTCCTGAAGGTCAGCCCGTTCCACCCGGCGGTACGGCTGATCCGGGACATGTCGACCCCGCTGGTGCGACCCTTCGCCGGGGTGGCGTCGCGCTCGGTCACCGCCGACGTCCCGGCGATCGTCGCCCTTGTGGTCTACATCGTCCTGATCGTCATCGCCGACCGGCTGCTCGACGACCTGGTCCAGAGCGTGGCACCGACCATCGTCATCGGCTGACGCCTGCGGTCGGGCTGCGCGCGCACCGGTGAGCTCGTGCCCGACTCTTGCGGTGAGCTCTACGACTGCGCGGCGCCGACCCCCACCGCGGACGATTCGCTCCTCCCTTAAAGGACTCCCGAGGCCCCCGCCGGCCCGGCGCGGCGGCGCGCAAGCCTCGACCAGCCTCGTTCGTCGTTAAGATTGAGTTAACCGGTCATTCAGCTGTCATTCAGGAACGCCGGGTCGGGAAGGGAGGAGGGTGCGCGCCGTGGGATCTGTGCCGTCGCGGTGGCACGGGCGGGCCGCCCGCGCGCCCCTCGCCGCGCTCCTGGCCACCGTGGTGCTGAGCTCCTGCGGATTCCAGGAGCCGCCCCTGGAGCCGATCACCCGCGAGGTGCTCCAGCGGGTGGAGATCCCGCCGATCTCGGGACGCACGGCGGTGATGGACTCGATGGTCGTCGACCCCGCCACCCATCTCCTCTACGTCTCCGACGCCACCGACCCGGCGCACGAGGGCGTCGACGTCTTCGACACCAGCACCGTCCCGGGCCGCTACCTGCGGATCATCAGCACCGGCGCCACCCTGCCCAACGGGCTGGTGATCGCTCCCGACGTGCACCGCCTGTACACGGGCAACGACGACGGCACGGTGTCGGTGATCGACATCGATCCCGCCTCGAAGACCGATCAGACGATCGTCGCGACCCTCCCCATGGGCGGCAAGGGGGCCGCCGACCTGGTCACCTACGACCAGCCCGACCACCGGGTCTTCATCGCCAACCCCGACGACGGCTTCCTCACCGCGGTCGACTCGAGGACCGACACCGTCGTCGGGCAGATCGCGAACCTCGGGCTCATGGACCAGCCGATGTACGACCCGGCGGACGGGATGCTCTACGTCGGCGCCGTCGACGACAACCTGCTGATCCGGATCGATCCCCGCAGCGACCGGGTGGTCCAGCGCACCGCGTTCGAGGTGTCCTGTGAGCCCCACGGGCTCGCGGTGAACCCGCACACCAACCAGGGCATCGTCGCCTGCGCCGACAAGGACGAGCCGGTGACGATCTCCTGGGACTTCGGCGCGATGCGGCCGATCCGCTACTTCGACCTCGCGGGCGCCAGCGACCTGGCGATGTACGACGCCGCCTACGACCACTTCATCGTCGCGGCGTCGAGCTACGCGCCGGCGGAGATGGCGGTGTTCAGCGGCGGGCCGATCGCCTACCTCACCTCCGTTCCAACGAGTCACAAGAGCCACGACGTCGCCTACGACGACGTCCACCGGATGCTCTTCACCTACGACGGCCGGCTCCGCGAGGCGGGACTGTGGGAGTTCCCCGACCCGGTCACGCGGTGCAACGCGAGCCTGACCCACTGCTCGTCCGAGCCGAACGTCCCACCGCCGCTGCTCAACGGCGCACCGCCGGGAGGGCGCTGAGGTGCGCCTCTGCTTCATCGTCGAGCGCCGCTACCGCCGTGACGGCATGCCCCGGCTGGTGGCCGACCAGCTGAAGCGCTGGGGCCACCACGTCGACCTGCTCGAGCCGCAGGCGGCGGTCACCTGCCTGACCGAGCTCTTCCCCGACCGCCAGGAGCCCTACGACGCCTGGGTGCTGAAGACGGTCTCGGACGGCCCCGGCATCAGCATCCTCGAGGCCGCGGCCGCCACCGGCGCGGTCACCATCAACGATCCGCGGGCGATCCGCCTGGTGCGCGACAAGGCGGTCGCCGCCGCCTACGCGCGGGTCCACGGGCTGCCCTTCCCGCACACCTACTTCGTCACCGACATCGGGCTGCTGAGCCAGATCCCGAGCTCCGAGTACCCGCTGGTGGTGAAGCCGAGCAACGGCAGCCAGGGGCGCGCGGTGCAGCTGATCCGCACCCCGGCGGACCTCGACCGGCTCGACCTCGACGGGGCGGGCGAGTGCTTCCTGCTGGCCCAGCGCTACGAGCCCAACGGCGGCTACGACGTGAAGCTCTACAACACCGGGCGGGGCATCTGGGCGGTCGAGCGGCCCTCGCTGCTCGGCGGGCCCACCACGGTGCCCGACCGGATCGTCCCACTGACCCAGGAGCTGCACGACCTCGCCGTCGAGGCGGGGCGGATCTTCGGCCTCGACATCTACGGGATCGACGTGGTCTCGACGGCGCGGGGGTGGGTGGCGGTCGACGTCAACGACTTCCCGAGCTTCGGCCAGATCCCCGATGCCGAGGCGGTCGTGGCCCAGAGCATCCTCGACATCGTCGGCCGCCGCTCGGAGGCGGCCGCCCTCCGCGGCGGTCGCGGGCAGCGCCCGGTCCCCGCCCCCGCGGCGCCGGTCATCCGGCTGAGCGCGGTGTCGCAACGACACCGGACCGCGGGGATGCGGATCGCCCTGATCAGCGACCGGCCCGAGCACCCGGTGCTCGGCGAGATGGTCGAGGTGCTCGGCCGCCGCCACCGGGTGACCATCGTCGACCCCCACCCCGGGGACGGCACCGGCGCGGTCGCCGCACGTGAGTGCCGGGCGTCGGCCGACGTCTACCTGCTGAAGTCGCACACCGCCGAGGCCCTCGAGCTCGCCCGTGCGCTGGAGCTTCGCGGCGCCACGGTGGTGAACAGCTGGGCGTCGACGCTCGCCTGCCAGGACCGCGTGCTGATGGCGCGACGGCTGGCCCGCGCCGGCCTCCCCCACCCGCGCACCTGGGAGCTCCCCAGCCTCGGGCGGGCGCGGCGTGTCCCCCCCGGCGCCGCCTACCCGCTGATCGTCAAGAGCCGCTTCAGCCGGCGCGGCGACCTGGTCACGCGGGTGGACGGCCCCGACGAGCTCGAGGCGCTGATGCCGCGCTGGGGGTCGGAGTCGGTGATCCTTCAGGAGTACACCCCGAACGACGGCTGGGACATCAAGCTCTGGGTGATCGGCGGCGCAGCCTTCGCCGCCCGCCGGCGCACCCCGCTGGACCCCGCCTTCACCCGGGACTCGGTCCCCATCCCCGAGGGCGAGCTGTCGCTCTCCCCCGACTGGGTGGCGGCGACCCTGCGGGTGGGCGGCGAGTTCGCCCTGAGCCTCTACGGCGTCGACCTGCTGGTGACGGCGTCGGGGCCGGCGATCGTCGACGTCAACGCGTTCCCCGGCTACCGAGGCGTGCCGGGCGCCGCCGCCGCCCTGGCGGCGTTCACGGAGGGGCTCTCGATGGAGGTGAGTGACACCGCATGACCGCACAGCCGTCGCCGCGCCCCACCTGGGTCGACGGCCTCGCACCGCTCGCCCGCACCCTGCTCTCGGCCGCCGGCGCCGATCCCGGCGCGCTGCGCCTCGAGCAGCTGCGGCGCAAGCCGGGCGCGGGTGCCGTCGCCCGCCTGCGCGTCGCCGCCGGCCGTCCGCCGCGGCGGGGGGAGGCCGCCGCCACACGGGTCTGGCTCGGCGTCGACGAGGCCGGGCTCGACCGCCTGACGGCGGGGACGGCGGGGACCGCGGACGTCCGCGTCCATGGCTTCGGGACCGACCCCAGGCTCCCGGCGCTCGCCGAGGCCTGCGCCCCGGCGCCCGGCGGCGAGGTCTGGGGGGCCCTGGAGGCGGCCGCCGGGATGCTCCTCGGCGGCGCCCCCGCGCTCGCCGCCGTCGACGCCGTGCCGGTGCGGTACAAGCCCGGGTCGCGGTGCGTGCTCCGCTACACCCTGCACCTGCGCGGGGGCGCCGCGGTGGCGGTGTTCGGCAAGCTCTTCGCCGAACCGCGGCGGGCGATCGCCCTCGACGCGGTGAGCGGTCACCTCCACGAGGCCCAGCGGGCCGGCGACCTGCCTGTGGTGCTCGCCCGCCCGCTGGGGGTCTCCCCCGGAGCGGGGCTCGCGCTGACCGCGGAGGGTGCGGAGGGCGACGGCGGGAGCGGTCCGCTGACCCCGGGCACCCGGATGCTGCTCGCCCCGCGGCGGGGCACCGGCACGCGGCCCATCCCCGCGACCGCGCTCGCCGCCGCCGGCGAGGCGCTCGCCCGGCTGCACGGCTCCGCGACGCCGCCGCTGAGCCTCGTCCACCGCACCGGGGCCCACGAGGGGGCGCGTGCGCTCGGCCGCGCGCGGCTCATCGCGGAGTTCGCTCCGGCATCCGGGCCGCGGCTGATGGCCGCGGCCACCGAGCTCGCCCGGCTGCTGGGGTCCACCGGCACCGCCGCCGAGGTGACCGCCCACGGCGGCTTCAAGCCGAGCCAGCTCGTCTACGCCGCGGCCGGGCGCGTGGTGCTCACCGACCTCGACGGGCTCTGCCTCGCCGACCCCGCCCTCGACCTCGGCTACTTCCTCGCCTATCTCCGGCCGATCGGCGCCGCCGGTGGGCGGGGCGCCGCCGCCTGGTACGCGAGCGCGGCGAGCTGCTTCCTCGACGCCTACGCGCGGAGCATGGCCGGTGCCGGAGTCCCCCGGGAACGCCTGGAGGCGGCGCTGCGCGAGGCGCGCCTCTACGAGGCGGCGCTGCTGCTGAAGATCGCCGCCCGGCGCCCGCAGCGGCTCAACGCGCCGCGCGCCGGCGAGCTGGAGGCGACGGCGGCGGCGATCGAGGAGTGCCTCACCCCACTGCGGAGGGTCGCGTAGCCATGTGGCGCTTCCTCTATCGCAACCTCCGTGGCCACCGCCTGGTGGTCGGGTTCGCGGTCTCGCTCACGTTCATCCAGGTCGCCGCCGACATCCTCACCGCCTTCCCGCTGAAGTTCATCCTCGACAAGATCGTCCACCACACCGACCCGGTGGTCCCCGTGGTCGGCGGCCTGCTCTCGCGCTTCGACCCGCTGGGGACGCGGAACGGTCTCAACGACAACGAGATCCACACCCAGATGGGGGTGGTGATCTTCTCCGCCGTGCTCCTGCTGGCGCTCTCGCTGCTCAGCGCGGTGCTCTCGTACATCCAGGTGCTGATCGCCGCGCGGGTCGGCGCCAACCTCTCCGCACGGCTGCGCACCCGGCTCTTCGAACACCTGCAGCACCTCTCGCTCGACTGGCACGGCCGGCAGCGCACTGGCGACCTGGTGCAGCGCATCACCGGGAACATCCTCGACGTCGAGAAGCTCGTCACCGACGGGCTCGTCGACCTGCTCGCCGGGGTGCTCACCCTGGTCGGGATCATGGTGGTGATGCTGGCGCTCAACTGGCGCTTCACCGTGCTCTGCATGGTCATCGTGCCTGCGCTCGCCCTCACCGTGCTGCGCTACACCCTGGCGATCAAGCGGGCGAACAAGGTGAAGGCGAAGGCGGCAGGACAGGTCGCCGAAGTGGCCACCGAGGACATCGGCGCCATCACCGAGGTGAAGGCGTTCACCCTCGAGGCGCGCGAGGCGGCGCACTTCCGCGGGTACAGCAACCGCCTGTGGGCGGCGAGCTGGCGCGCCGGCCGCCTCCAGGCGGAGTTCACCCCGATCGTGGCGGTGCTCATCGCGCTGAGCTCGGTGACGATCATCAGCGTCGGCGGCTGGATCGCCGCGGGCCACGGCCACACCTTCGGCATCGGGCCCTTCCTCATCGCCGACGGCACCCTGACCACCGGCTCGCTGACCATCTTCCTCACCTACTCCAAGCAGCTCTACCAGCCGATGCGCAACCTCTCGAAGCTGATGAACCTCGCCTCGAGCGCCGCCGCCGGCGCGGCGCGCATCGACGAGGTGCTCCTCCAGCGGCCCGAGGTGAAGGAGGCGCCGGTGGCGTACTCGGGTCCCGCACGGGTCCGCGGCGACCTCGCCTTCGACGGCGTCGTCTTCGGCTACGACGCCGGACAGCCGGTGCTCACCGGCATCGACCTTCGCGTCCCGGCCGGCCGGCGGGTCGCGCTCGTCGGGCTGAGCGGCAGCGGCAAGACCACGATGGTGAAGCTCATCCCGCGCTTCTACGAGGTGTGGGACGGCACCATCACCGTCGACGGCCTCGACGTGCGCAGCTACCCGCTGGAGACGCTGCGCGGCAACGTCAGCCTGGTGCTCCAGGACTCGGTGCTCTTCGAGGGGACGATCCGCGACAACATCGCGCTCGGCCGCGAGGACGCCGCCGACGAGGAGATCGTCGCCGCGGCGCGGCTCGCGCACATCCACGACCAGATCGCGGCGCTCCCCGACGGGTACGCCTCCCAGGTCCGCGAGCAGGGCAAGAACTTCTCGAGCGGCCAGCGGCAGCGGCTCGCCATCGCCCGTGCGCTGCTCCGCGACGCGCCGATCCTCATCCTCGACGAGCCGACCGCCAACCTCGACGTCGAGGCCGAGGGCGAGGTGATGCGCGCCATCGACCGCCTCGTGGTCGGCCGCACCGTGCTGATGATCTCCCACCGGCTGAGCACCCTCGGCAACGTCGATGAGATCGTCGTCCTCCAGAACGGCCGCATCGTCGAGCGGGGCGCCTACACCGAGCTGCGCCGCGCCGGCGGGGTCTTCGCCCGGATGCTCGAGGAGCAGAGCAGGTACAGCGCCGAGCGGCTCACCCGCGACCTGCGGGGCCGGCGGAGCACGGTCGCGGTGGGGGCCGGGACGGCCCGGCGCGCCCCCGCGCCGCCCCCGCCGAGCGCCCGCCTCCAGGACATCGTCGTCGGCATCCGCGACGAGCTCGCCGCGGGCGCGCCGCTGAGCAACGGCAACGGGCACCGCCGCAGCGGCGGGCGCGCTGCATCCTGACGTGGATCAGGTCAGCGAGAACGCGGTCAGGTCCACCTCGGGGATGCCGTTCGCCCCGCAGTACGCGCGGTAGCGCTCGGCCACGGTCTGCGCCGTCTCGACGGCGACGGTGTTCCCGTTCTCGTCCAGGAAGGCGAGCGCGCCCTCGAGGACGATGAAGACGATGACGTCGTCGCCGGGCTGCGCCTGGAAGGTGTGACTCGAGTTCGCCACCTCGTACACGAAGTCCCCGGCGCTCGAGGTCCAGTCGTGCTCGGCGTACCGCCAGGTCCCCTGGACGGTGTAGACGAGCACGCGTCCGTAGTGGTTGTGCACCCCCAGGTTGGTGCCGCCCGGGGCCTTGAGCAGCAGCACCACCTCTCCGCGGACCATGTCGAGGTGGAGGATCTTCAGCATCACCTCCTCCGAGTAGGGGGTGAAGGGGTGCCAGGGGAGCTCGTCGGCCCCGAGGTAGGTCGGCTTGAACGCCGGCATCGCACTGCTGATCGCCGCCATGGG
>DATARS010000137.1:0-2675 GCA_036269455.1 Candidatus Dormiibacterota bacterium | reverse complement strand
GTCGCGGAGCGAGGTGCACCACACCATCCCGATCTACTGGAATGGTCCCGCCAGGATGTGGAATCTCCTGACCCTGTGCAGATTTCACCACGACCGCTGCCACGACGACGTGGACATCTGCTGGGGCTCGGACGGCAACCTGACCTTCGTCACCCCCGACCGGCAGGTGATCGGCCGCACCACCCTCGGCGCCTGGAAGCGCCCCCGGGAGTTCATCTGGTCGTGACCGTGGCGCTCTGGGGTCCGCCGAATGGCGGATGCGGGATTCCGACCCGTGACCGACGCGCCCGTCGCCGGAGCGACCCGATCATCGGGAGCATGGGATCGCTCGACGGACGGACCGCACTGATCACCGGCGCGTCGCGGGGCCTCGGCCGCGCGCTGGCGCTGAGCTTCGCTCGGGAGGGAGCCGCGCTGGCCCTCTGCGGGCGCCGGCAGGCTCCGCTCGAGGAGGTGGCGATCGCGTGTGCGGCGGCGGGCGTGCGCGTGGTGACGGTGAGCGCGGACCTGGGCGTGGCCCGGGATGTGGAGCGGGTGGCGGCGACGGCGCTCGACCGCCTGGGCGAGGTGGGCATCCTCGTCAACAACGCGTCGGACCTCGGCACCGTGCCGCTCGCGCATCTCGGTGACGCGAGTGCGGAGGCGCTGCAGCGGGCGCTCGATGTCAATGTGCTCGGTGCCTTCCGGATGACCCGTGCGGTCCTCGGGGGGATGCTCCTCCGGGGCCGGGGGCTCGTCGTGAACATCACCTCGGACGCGGCCGTCGAGGGCTATCCGGGGTGGGGCGTCTACGGTGCGTCGAAGGCGGCGCTCGAGGGGTTGACGCGCAGCTGGGCGGCGGAGCTGGCGGGCAGTGGCGTGCGCATCCTCGCGGTCGATCCGGGGGACATGGACACCGACATGCATCGGACCGCGATCCCGGATGCGGATCCGGCGGAGCTCCGTGACCCGGCGGACGTGGCGGAGGCGATCCTGCGGCTCGTGGTGGCGGGGCCGGGGGCGGTGGAGGCGACGCGGTTGGTGGCGGCGCTGTCGTGACCATGCTCGCCGTTCCTCCGCGGCAGCGGGCGGCGGTGCCGCCCGAGCTGCGGGGGATCCGCCGCGATGGCGTGAGGCTGTGTGTCGTCGATCGGGCGGCGGGGAGCGTGGTCCACACGACCGTGGCGCGGATGGGTGACCACCTCGGCCCTGGCGACCTCCTCGTGGTGAACAGCAGCCGCACCATCCCGGCGGCGCTGCGGGGCACCCGTGGCGACGGAGTGCCCGTGGAGATCCGGCCGTGGGTGCGGCGGGGGCAGAGCTGGGACGCGATCGCCGTGGAGGTCGAGCCGCCGCATGCGCCGGTCCCGCTGAGGCCGGGGGACGTCCTGCGGCTCCCCGGTGGCCTGCGGGCGCGGGTGGTCGGCCGGCGCGCCGACCTGGCGCTGGCCTGGCGGCTCGAGCTCGTCGGGGCGTGCGGGCTGGAGGTGTTCCTCGCGCACGGGCGGCCGATCCGCTACTCGTATGCGGACACCCGCATCGTGGCCGAGCACGACCAGACCGTCTACGCGACCCGTCCGGGGTCGGCGGAGACGCCCTCGGCGGGCCGGGTGCTGAGCTGGGAGCTCCTCCTCTCGCTGCGCGCCGGTGGCGTGGACGTGACCGACGTCGTCCTCCACACCGGGCTGAGCTCGACGCAGGACGACGATGTGGACGCGACCCATCCGCTCCTCGAGGAGTGGTACGCGGTCGGGGCGGCGGCGGCCGGCGCGGTGAATCGGGCGCGGCGGGTGATCGCTGTGGGCACGACCGTGGTCCGCGCGCTGGAGAGCGCGGCGGCCGGCGGGTCGGAGCGGGTGCGGCCGGCGAGTGGGTGGACCGGGCTCGCGATCACCCCGGAGCGCCCGCTGCGAGCCGTGGACGCGCTGCTGACCGGGCTTCATGAGCCCGGCGCGTCACATCTCGACATCGTCGCCGCGGCGGTGCCGATCCCGCTCCTGGAGCGCGCTCATGGCGAGATGCTCGAGCGCGGCTACCTGTGGCACGAGTTCGGCGACTCGATGCTGGTTCTCTGAGGCCGCTCAGCTCAGCGGCTGGTTCGAGGCTCCGGGCGGGGTCACCGCCGGCAGGAGGACGTGGTCGCCCTCGCTGAGGCCGGACACCACCTCGGTGGTGCTGTCGCCGACCACCCCGGTCTTGATCTCCACCCGGTGCTGGGTGCCGTCGCGGCCCACCACGGTGACGTAGGCGGCGGGGCCGGAGTGCTGGATGGCGATGTTCGGCACCGCGAGGACGTCGCGGGCCTCGCCGACGGCGATCGAGGCGTGGGCGGTCATGCCCGAGCGCAGCCGCGGGTCGAGGGTGTCGAGGTTGACGGTCACCAGGTAGTTGGTGATGTCCTGGATCAGGGTCGCGACCGGCTGCATCGCCACCACCGAGCCGGGAAGGCTCAGGCCGGGCACGGCGTCGAAACTCACCTTCACCTGCTGACCGGGGTTGACCCGGCCGGCGTCGGCCTCGGCGACGGTGGCGACCACCTGGAAGCTGTGGACGTCGCTGAGGACCATGAAGGCCTGGATGGCGGGGCCGCCGCCGGTCGACAGGCTGGCGGGGTTGAGCGGGCTCGAGGCCGAGACGTCGGGGAGCGGGGCCTGGCTGCCGGGCGCCTGCGGGGTCTGGTCCTGGCCGACGTTGAC
>DATARS010000136.1:0-24554 GCA_036269455.1 Candidatus Dormiibacterota bacterium | reverse complement strand
AGTTCCCGACCGACGCAACCGTTCGCTCTTGTCCATACTCCGACCACACGCGTCACACGCGTCACGGGACGGAGGATGGGATGAGAGCGAGACCACGTGCGACCGCGCTCGCGGGGGTGCTGCTGCTGGCCGCGGCGTCGGCGATGGTCGAGGGCGCCGGCTCGGGGCTGCCGGCGCCGGTGCCGGCGATCACCGGGGAGGTGGTGCCCGCGGCGCTCGCCGCCCCGCCGACCACCGCGCAGTGTGTGCAGCTGCTCCACATCAGCTGCTACCAGCCGTCGCAGCTGCGCCGCGCCTACGACCTCGACCCGCTGCTGAAGGACGGCAAGGACGGCCACGGCCGCACCATCGCGATCGTCGACTCCCTCGGCGCACCGAACATCGCCGCCGACCTCCACGGCTTCGACGCCGCGCTCGGCATCCCCGACCCGCCCTCGCTCCGGATCATCACGCCGGCGGGCGCGCCGCCGCCCTTCGACCTGCACAGCGCCGCGGCGGGCGTCTGGGCGCTGGAGACCACGCTCGACGTCGAGTGGGCCCACGCCATGGCGCCGGGGGCGCGGATCCTGCTCGTGGTCACCCCCATCCCGGAGACCGAGGGCCTGACCGGCTTCCCCCAGATCGTCAGCGCCGAGAGATACGTGGTCGACCACGGGCTGGCGGACGTCATCTCGCAGAGCTTCGGCTCGGCCGAGGCGACCTTCGCCTCGCCGGCGGTGATCGCCGGGCTGCGCTCCGCCTTCGTCGCCGCGGAGCGCCACGACGTGACCGTCCTCGCCGCCACCGGCGACACCGGCTCGACGCTCCACCTGCCCAACGCCGCCTGCTGCTACCCCGTCCCGGTGGTGAGCTGGCCCGCCTCCGACCCGCTGGTGACCGCCGTCGGCGGCACCCGCCTCCAGCTCGACGCCACCGGTCACCGCACCGCGAAGGACACGGTGTGGAACGACGGCGCCGGCGGCGCCGCGGGCGGCGGGCTCTCGTCGGTGTTCGCCCGCCCCGACTATCAGGACCCGGTGCGGGACGTCGTCGGCGGCCGCCGGGGCATCCCCGATGTCAGCCTCACCGCGGCGCTGAGCGGGGCGGCGGTCTTCCTCTTCACCCTCCCCACCCCGGGCGGCCCGGCGGGGGGCTGGAGCATCGCCGGCGGCACCAGCCTGGCGACGCCGATCCTGGCCGGCATCGTGGCGATCGCCGACCAGGTGGCGGGGCACCGGCTCGGGCTGCTCAACGACCATCTCTACCGGATCGCCGGGCACGACAGCAGCGGCCTGGTCGACGTCACCTCGGGCACCAACGCGGTGACCATCTGCGTCAAGGGCTGCCTGACGCCCACCCCGGTGCTCGTGCCCATCCCCGGCTACGCCGCGGCCAGGGG
The DNA here is from genome assembly GCA_036269455.1 of Candidatus Dormiibacterota bacterium. Classification (GTDB taxonomy): domain Bacteria; phylum Chloroflexota; class Dormibacteria; order Aeolococcales; family Aeolococcaceae; genus CF-96. The sequence goes on along the minus strand of DATARS010000136.1, from coordinate 23,176 downwards.
TTACGACCTCGCCAGCGGGCTGGGCACGGTCCGGGCCGCCGACCTCGCCGACTCCCTCGACCACGCGGGGGGATAGGCTGCACAGCAGGCCATGACCGACGCTCCCGCCGTCCTCGTCACCGGCGCCTCCACCGGGATCGGCGCCGCCACCGTCAGCCGGCTCGACGCGGCGGGGATGCGGGTGTTCGCCGGGGTGCGCCGCGCCGCCGACGCCGAGGCGCTGGCGGCGCGGTCGTCGGCCCGGGTGACCCCGCTGCTGCTCGACGTCACCGACCCCGACTCGGTGGCGTCGGCGGCGGCGGCGGTGTCCGGGGCGGTCGGCGCCGCGGGCCTGCTGGGCCTGGTGAACAACGCCGGGGTGAGCGGGGGCGACCCGGTGGAGTTCGCCGACCTCGACGCGGTCCGGGCGATGCTCGAGGTCAACCTCATCGGGCCGATGGCGGTGACCCAGGCGCTGCTCCCCCGGATCCGCGCCGCCCGGGGCCGGGTGATCTGCATCGGCTCGATCGGCGGCCGCGCCGCGGCGCCGTTCCTCTCCGCCTACTCCGCCTCCAAGGCGGGGGTGGCGGCGTTCTGCGACAGCCTGCGGGTCGAGCTCGCCCCCTGGGGGATCCGGGTGGTGCTGATCGAGCCCGGAGCGGTGGCGACGCCGATCTGGGGCAAGGGCCGCGCCACCCTCGAGGATCGCCGCTCCAGCCTGCCCGCCCAGGCCACCACCCTCTATGGCGGCGCCGTCGACGCGGTGGAGCGGCTCACCGGGCGGCTCGAGCGGGCCGCCACCTCCCCCGACCACGTCGCCCGCGCCGTCGAGCGCGCCCTGACCGCGCCGCGGCCGCGGACCCGCTACCTCGTCGGTGCCGACGCCCACCTCCAGGCGGCGCTCCAGCGCCTCCCCACCCCGGTGCGCGATGCGGTGCTGATCCGGGCGATGGGCCTGCCCCGCTCGCCCGGCCGGTAAGGCGCTCGGCGTGTCCGGCCATTCGTGTCCTGTGTGGGACGGGTATGTTCTACTTGTCCGGCGACGGCAGCCAGGCAGGGATGGCACGTGGGCGAGCACGTCGAGCGGTCGGGACGTGAGGCGGTGGCGGTGTGGCTCGGAGTCCCTGCCGCGGCGGTGGAGCACGTGTCCGACGAGATCATCGAGGCGATCACCGCGCGGATGGCCGGGCTGCCGCCCCCGGCGAGCGTGCTCCGGGACGAGCTCCTCGACCTGATGAAGGGGGCGGCCGACCGCTTCCGGCAGGAGGCGGAGACCGACCTGCTCACCGGCCTGCCCAACCGGCGCGCCTTCGAGCGCCGGCTCCGCTCCGAGCTGGGCCGGCGCTCCGGTGACCACAACCTCGCCCTTCTGATCCTCGACGTCGACGGCTTCAAGGCGGTCAACGACCGCTTCGGCCACGCCGCGGGAGACGTCGTGCTCCGCGAGGTCGGCGCCCGGCTCCGCGCCGGGGTGCGGGGCGGCGACCTGGTCGCCCGCTGGGGCGGCGACGAGTTCATGGTCCTCTGCCGGGAGGTGCGCGAGGACGCCGCGGCGGCGATCGCCTGCAAGCTGGGGCGGCTCATCGAGATCCCGGTGGCGCTCGACCGGGGCGAGGTGCGGGTGAGCGCCAGCATCGGCTGGGCGGTGGCGGTGCCCGGACACGCGTCCGCCGACCTCCTCGCGGCCGCCGACGCCGCCATGTACCGGGCGAAGCCGGGCCAGCTCAGCTGACCCTGACGGCGCCGGCGAGAGCGAGCAGCACCCCCGCGTCGAGCCCCGCGAAGCCGTCGACCACCAGGTCGGCGCCCACCAGGTCGGCGTCGCGGGTGTAGTCGTTGACGACCACCGCGCAGCGCAGCCCCGCGGCGAGCGCCGACGCCAGCCCGGGCGGGGAGTCCTCGACGGCGACCGCCCGGAGGCGGGCGTCCCCGAGCCGCGCCAGGGCCAGCAGGTACACCTCCGGGTCGGGCTTGGTCGCGCGCACCTCGTCGCCGGTCACCACCGCGGCGAAGCGATGAGGGCCGAAGTGGAGGTCGAGGAGCGGTCGCACCCAGGTGGAGCTGCCCGTCGTCGCCACCGCGAGGCGCGCGCCGGCCGCGTCGAGGTCGTCGAGCAGGCGCGTGACCCCGGGGCGCGGCGGGACCGCGCCGGAGCGGATCAGGTCGACGAGGAGCTCGGTCTTGCGCTCGTGCAGGCGGGGCACCAGGCGGTCACGCTCGGCGTCCGGCATGCCGCGGCCGGCGAGGTAGCGGTGCAGCCGGCGGCGTCCCCCGGTCGTGGAGAGGAGGTCGCCGTACTCGTCGACGCTCCAGCGATGGTCGAGGCCGAACTCCTCGAAGGCGCGGTTGAAGGCGACGCGATGGCCGTCGCGCTCGCTGTCCACCAGGGTGCCGTCGACGTCGAGGATCACCGTCGGGCGATTCGGGCTGTGCATGACGGGCATGCTCGCAGGGCCTACAATGCGGCGCCAACCACCAGCCGGGCAGCGGAGCGTGAGCGCATGACGCGCCGGGTGCGAGGGATGCCGGCGCACGGGTCGCTGGGCATCCCGGGGTATGAGCGTGCCGAGGAGGTGCGCCGCGACCGCCTCGGCGCCGTCTGCCGCGCGTGGGACGCGCAGGGCGGACGCGACGTCGAGATCCGGTTGCTCCGGGTCAGCGCGCTCGACGAGCCGACCTGCGACGAGCTGCGCAACCGGCTGAGTGCGCTGGAGCGGCTGCCCCGTCACGCCAACCTCGCGGCGGTGCTGGCCACCGGGATCACCGAGAGCGGGCGCGGCTATGTGGCCGGCGTCGCCGAGCCCGGGGGCACGCTCGCCGACCGCCGCGGCGCGCTGCCCTGGCAGCGGGTGGCGCGGCTGGGCGCGGCGGTGGCGTCGGGGCTCGAGGCCGCCCACGCCGCCGGGGTGCTGCACGGCGTCATCGGGCCGCGCTGCATCCTGCTCTCTGCGCTCGACGAGCCGCGCCTCGCCGACCTCGGGGTCGCGCAGGTCGTCTCGCAGATCGACCCACGCGAGGGCGGAGGTGGTGCCCTCTCCCCGGCGGCGGACGTCGCCGCGCTCGCCCGCACCCTGGGCGCCGCCATGCGCGAACGGCCGCCCGATGCGCTCGCCGAGGTGCTCGAGGGGGCGCTCACCGACGGCACCGCGAATCCCGCCGGAGAGCTGGCCCGGGGCCTCCGCGATGCGCTCGCCGGCTGGCCGGCGGAGAGCGTCGCCGAGGAGATGGCGCCGACGCCGGGACCGCGCCGGGGCACGAAGGTCGCCGTGGCCGGCGGCGCGGCGGTCCTCACCCTCGGCGGGATGGTGCTGGCGCCGCGGTTTGCGGGGGACATGGTCCATCCCGCCGCTCCCGCACCCCCCGTCGACCCGTCGCTGCGGCTGGTGAACGTCGACCCGGCGCACTGGGAGGCGGGCTCGCGCTGGAACGTCGCCGGTCCGGCGCTGACCGCCGACCACCCGGCGGCCAGGAGCGGCGCGATCCCCGCCGTGAGCCGGGCCTGCGGCGGCGACGTCGGGGCCTTCGTCTACGCCTTCGCCGCTCCGCGGGTGCGGGGCAGTGCCTACGTCGTGGGCGCCTGGCTCTCGTCGAACGTCGCCCGGATGACCGCGTCGCCGGACGCGTTCTCCGACGTCGCGCTGGTCGTCAACGGCAGCCGCTACCGCGCCCGCCCCGCAGGGGCGGTGAGCAACCGGGGGCAGTATTTCGAGTGGACGGTGAATGCGGTGGACGTGCGCCCGTCGGGGAACAACTCATTGGAGTACACGGTGGATCCCGGCGCCGTCCACCGCCATGGGCTCTGCGTCCACTTCGGAGACGCCGGGCTCGACTCGGCGCAGCAGATCACGGTTCGAGCGGTCGGCTGAGCCGAGGCCACGGCGCGCGCGTGGACGGATCCGCACCGGTGTGCGATGTTGGGTGACGGACCTGTGTCTTGAATCCTTGGGGCGGGGTGAGCCGCCGGTTCAGGGGGTTGTGGTCGCGTGGGTCGTGCGGACGGGCTGAACGGTCTCAACGGTGCGCGCTCGTGCAGCCCATCCCAGCTCCTCGCCATCGAGGCGATCGGGGTGGCGACCGCAGCGGCGATCGACCGCGGACACACCCTCGGCGGCTTCAGCCGGCGCTCCAGCCAGAACGGGTACCGCTTCGTCGCCCGCTGCCGCGCCTGCGGCCATGAGGTGGCGGTGCGCGCCAACGGCGCCAATGGCCACACCGCGCAGCTGCCGGTCTGCCCGCACGCCGGTGAGCACCGCCCGGCGGCGAGCCTCGCCGCCGAGGACTATCTGCTCGCCGAGATCGCCGAGCTGGTCGACGCCGCCCGGCGCTCGACCGCAGTGCAGGACCGGGTCGCCGCGCTCACCCAGATCGAACGGCTCAGCGCCTGGGCGCTCCGGCAGTGCGAGATGGGCAGCCACGAGATGGGCGGCCCCGGCACCACGACGGGTGGCTCGTGACCCTCAGCCCGGGTCGGCGGTGGGGACGAGGTGGGCGAGCCGCTGCTCCGCGGCCGCGCGGCCGACGGCGATGCGGCGCCAGGCGCCGAGCAGCCGGAGCAGCACTCCGCCCGACGCCGGCCCTCCGGCCTCCGCCAGCCGGCGGTAGCAGCGCGCCAGGGCGGAGGGGTCGCCGGTCATCGCCGCCCCGCGGCGGTCGGCCTGCAGGTCGAGCCCGCGGCTGAGAGCGGCGGTGACGAGCTGCACGCCGGCGAGCACCGAGAACGCGATCAGCGGAAGGCTGAGGCCGCGCCGGCTCCCGAAGAGCACGGCGGCGACGGCCGCCAGCGAGACCAGCGCCGCGGCGGCGCGAAGGCCGAGGCCGATGAGCCGCTGCCAGTGGTGGCCGTCGAGGAAGGCGGCGGCGTCGCGGGCGAGGAGGGCTGTGACCTCGGCGTCGCCGAACTGGTCCCAGCCGTCGGGGCCGGGGTCGGCGCCCACCGCGATCGAGCGGCGGCGACCGCTGCCGCCGATCTCGTGGTACACGGCGACGGCGATGAGCGCGGTGGTCTGACCCCGGACGATGCGGACGTCGTCGACGCGGAGCTGGTGCGGGCCCCGGCCCAGGCCGGTGCGCGCGATCAGCTCGCCGAGCAGCCGCTGAGCCCGGGCCTGCTGCTCGGCCGTCGCCGGAGACGTCGTGGCGCCCATGGGGGCACTGTACCCAGCGTGCACCGACCGCCCTGACCGCGCGGCAGGATCGTCACAGCACGCGGCGACCGATCAGCTCAGGGCGTACACCATGCGACCGCCGTCGCCCGGCCGTGCCACCGCACCGGCCACCTTGGCGATGTGGCGGATGGCGCGACCCGACACCGGCGTGCCCGCCCTGGTGATCTGCTCCGCGATCTCCCCGGCGGTGGCGGTGCCCATGCGGCCGATCACCGCGCGCACCACGTCGGCGGTCACCGCATCGGGGGTCACCCTGCCGTTGGCGGGCCGGCGGCGCGAGCCGCCGGAGGCGCGTGCCGCTCGCGCCGGCGCCGGCGCCGCGGCGGCTCCGCGGCGGCCGCGTCCGCGTCGCGGGGCCGGGGCCTCGGCGCGCACCACCAGGTCGCGTGCCTCGCGGAAGAGGTCGATGCCCTCGGCGAGCTCGGCGTGCAGACGCTGGTTCTCCTCCTGGGCCTGCTCCAGCGCCTCGCGCAGGGCGACGATCTCGTCGACGAGTCCACCGAACCGCGACAGGAAGTCGTCGGCCGCGGTGCGCAGGGTGTCGGGCCCGGTGGCCCGCTTCCGGCGTGCCGGCTGTGCCGGCGCCACCGACGACTGACGGCCTCTGGCCATGGGATTGCCTCCGGGATGACACGGAGCGGTGCACAGCGGCGCCGTCTGTGAGGGGATTCAGCACAGCGTCATCGAACGAGTGCCTGCGACGGCGGCCATTATGGCGCGCAAGGGTTACCCGTTGTTCACGTGGCCGGCGGACGGTGTGCGCACTGGCTGCAATCACGGACAACCATGACGGGGTCCCGACGTCACCGGGACGGCCCGTCCGGGGGGATGGGCCGCCCTCTTTGAATCTCCCAGCAATCTCCCAGCAAAGCCCCAGGTTCGGCGGAGGGATCGGACGCACTCTGGAGACGTCCCGATCAACCTCACCGGACAGGAACCCCGATGAACGACACGCTGCTCTGGTACACGGCCCGCGGGGCCGGCGTGGTGAGCATGCTGCTGCTCAGCGGTGTCCTCGCCCTCGGCATGCTCGCCCGCGCTCGGGTGGGCGGCCGGGGCTGGCCCCGCTTCCTCACCGCGGCGCTCCACCGCGACCTCGCGCTGATGTCGCTGGTCTTCCTCGCCCTCCACATCGTGACCGCGGTGGTCGACCCCTTCACCCACCTCGGCCTGGTGGCGGCCGCGGTTCCGTTCGGCTCCTCCTACCGCACCCTCTGGCTCGGCCTGGGGACGGTGAGCCTCGAGCTGATGCTCGCCATCTCCGCCACCAGCCTGGTGCGCGGTCTCATCGGCCGGCGTGCGTGGCGCGCGGTCCACTGGCTCGCCTACGCCTGCTGGCCGCTGGCCATCGTCCACGGCCTGGGCACCGGCACCGACGCCGGCTCGCTCTGGATGGACTCGCTGACGGTGGTCTGCGTCGCCGGGGTGGTCGCCGCCCTGGTGGTGCGCCTGCTCACCCCGGGCGACCCCCTCGCCCGCGACAAGCGAGCTGCCGCCAGCGGCGTCGCCACCGGGGCGCCGCGATGACCGGCCCCAGCCTGCTCGCCGGGCCCGACCTCCGCGCCGGGATGGAGTCCGCCGCCGGGCACCTCTCCCGCCTCGGCCCGCTCCCGCCCGGCGCGGCCTCGCTCATCGACGTTCTCGAGCGCAGCGGGCTGCGCGGCCGCGGCGGCGCCGCCTTCCCGGTGGCCCGCAAGTGGCGGGCGGTCGCGGAGCGGCGGGGCGCGCGCCCCGTCGTGCTCGTCAACGGCGCCGAGGGCGAGCCGCTGAGCCGCAAGGACCGGGTGCTCATGGAGACGAGGCCGCACCTCGTCCTCGACGGCGCGCTCCTCGCCGCCGGCGCGCTCGGCGCCGGCGAGGTGCTGCTCTACGTCGGCGCCGAGCACGCCGCCGCCGCGACCGCTCTGGGCCGTGCCCTGGCGGAGCGGCCCGAGGCCGAGCGCCGCCGCGTCCGCACCGTCGCCGCCCCACCGCGCTACGTCGCCGGCGAGGAGAGCGCCGCGGTGCGCTTCGTCAACGACGGCGTGGCGCTGCCCACGGTGACGCCGCCGCGGCCCTCCGAGCGCGGCGTCGGCGGCCGGCCCACCCTGGTCCAGAACGTCGAGACCCTCGCCCACGTGGCGATGGTCGCCCGCTTCGGCGACGCCTGGTTCCGGGGCCTCGGGGCGCCGGGCACGCCCGGGACCGCGCTGCTCACCGTGACCGGCGCGGTCGCCCGGCCCGGGGTGCTCGAGGTGGCCCAGGGATCGGCCCTCGGTGACGCCGTGGCCGCCGCCGGCGGCCTGAGCGACCGCGCCGGCGCGGTGCTGCTCGGCGGCTATTTCGGCGGCTGGGTGGGCGCCGAGGAGGCCTGGGGCCTGCGGCTCGACGCTCCCGGGCTGCGCTCCGCCGGGCACTCGCTCGGCTGCGGCGTGGTGGCGGTGCTCCCCGGGCACCGCTGCGGGGTGGTCGAGACCGCCCGGATCCTGACCCACCTCGCCGGCCAGAGCGCCCGCCAGTGCGGGCCCTGCGTCTTCGGCCTCGCCGCCATCGCCGGCGCCGTCCAGCGCATCGCCGCCGGCACCGCCGAGGCCGACGATCTCGAGCGCGTCCGCCGCTGGTCGGGCGAGCTCCGCGGCCGCGGCGCCTGCGCCCACCCCGACGGCGCCGCCGGCCTCCTGCTCAGCGCGCTGCGGACCTTCGGCGACGACTTCCTCCATCACCACCGGCACGGCGGCTGCGCCGTCGCCACCCGCGAGGCAGCCTGAGATGGACGCTCCCCGACTGCGCGTCGACCCCATCCGCTGCGACGGCCACGGCCTCTGCGCGGAACTGCTCCCCGAGCTGATCCGCCTCGACGACTGGGGCTATCCGATCGTCGAGACGGCCGCGGTGCCCGGCCACCTCGCCGCCCACGCGCGCCGCGCCGTCGCCGCCTGCCCGCTCCAGGCGCTGCGCCTCGAGGCGAGCCCGGCGCGATGATGCGTCCCGGCGACCGCGACCTCGCCCTGGCCCGGCTGCGGCGCTGGCGCGCCGGCATCGCCGTCGCCGGGACCGCGCTGGTGGCGATCCTCGGCGCCGTGGCGGCGGCGACCATCCCCGGGCGCGCCGCGGACCGGTCCACCGGCGCCGCCTCGACCGCAGCTCCCGCCGCGCAGGATCAGCAGTCGCAGCAGCTCGACCCCGGCCAGGGGTTCGGCGGCGGCCTCCAGCCGCCCCGGGGCGGCCTCGGGGCGGGATTCGGCGGGGGACACGCGGCGAGCGGCGGCTCGTAGCCGCCATCGCCGGGCTGACCGTCCCCCGGCCTCATCCGTCCTGCAGCGTCATCGACGGGTCGGCAGACGCTCCTCGGCGCGACCCGCGAGCTCGATGGCCCCCAGGCCGCGGAGGAACTCCGCGAAGTCCCGCCGGCTGACGCGAAGGTGGTTTCCGGGCGTGTGCCACGCGGCCAGATGCCCTCGTGCCACCGCCCGGCGCAGCGCGGAACGTGACATTCCGCAGATCGCCGCCGCCTCCCCGATGGTGAGGAAGTCATTTCCACCCGACATTGGGCTCCCTCCCTGATTCGCTACGTTTTGACCGAACGCAGCGACTCACACGTTGACGCCAAGTGCATCCAACTTACAACCACTACGTCTCGTGCCAAATCGGAGTCCCACACAGCCCTGTGGTGGAGAGGCCGGGTACGAGACCTTAATCCGACCCACATCCGGGCGTCCGTTCAACGTTTACCCGGTGGCGCGGGAACCGCCCGTAGACTGCCCAGCACCAACTGGTGTCGCCACTCATGGAGGCTCGCGTCATGCAGTTCTGCGTGCTCGTCCGTAGCATCGAGGGCTCGAACCTCCCGCCGGCGCAGGAGGTTGCGCTGGTCAAGGAGACCTTCGAGCAGCTGGCATCCGGCAAGGACAAGCGGATCAAGGCCTGCTACCCGTTCGCGGGTGAGCGCGCCTGCTGCCTCATCTGCGAGTGCTCCACTCCGGAGGAGCTGCAGGAGACCCTCGCCCTTCCCTTCTCCCGCCTGGTGCAGACCGAGTGCCACGTGATCACCACGCCGCGCTCGGTGGTCGACATGCTCACCAGGGTGGAGCAGCAGGTCGCGGGCATGACCGCGGCCGCCGGCAGGAACTGACCACGCGGGCGGCACCGGTCACGCACCGCCGGTGCCGCCCGTTCCTGCCGGTTGCGACGCGAACCGGGACCGACACGAGGCTTAATCGCCCGTTCGGGAGCGCTTAACGTGGCTGTCGGGTAGCATCACCAGCGTTCGTGAAGATGCTCGCGACGGTGGGCAGAGCCCGTCCCGACACCACCGCGGTGATGGCCGCGGTGGCCGAGCTCTCGGTCGTCGCCCTGCTCTACTACTCGGTGGGGCGACTCGGCCTGCTCCTCCAGTTCGAGCACACCAACGTCTCGCCGGTGTGGCCGCCGTCCGGGTTCGCGGTGGCGGCCCTGCTCATCCTCGGGCCGAGGGTGTGGCCGGCGCTCGCGGCCGCCGCCTTCCTCGTCAACCTCACCACCGGTCTGTCCCCGCCCGTCGCCGCGGCGATCGCCGCGGGCAACACCGGCGAGTACCTGCTCGCCGCGGTGCTGCTGCGCCGCGCCGGGATGCGCACCGGCCTGGCGCGCATCGCCGACGTGGTGCTGCTCAGCGCCGTCGGCGGGCTGCTCGCGCCGCTGGTCGCCGCCTCGGTCGGCACCGCCGCGGTGTCGCTCGGGGGATACGCGCCCGCCGGCATGCTGCGCACGGTCTGGACCACCTGGTGGCTCGGCGACGGCCTCGGCGTCGTCGTCTTCGCCCCCGGCCTGCTCGTGCTCCACGGGCTGCTCCGCCGGGCGCGACGGAGCCCGGACCGGGGGAGCATCCCCCCGATCGTCGAACCAACCGCTCTGGCCGCGGTGACGCTGACCGTCGGCGGCCTGGTGTTCCTCTCCTCCGGCGGCTTCGCGTACATCCTCTTCCCCCTGGTGGTGTGGGCGGCGGTGCGCTTCGAGCAGGCCGGCGCCGCGGCGGTGACCCTGGCGGTGTCGTCGCTGGCGATCTGGGGCACGGTGCACGGCACCGGTCCCTTCGCCACCGGGACGCTCAACGACCGGCTCACCCAGCTGCAGCTCTACAGCGGCGCGATCGGGCTCACCGCCCTGGTGCTCGCCGCGGCGATCAGCGGTCGCCGGGAGAGCGAGGCGCGGGTGCAGCAGCGCACCGACCAGCTGGAGGCGAGCAACCGCGAGCTCGGCGCCTTCACCTACACCGTCTCCCACGACCTCCGCGCGCCGCTGCGCGCCATCCACGGGTTCGCCCGCATGCTCGCCACCGGCGACGGTGCGGTGCTCTCCGCCGAGGGGTCGCGGCATCTCGAGACCATCGCGCGCAACGCCCGGCAGATGGGGCGGCTCATCGACTCGCTGCTCGACCACGCCCAGCTCGGCGGTCAGCAGCTGATCCGCCAGCCCGTCGACCCTGCCGCCGCGGCGCGCGCCGCCGCGGAGCAGATGGGCGCGGGCGGCGACCCGGCGCGGGCGGTCGACATCATCGTCGAGGAGATGCCCGGCTGCCGGGCCGACCCGGTGTTGCTCGGCCAGGTCTACGAGAACCTGCTCGACAACGCCGTGAAGTTCTCCCGCGGACGCGAGCCGGCGCGCATCCGGGTGGGGGCGCAGCACGGCGCCGGCGCGCCGGTGTACTACGTCCGCGACAACGGAATCGGCTTCGACATGCGCTACGCCCACAAGCTGTTCGGGCTCTTCGAGCGGCTGCACACCGGCCCGGACTTCACCGGCACCGGCGCGGGCCTGGCCATCGTCCACCGGATCATCCACCGCCACGGCGGGCGGATCTGGGCGGAGGCGGAGCCCGGCGCGGGAGCGACGTTCTACTTCACCATCGGCCAGGGAGAGCCGCTGTGAGCCCGATCGCAGAGGCGCCCGTCGACATCCTCCTCGTCGAGGACAACCCCGACGACGAGGAGCTGATGCTGCACAGCCTGCGGAGCATGGCCACCCCCGTCGAGGTCGCGGTGGCGCACGACGGCGTCGAGGCGCTGGCATGCCTGCGCGCCCCGGCGGGCGGTGCGCGGGTGGTGCCCCGGGTGATCCTGCTCGACATCAAGCTGCCGCGGGTCGACGGCTTCGAGGTGCTCGCCGAGCTCAAGACCGACGCCCTGCTGCGCCACATCCCGGTGGTGCTCTTCACCTCCGCGGGCCAGGAGGGCGAGCTGGTGCGCGGCTACAAGCTCGGCGCCAACAGCTACGTGGTCAAGCCCGTCGACTTCGAGCGCTTCGCGGAGATGGTCCGCCAGCTCTGCAGCTACTGGCTCGGGGTGAACCGCGGACCGGAGCCGACGTGCCCCTGACCGTGCTGATCGCCGACGACGAGGCGGCGGTGCGCGCCGCCCTGATCGACCTGCTGAGCGAGCATCCCGCGCTGGTCGTGGTGGGCGCCGCCGCCGACGCCGAGGCGGCGATCCGCCTCGCCGGCGAGCACCATCCCGCCGTCGCCGTCATCGACGTGCGCATCCCGCGTGGTGGCGGCCTGCAGGCCATCCTCGGGATTCGCGCGGTGTCGCCGCACACCCGGATCGTCGCCTACTCGGCGGCCGACGACCGGCTGCAGGTGAGCCGGATGCTCACCGCCGGGGCCGACCGCTACGTGGTCAAGGGAGCCAATGCGCACCACCTCGTCGAGGCCATCCTGGAGACCGCGCCGTGCTGACCGTGAGGGTCGTCGGGGATGCAAATGCGTCTGGTCAACTGCGATCGGCAGTGGCTTCATGGACCTCCCCTCGAACGGCTGTCATGCAACTGGACGCACTGAGGACGTGACATGATCGCGGTCGACACCTCGCGCGAGACCGACGAGCGCTTCCGCACCATCTTCGACGACGCCCCCATGGGCATGGCGATCGTCACCGCCGCCGGCCGCTGCGTCGAGGTCAACAACGCGCTCTGCGAGATGCTGCGCTGCTCCGCAGCCGACCTGGTCGGCGAGAGCCTGGTCGGCGGCGGCTGCGTCGCACCGGTCGGTCTGAGCTGGCCGCCCACCGGCATCGGACGCGCCAAGGCGCGGCTGCGGCGCGCCGACGGGGCGATGCTCCACGTCCTCGTCGACGCCACCGCGCTGCACCACGACGGCGACGGGACCACCCATCACCTCCTCCACATCCAGGACTTCACCCTGCGCCGGGAGATGGACGAGGCGATCCTGCGCAGCGACGCCTGGATGCGTGCACTCCTCGCCCATGCCGTGCACAGCGAGAGCGCCCGGTCGGTGGCCGAGGCGCGCCTCCTCGCGGTGGTGAACACCGCTCCGATCGCCGTCTTCGTCTTCGACGCCGGTGGGGTGGTGAGCATGGCGGCGGGACGCTGCCTCAGCTACCTGGGGGTCGGCAACGACGAGCTCATCGGCCGCTCGGTGTTCGAGGGCGAGCTCGCCCGGCTCGACATCACCGACCGGGTGCGTGCCGCTCTCGACGGCGACGAGGTGCGCGCCGTGGTCATCCGCGAGCAGCACGCCTTCGACGTCTGGTTCGGCCCCATCCAGGACGGCGAGATCGTCGTCGGCGGGATCGCCATCGCCAGCGACATCACCGACCTCTACCGCGCCGACCAGGAGCGCCGCCGCCTGCTCAGCCAGCTGGTCACCGCGCAGGAGGCCGAGCGCACCCGCATCGCCTACGACGTGCACGACGACTCGCTCCAGGCGATGACCGCCATCGGCATCCGGCTCGAGCAGCTCAAGCGGAGGCTCACCCTGCCCCGCGACCTCGAGCTGGTCAGCTGCATCGACGCCACCCTCGCCGACGCGGTGCGCCGGCTCCGTGCCCTGCTGCTCGAGCTGGGGCCGCCCAAGCTCGACGGCGCCAGTCTCTGCTCGGCGATCGCCGACCACGCCCGCCGCGGTCTGGAGGGCACCGCCACCCGGGTCCTGGTCGACGACGAGCTCAGCTCCGAGCCCGACTCCGATTGCAGCATCGTCGTCTACCGCATCGCCCAGGAGGCGCTCGCCAACGTGCGCAAGCACGCCGGCGCCGCCAGCGTGCGGATCCTCCTGCAGAGCGTCGACGACGGCGTGCTCTGCTGCCTCGACGACGATGGGGTCGGCTTCTCGATTGCGCAGGTCCGGCAGGATGCCGAGCCCGGTCATCTCGGGATGACCAGCATGCGCGAGCGGGCCGAGATCGCCGGCGGCTGGCTGCTGCTCTCCTCGCACCCCGGGTGCGGCACGACGGTCCGCTACTGGATCCCGTGCCGGCCCGGGCGTGCGGCGGCCGACTGCCTGGGTCAGCGCTCCGGCGCGGCCACCACACCGTCGCGCAGCGCGATCGCCACCGCCTCGAGCCGGGAGTGCGCCCCCAACTTCTGGATGACCGCCTGCACGTAGTTGCGGATGGTGTGGAAGGTGACCCCGAGCTCGCCGGCCATCGCCCGGGTGGTGAAGCCGCCGGTGAGCAGGCGGAGCACGTCGAGCTCGCGCGGGGTCAACCCGTAGAGGAGGCTCTCGGGCGGCTGGCGGAGGTGGGTCATCACCCGCTCCAGGAGCACCGTGGGGATGACCACCTTGCCCGCCTGCGCGGCCTCCACGGCGCTGACGAGCTCCTCGATGCCGGCGCTCTTGCGCACGCAGCCACAGCAACCGGCATCGAGCGCCTCGGTGAGGATGGCCTCGTCCTCGGCGGCGGTGATGATCACCACCTTGACATCGGGACGCTCCGACATCAGCTCACGCGCGACAGCGGTTCCGGTGCCGTCGGGGAGGCGATAGTCGACCAGCACCACCTCGGGATCGAGGCTGCGCAACGCGATCCGCGCGTCGGCCTGGGATCCTGCGGTGCCCACGACGCGGATGCCGGGGCGCTCGTTGAGCGCGGACGCGATGGCCTCGGCGACCATGCGATGGTCCTCGACCAGGAGGACTCGAACCGCGCGGGTCTCGCCGTGAACGACCGATGTCAAGGCAACGCCATGGCTCGTCTCCGAACGCGATCCCCCCTCGGAACGGATGAAACTCCGGATGAACCAGCCGGGGACAGCGGCCGGTCGACCCCTCGGGCAGCCGCCACGAAGGATAGCGTCAAGCTGCCGTCGCGTCCAGCGAATTATGAACGGATTATTACGGTCTTATCGCTCGCATCGGGGCCGGTTCGTGACCAGATTGAGGCTCACACCGGCGACGAAGAGGACTAGACAAGCAATCAATCCACCAATCGTCGCGACACTCGATCCGTGCTCGCTGACGGCGTTGTCGGAAAGGGGGGCGACGCCGGTCGTGAGCGGCGGTGCACAGCACGCGGCGACGGTCACCCGGTCGCTCACCGCGCCGGCGCGCGCGAGCAGCACGTGGTCGCCGGGGCGACGGCTGAGATGGAGCACGCCGGCGAGGCGGCCGCGCGCGTCGGTGACGCCGCGGACCGGGGTGACGCTGGCGTCGGCGGCGGGCGCGCGCGCGAAGGCGAGCTCCACCGGGGCGTCCGCGAGCGGTCCGCCGCCGACTGTGGTGAGGCTGACGGTGAAGGGCACGTCGTGCCCGGGCTCGCCGCTGCTCCGCGCACTGTGCAGTGCCAGCCCCGGAGGGGCCGCGGGCGAGGCGGTGGGTGTCGGCGGGATGTGTGCGGGGGCGGCGGCCGCCGTGCGTCCGGCGGCGTCGGGGCGGGGCGCGGGGTCGACGCCGAGCCGGCCGGTGTCGACCCGCCGTCCGTCGGCGCGCACCAGCTCGAGCTCGCCGCTGATCGACCCGGCGAGCGGCGAGACCTCGACGGCGCGGTCGAACCAGGTCACCGGGACGGGGTGGCCGGCGAGCAGCGCGGTGCCGGCGTGGCCGAAACCGGAGCCGCTCACCGTGACCCGCTCGCCGGCGGCGGCATGGGTGGGGGTGACGGCGCCGGCGACCATCGCGGTGTCGAGCGTGCCCGCGGGGACGTCGATCGCGGTGGTGGTCGCGCCGTCGGTCCGGGTGTGGACGTCGAGGTGCAGGGTCAGCGCGCCCTGGCAGAAGCCCGCGGGCGCGGTGAGCGCGATCGAGGTGTCGCCGTGGTCGCCGACCGGCAGCTGCTCGCCGCAGGCGGTGGCGGTGAGACGGGCGAGCGCGCCGTGCATCTCGAGGCCGGAGCCGTCGATCAGGAGACGGCCTCCCTCCGGGGCGGCGTGGCGCGCCGCGGCAATCACCGGCGCGGCGAGGAGGAGGCGGTCGTCGTTGCTCGCCGACGGCACGGCGCAGTCGCGGCAGCGCCCGTCGCGAACGCTCACCTGGACCGCGCCGGCGGCGTCGCCGGGGTCGATCACCAGCGCGCCGTCGGAGGCGTCGCCGGCGAGCGGCCGCGTCTCCCCGCCGACCGTCACCAGCGGCGGCGAGGCGGCGCCGCCCGAGCAGGTGAAACCCGACCCGGTCAGCGTCACCTGCTCGCCGGGGTGGGCCACCGCGGGGATCACCGCGCTCACCGTGACCGGGCAGGCGGGCTCGGGCGGGCGTGCCGCCCCGGTGCTGATCAACCCCGTGGCGGTGGCGCCGAGCCCGGCAGCCGCGATGATCGCCAGGCGTGAGCGGCGGTTCATGCGCCCGCCACCGGCGCCGCGGCGAGCACCAGCCGCTCGCGCGCCAGCGCGCCCTGCCAGAGCGGCCAGCAGGTCACCAGCAGCAGGGTCTCGCGGTCGCGGGGACGGTCGATCCAGCTCCGGTCGTCGCCGGGGACCACCGAGCGGTCCTGGATCCGGTAGCGGTAGGCGCCGTACCCGGAGTCCACGTCGACCTCGTCGCCGGGGTGCAGATCGCCCCAGCTGGTGGAGAAGCCGTTGTGGTTGCCCACCAGGATGAGCCCACCCTCGCCAGGGTAGGCGGTGTGGTGGTCGTGGCCGGGGCCGCTGCTGAGGATGCCGCCGTCGATCCCCTCGGTGACGACGGCGTCGAAGTGGATCGCGGGGATGCCGAGCCGGAAGATCGGCTGCCCGTCGCCGAGGTGGGGATGGCTGGCGAGGATCACCGCGGAGCCGGGACCCCCGGTGGAGGGGATCCCCGGCGCCGGGTGCAGCCGCACCCAGTCGGCGAGCAGCCGGTGCTGCTGGAATCCCTGGTACGCCAGGGGGGTGAGCACGAGGGTGGCGAGCACTCCGGCGGTCGCGATCAGCACCCAGCTGCCGCGGCGCAGCCAGCGAGGGAGGCGGGGAGGGGCGGTCATGGCGGCCTCGTGATGGGGGAGAGGGAGGGCGGCGGGGACGCCGCCCTCCCCTGGGTCACGTGGTCTCGCGCACCACCGGCCGCCGGCGCACGGCGAGCCGGGGGACGGCCTGCATCGAGAGGGCGGCGGCGCCGAGCGCGGCCACGGCGAGCAGCGCCGGGCCGCCGAAGAGCCCGGTCGAGGGCGAGATCGGTCCCTGGGCGGCGGTGATCACCGCGGTGCCGGCGGTCGCCGCCAGCCCGGTGGTGGGCGTCGACGCGATCTGCGCCGCCGAGCTCGCCAGGGTCACCGCGGCGATCGGCTGTCCCGCCGTCGCGGTGCCCGCCGAGCCGCCGCCGAGGAGGTCGCCGAGCGGGCCGGCGCCGTCGCCGACGAGGCGGACGTCGAGCCCGGTGACCGAGACGCTGCGGTGCTCCGGGGTGTCGAAGCCGATGCTCGGCACGCCGCGGCTGACCACCAGGCCCAGGCCGGTGCCGGGGATGGCGATCCGCTTCTGCGATCCGGGCTCCAGCGCGAGCGCGTCGGCGGCCCCGGCGACCGGTGCGCCGAGGACGTCGATCTCGGCGAAGCCGGCGGTGCCCTGCGGGCTGGTCGTGCCCGGACCGAGCGCGGTCTGGGCGCTCGAGTTCACGCCCTTGATGTCCAGAAGCGGCAGGTCGGCGAGGCTGCCGAGCCGCTGGGTGAGGCCGGCGGCGGCGTCCGCGGGCAGGCTGCCGAGCACACCCCTGAGCACCGAGGCACCGAGCGGCAGCACCTGCAGGTCGGCGAGGCGGGTGCTGGAGAGCGCGCGCACCCCGCCCGACCCCGACGGCTGCACCGTCGCCGTCGAGGCGACGTCGCTGGCGCGCACCAGCGAGGTGAGCGACAGGCCGCCGCCCAGCAGCGTCCCGACCAGGCTGTCGGGCCCGAGCAGCGGGCTCAGCACACCGAGGCTCGAGGTGAGCCCCTGCACCGCGCCGAGCCCCCCGGCCGGGCCGGTGGCGCCGCCCAGCAGCGACTGCACCGCGGGCAGTCCGGTCTGCGGGTTGAGCAGCCCGGTGACCGCGCTCTGCAGGCTCGCCAGCGACGCCAGCGAGCCGGCCCCCGGGAGGGCGAGCTTCGGCGTCAGGTCGAGGCTGCTCACCTCGTTGTCCGCCGAGCTCTGGGCGGCGTCGATGTGGTTGACGGCGGCGAGCGCCGAGTTCACGGCGCGGGCGTGGAACGGCGTGAGCCGGAGCGCGAGCGGGCCGCCGGCGGGGAGGTTGATGTCGGCGAGGCTGGCGTCGGCGACCGGCGCGTTGGGCTGGCCGGGGACGTTGTAGCGTGCGCTCACCGTCTCGGTGAGCCTGGGGTCGAGCCCGTGGAGGACGCCGCCCGGGCCGGTGTCGCCGGTGATGCCGCCGAGCAGCGACTGCACCTGGGTGAGGCTCGACGCGAGGCTCGAGAGCTGCGGCGGCAGCGCCCCCGCGAGCGGGTTGCCGCCGAGCAGCCCGCCGAGCAGGCCGGAGCCCTGGGTGATGGCGCCCGGGCTGAGCGGGCCGGCGCCGGGGAGCTGCACGGTGCGCAGCGTTGCCAGCGCGCCGTTGAGCGCGCCCTGCAGCGCGCCGAGCTGGTCGCTGAGCGGGGCGAGGTCGACGTCGAGCGCCGTCGACTCCGCGTGTCCCTGCTGCAGGTCGGCCGCGGGCGCCGCGAGCAGCTGCCCGCTCGCCTGGGTGCTGGCGAGGCGCACCAGCAGATCGCCGCCGCTCGCCGAGCCCGCGGTGGACAGGAGGTGATGGAGCAGCCCGTTGACCGCGGGCGCCGCGGTGAGCAGCGCCGAGGGTGAGAGTGACACCTGTGCGGCCGATGCCTGGGCGCTGCCGGCGGGCAGCGATGGCGCGCTCTCGGCGGCGACCGAGAGCGGCCCGGTGAGTAACCCCGCGGCGACGATCGCCCCCGCGGTGCCGATCAGACCTGTTCTCTTCACGCTGACGTGTCCTCCACAGATGGTGCCGGGGACCGCAAGCAAAGCCCACCTCGCGCCCTGGCCACAACGGCCATCTGACCTGTGCACACAGGGATGCATCGGTATCCCTCGGCGGGGTGCAGTGCGGAGATCGCACAGATGCAGCGGTGCATTGTGCCGTCCGCGGCGCTGGGTTCTCCTTGCACCCTGCGTTTTCGCCACATCGCGAGGTAACCGGTCATGCCGCTCCGCCGCCTGCTTCCGCTGGTGCTGGTCGCCACCGCGCTGACCCCGTCGTCGAGCGCGTCGGCATCGGGCAACGGGATGCTCAACAGCGACGACCACACCCTGCACGCCTCGGTCGGCACCTACAGCGACTGCACCGGGCGCACCCCGCTGCAGAGCGGCGAGGCCGCGCTCGACCCCTGCATCAAGGGACGCCACTACTTCCTCGGACACAATGCCGGGGTGTTCACCCCGCTGCTGCACATGCAGCCCGGTGACCACCTCGACTGGACCGACGGGCGGGGCGCCGACCACCGGCTGCGCATCGTCGCGGTGCGCGACTGGTATCCGAACCACGGCGCCCCGCCGGTGACCGAGCCCGACGTGGTCGCGCAGTTCCAGACCTGCGCGCGAGAGGACGGCTCGCTCGAGCGCATCCTCGACACCGTCCAGGAGTGAGCGGTATCCTGGCGCAGCGCGAACGCTCGTTCGTGCGCCTGCGTCAGGAGGAGCGGAATGGCGTCGTCACGGGTCTCGCTCTACGAGGACACCCGGGGTGAGCTGATCCTCCACCGCAGCGGCAGTCCCTACGTGTACGTGGTGACCGATCCCGGTGACGGCCGGTTCGCCGACCACGCCGGCGAGCTCGCCGCCGGTGAGCCCGACCGCTGGGACGGCGACGTCCTGGTGGTGTCAGCGCTGTCCGCGGACCGCTGGTCGGAGATGACCGGCCAGCTGGTCGCCTGGTGGGAGGACGGCTGGGTGACCGGCCTGGTGCAGAGCGGCGACGAGCTGGTCAGCGCCAGCGACCGCGCCCAGCGCTACGTCGGCGCCACCGGCCCCCGGGTCCGCTGAGCGTCACTCCGCCTCGAGCTCGGCCCGCGCCGCGGCGAGCTCCTGCATCTGCTCCGGGGTCGGTGTCGGGTAGTGCGGGTCGATGTCGCGCAGGGTGTCGAGCAGCAGCGCGGAGACCGCGAGGCGGCTGAACCACTTGTGGTCGGCGGGGATCACGTGCCACGGCGCCCACTCGGTGCTGGTGTGGCTGAGCGCCTCCGAGTAGGCGTGCATGTAGTCGTCCCAGAAGCGGCGCTCACGGGCGTCGGCGGCGGAGAACTTCCAGTTCTTGCGGGGATTGTCGATGCGCTCGAGGAAGCGGCGGCGCTGCTCGTCGCGGGAGATGTTGAGGAACACCTTCACCACCCGGATGCCGTTCTCGACGAGGTGGCGCTCGAAGGCGTTGATGTCCTCATACCGCCGCGCCCAGATCCGCGCGCCCCGGGTCGTCGCGGGGAGGCGCTGGCGCTCGAGCAGCTCGGCGTGCACCCGCACCACCAGCACCTCCTCGTAGTGGGAGCGGTTGAAGATACCGAGGCTGCCGCGCTCGGGGGTGCGCGACGAGTAGCGCCACAGCCAGGTGTGCATCACCTCCTCGACCGACGGCACCTTGAAGCTGCACACCCGCACGAAGCTGGGATTGAGCCCGCTCATGACGTGCTTGATGGTGCCGTCCTTGCCGGCGGCGTCGAGCGCCTGGAGGACGAGCAGGATGCCGTGGGTCGCCTGGGCGGCGAGCCGGTCGTGGTACTTCGCGATCTGCTCGAGGTCGTGGCGCAGCTGGGGGACGGCCTCGTCCTCACCGGCGATGCCGCAGGTGTCCGCGGGGTCGAAGTCACGGGGCACCAGGACCCTGCGGCCGGGCTCGACGCGGAGGTGCTCGACGACGCGGGCGGGGTCCAGCATCCCCGGAAGGGTAGCCACCGGGCCCCCCCTCCGTGAGGGGCGGCAGAGGAACGTCGCTGCAAGGTTGCCCGTCCATGGTGCGTTTCACCATGGGGCGCGGGGGACGCCCGTTCTAGGATATGACCATGATCACGGACGACCCGGCGGCAAACGCGATCCAGCGTCTGGAGCAGGCGATGGACACCGCCAACGATCTCATCGGCCACCTGATCCGCAGGCTGGACGACGGCGCAGCCGTCCGGCCGCGCCTGCGTGTGATCAGCGGCACCACCGACGAGGTCGAGGACGGCGGACCGGTGGCGGGGCCCGCTCCGCGGCTGCGCGTCCTGGACTGATCCCACCCCTGACGGAGGGGGAGCTGCGGGAGATTCAGACGGAGTGGTCTGAAACCCCCGAGGACAGGGGATTCTCGACGGCGCAGATCGCCTCCGACGCGGCCTCGGCGGCAAGGGTCGCGGCCGTGTCCGCCGCTCTGGCGAACTCCCGCGCCTCGTCGGGGCTGCCCGCGGCGAGGGCGCGGTCGGCGGCGATCTCGGCGTCGGCGGCGGCTCCGGCGGCCGCCCAGGCGGCGCGGTCGGCGGCGTCGGCGACGGCCGCGAGCTCGGGCTCCGCGCCCTCGACGGCGGCCGCCTGGGCGACGCCGTCGGCGCTCTCGGCCGCGACCATGGCGGCGGTGGCGGCCTCCGCCGCGGCCTGGAAGGCCGCCTCGGCCTGGTCGGCGGCGACGGGCTGGGGGGCGCTGCTGGACAGCATCGCGGGCACCTCCGATGGAGGGTTATATTTTGATACCAAGAGTATCACGATGGGCCGGCGGATCCCCGCAGGCGGGCCCGGGGCGCCGCGGCGGGCCGGAAGGCGCCCAGGCCGCCCGGCTCGGCGAGGGCGCGCCGGGCGGCCGCGGCGTCGCGGATCAGCGCCTCGACGTCGAGGCCGAGATGGTGGGGGCGGAAGGGCTCGAGCCGCCCGATCCCCCGGTCGAGGAGCGCGAGCGCGCCGCGGAGGTTCCCCCGCGACGCGTGGTGGAGGCCGACCCCGACCTGCAGCAGTCCCTGGTAGAGGCGCCGCTCCTCGCCCGGCTCGGCGCGCCAGGCGTCCTCGAGCACCTCGTGAGCCTCGAACCACCGTCCCTCGTTGAAGAGCCGCACCCCCTCGACGAGCAGCGGCGGGGGAGGGGTGGCGTCCGCGCTCACCCCCCGGCGCCGCGCTCCCAGGCGAGGCCGGCGGCGAGCACGGTCTCGTCGTGGGGGGCGATGAGCTGGAGGTTGCCGATGGCAAGCCCGGCCCAGCCGATGAGGTTGACCCAGCGCAGCCAGGCGGTGAGCGGGATGCGCACGTCGAGCTCGTCGGCGTCCTCGGGCGGCGGATCGGTCGGGATGCAGGGGCTGACGAAGAGGTCGACCTCGGGCCGGTGCCGGCGCCACTGCTCGAGCGCGGCGTAGGCGGCGGAGACGACCTCGGGATCGCGGCGCTGGGCGAGGGTGAGCTTGGCCCGGATGTTGTCCCCGTACTCCTCGGCGCGCGCCGGGAAGGTGTCGCGATGCGACTCGGCGGCCTCGTGGAAGAACAGCGGCCAGGTGTTCGCCGCCGGCTCGGGGATCGACGCCGCCACCACCCGGGCGCCGAGCCGCTCGAGACCCGGCACCCACCGCTCGGCGGTGTCGCTGCGATCGGTCAGGCGGCCGTCTCCCACCGAGGGCGGCCGGGTGACCAGGCCCACGGTCGTGCCCGCGAGCCGCGCCTCCGGCACCGGCCGCCCGACCAGGATCGACCAGAGCAGGGCGACGTCGGCGACGCTGCGGGCCATCGGCCCCACGCTGTCGAGGGTGGGGCAGAGCGGGAAGACCCCGTCGACGGGGACGTTCCCCCAGCGCGTCTTCAGCCCCACCGTCTCACAGCAGGCCGAGGGCAGCCGGATCGAGCAGCCGGTGTCGCTGCCGAGCCCCAGCTCGCAGAGGCCCGCGGCCAGGGCGGCGGCGTTGCCGCTGGACGAGCCACCGGTGGTCCTGCCCGGGTGCACCGGGTTGTGGACGTCGCCGTACCACTGGTTCTGGCCGAGGACGCCCCAGGCGTATTCGACGAGGTTCGCCTTGCCCACCAGCACGGCGCCGGCGTCGAGCAGCCGCTGGGCGGACGACGCGGTGCGCCGGGGGATGTGCTCGGCGTGGATCCGCGAGCCATAGGTGGTGCGGACCCCGGCGGTGTCGATGAGGTCCTTGACCAGCAGGGTGCGGCCGGAGAGGGGGCCGGGCCGCGGCTGCGCGGGCGGGTCCACCCAGGTGATCACGGCGTTGCAGGGGTCGGTGGTCACCTGTCCACCGTAGCAGGGGCCGCCGGAGATGAGAGAGGGTGGCCGCACCCCGCGGCCACCCTCCCCGTTGATGCGGGACCCAACTCCTCCGTCAGTGCCAGTCCCGCATGTGGTTGCGAATGTCGTCGGTGACCGACGAGCCGTCGTAGTAGCGCTCGTAGAAGGCCTCGTCGACGTGGTGGATCACCGCGCCGAAGTTGCACTGCATCGGGTTGAAGGTGACCGGGCAGCGGCCGTAGTTCTCGACGCAGTAGTCGACGTAGGCGGCGACCGCCTCCTTGGCCCAGTCGGAGATCTCCACCGCGGGATGGTTGACGATCTCCTTCACCGTCTCCCGCTTGAACGGGCCGTTGTGCTGGAGCATCCAGTTGTCGTCGCCCTTGGAGAGAAGCCGGCCCGGGGCGTACTTGTCGTCGACCATCGCCCTGACCAGCGCCTCGCCGTTGGGATAGCGCGGCGAGGGGCAGTACGTCGACTCGAGGACCCCCTCGATGCCGCGGATGGTGACCGCGCCGCTGGCGACCGGCGCCTTCTCGTTGAGCGGCTCGGTGACGAAGCCGAGGCCCTTGGCCACCTGCGGGTAGGCGCCCATCAGCACGTCGTCGAAGAAGCCGCAGAAGATCCAGTTGCCGAGCCCCATCGCCTCGGCGGCGAGGCGCATGTTCTGCACGTAGGAGCCGGGGACGTA
>DATARS010000135.1:0-9777 GCA_036269455.1 Candidatus Dormiibacterota bacterium | reverse complement strand
GTCGCGGGCGGCGTCGGCGGCCCGGGTGTCGCCGCTGCCGAAGCCGATCCCCATGAGCGCGGCGCCCTGGCCGGACATGATCGTCTTCACATCGGCGAAGTCGAGGTTGATGAGCCCGGGATAGGTGATGAGGTCGGAGATGCCCTGGACGCCCTGGCGCAGCACGTCGTCGGCGATGCGGAAGGCGTCGGTGATCGTCGTCTTCTTGTCGGTGACCTGCATCAGCCGCTCGTTGGGGATGGTGATCAGGGTGTCGACCTTGGACTGGAGGCCGGCGATGCCCTCCTCGGCCGCCTTCTGCCGCCGCACCCCCTCGAAGCGGAAGGGCTTGGTGACCACGCCGATGGTGAGCGCGCCCTGGGAGCGGACGATCTCGGCGATGACCGGGGCAGCCCCGGTGCCGGTGCCGCCGCCCATCCCGGCGGTGACGAAGACCATGTCGGCGTCGGCGAGCAGCTTCTGGAGCTCCTCGCGAGACTCCTCGGCGGCGTCCTGGCCGACGCTGGGGTTGCCGCCGGCGCCGAGGCCGCGGGTGAGCTTGCGCCCGATGTGCATCTTCAGCGGCGCCTCGCTGCTGTTCAGCGCCTGCAGGTCGGTGTTGACCGCGATGAACTCGACGCCCCGCAGCTTGCTGCGGATCATCCGGTTGACGGCATTGCTGCCGCCGCCGCCCACGCCCACCACCTTGATGCGCGCGTTCCCCTCCAGGGTCCGATCGACGTCCTTCACCGGCAGCTCCTCCCGCATCTCCGATCGGGGTCGCTGCTGGAACCCGTCCCGCGCCCCCCTGTTGACGGCGCCGTTTCCCTGCGAGGGGCGCGGGGCCGCCCCCGATCCCCGCGCTGGACGCTGACGCTGATCGTCCTCGGGAGCGGCGCCGTCGTCGCCCGAGCCGAGGCCGTAGAGCCGCATGCGTTCAGAAAAGTTCACGCAACCACCGTCCAAAACGTTCGCTGAATCCGTCGTCGCCGCCGCCGCCGCCTCCGTGGCCGTGGCCGTTGCTGCGCGCGTTGACGCGCATGCCGCTGCCGTTGCCGTTGCCATTGCGGGCGCGGGCGCGGGCCCCCCACCTCAGCAGCCCCACCACCGTCGCGTGGTGGGGACCGCGCAGGTTCTCGTCC
Organism: Candidatus Dormiibacterota bacterium; assembly: GCA_036269455.1. Lineage (GTDB taxonomy): Bacteria > Chloroflexota > Dormibacteria > Aeolococcales > Aeolococcaceae > CF-96. The sequence goes on along the minus strand of DATARS010000135.1, from coordinate 8,656 downwards.
ATCCCCGCGGTGCCGGTGGGCGGCGCCACCCGCACCGGCATGTCGGTGACCTGCTGGGCGATCTCAGCGAAGCCCCGGAGCTGGGCGCCGCCGCCGGTGAGCACGATGCCCCCGGCGAGCGAGGCCGGCGAGGCCACTCGCTCGAGCTCGGCGAGGATGAGCGCCGCCATCTCCCGGGCGCGCGGGCCGATCACCTCGGCGAGGTAGCGCTGCGGCACCGGCACCGGCTCCTCGTAGCCCATCGGCGTCATCGTCACCGTGGCGTCGGCGGGCAGGCTGAGCTGCAGGCAGTGCCCATACTGGCGCTTGATGATCTCGGCGGTCTCGAGGTCGCTGCGCAGCCCCACGGCGAGGTCGCCGGTGACGTGGCTGCCCCCCACCGGGATCACCGCGGTGTGGGCGATGCTGCCGCCGGCGAACACGGCCACGTCGGTGGTCCCTCCGCCGACGTCGGCGACGACCACGCCGCGCTCGAGCTCCTCCTCGGAGAGCACCGCCTCGGCGGAGGCAAGGGCCTGGAGGACGAGGTCCTCGCAGTCGAGCCCCGCCTCGTGGACCACCTTGACCACGTTCTGGATCGCGGTGATCGCCCCGGTGATGATCAGCGCCTCGACCTCCAGGCGCATCCCGGTCATCCCCAGGGCGTCGCGCACCCCGTCCTGGCCGTCGACGGTGAACTGGCGGGGCAGCAGGTGGACGATCTCCCGATCGGAGGGCACGCCCACCGCCCTGGCCGCCTCGACGGCGCGGGTGACGTCCTGGGGACGCACCTCGCGCGAGCGCTTGGGGTCGGCGCCGACGGCGACCAGTCCGCGGCTCGCCTGCGAGGCGATGTGGCCCCCGGCGAGCCCGACGACGACCTGGCTCACCTCGACCCCGGCCATGCGCTCGGCGGCGTCCACCGCCTCCGCCACGGCCTCGGCGGCGCGCTCGATGTCGATCACCGCGCCCTTGCGCATCCCCTTGGACGCGGCCTCCCCCGTGCCCTGGACGACCAGGCCCTCAGGGGCGACCTCGGCCACGGCGCAGCAGACCTTCGTAGTCCCCAGGTCCAGGGCGGCGACGCGGCGCGCTCGGCTCACATTGGGGGTCGAGTATAGCCATCGCCATGCTCCGGGGATAGGGCTCGTGACGGCAAAATCGCAAGATGCTGGGTTTGCCCCGGGAGCACGGCACAAGATGTGGCGAGTCGATGACCTGCCGGTCAGACGGTGGGAACGGCGCCGAGGGACGCTTTCGGGGGTTGGGCGATTGCCGCCTCTGCGACGTCCGACTGCGCGGAGTCTGCAGACGGGGACCGCGTGACACACGCCCTCGATGGCGCCAAAGAATCGAGGGTGGAGAACAGCAAACAGGGCCTCACCACTGCACCTGGCTGATGAAGCCCTGCCGGCTGCGGCCCCTGTCGGGCCGCGGACGCCCGGCAACGGTAGCACCGGGTCCGGCACCTGTAAAGAACGAAAACGTGTCGCCGGAATTGACCGTCAGGGCAGCAGGACGAGCTTCCCCTGCTGCTCCCCGGCGGCCATCCGCCCCAGGGCGGCGCGTGCCTCGGAGAGCGGGTAGGTCCGATCGACCTGGGGGCGCAGCCCGGTCGAGGTCACCAGCGAGACCACGTGCTCGAGCTCGGCGCGGGTCCCCATGGTCGAGCCGAGCACCGCGATCTGCCGGTAGAAGACCCGGTTGAGCGACGCGGAGGGGTCGGCCCCGGAGGTGGCGCCGGCCACGACCACGGCGCCGCCGGGCCGGACCGAGCGCAGGCTCAGGTCCCAGGTCGCCTCGCCGACGGTCTCGATCACGGCGTCGACGCCGCCGCCGCTGAGGCTCAGCACCTGCTTGGCGGCGGACCGGTCGGGGGCGAGCGCGGCGACCGCGCCGTGCTCCAGGGCGGCGGCACGCTTGGCCTCGTCGCGGGAGGTGACGATGGCTGCGATCCCGGTCGCCCGGCAGATCGCGAGCGCCGCGGTGGCGACTCCGCCGCCGGCGCCCTGGATGAGCACCGTCGACCCCGGGCGCAGCCCGGCGCGGGTGAAGAGCATCCGGTAGGCGGTGAGGTAGGCGGTGGGCAGGCAGGCGGCGTCGACGGCGCTCAGGCCCTCGGGGCGCGGCACCAGGTTCACCGCGGGCACGGCCACGTATTCGGCCAGGGTGCCGTCGTAGGGGCGGTCGCTGAAGAGCTGCATCCGCCGGCAGTAGAGCTCGTCGCCGCGGCGGCAGGCGGCGCACATGCCGCAGCTGATCACCGCGTGGAGGAGCACCGGCGAGCCGATCTCGGGGACGCCCTCGGGAGCGCCCGGGCCGTAGGCGGCGACCGTGCCGGCGGCGTCGGTGCCCAGCACCTGCGGCGGCTCGATGGGGCTCGCGGAGACCCCTCGCAGCAGCCAGATGTCGTGATGGTTGAGGGCTGCGGCCTCGACCTTCAGCAGCGCCCACCCGGGCCGCGGCTCGGGCGTGGGGAGGTCACCGACCTCGAGGTTGGCGAGCGGGTCGTCCCCGCCGGTGCGTGCGAGATATGCGGCGAGCATGGCGTGGGAAGGTAGCACCGAGGGGGGATGCGGGGGGGAGTGCCCCCAGGACGAGGACATCGCGGGCGCGATATCCGGCAAAGTAGCCGGCCATGCGCATCACCGAGATGCTGGCAGCGCGCCGGCCGGTCTTCTCCTTCGAGTTCTTCCCCCCCGACACCGAGGCGGGGACGGAGACGCTCTTCCGCACCATCGGCGAGCTCCGCGAGCTCGAGCCGTCGTTCGTCTCGGTGACCTGCCGCAACCACTCGCGCACCCGCACCCTCGAGCTGGTGACGCGCATCCGCGCCGAGACCGGCATCGAGCCGATGGCGCACTACACCTGCGCCGGGGCGACGGTCGAGGAGCTCCACGGCACGCTGCGCTCGCTCCGCGATGCGGGAATCGACAACGTGCTCGCGCTGCGCGGCGACCCCCCGCGGGGGGAGGAGAGCTTCCGCGCCGTCGAGGGCGGCCTCGAGCACGGCAGCGAGCTCGCGGCGATGATCCGCCGCGAGTACGACCTCTGCGTCGGCGGCGCCTGCTACCCCGAGAAGCACTCCGAGTCGACCAGCGTCGAGGAGGACCTCCGCCACACCGTGCTCAAGGTCGAGAGCGGGATGGACTTCCTCATCACCCAGCTCTTCTTCGACAACGCGGCCTACGTGGACTTCACCGCGCGGGCGCGGAGCGCGGGGATCCGCGTCCCCATCGTGCCCGGGATCATGCCGATCACCTCGGTGCGCCAGCTCTCGCGGTTCGAGGGCAGCCTCTTCGGCGCGCGGGTGCCGCCGCGGCTGCGCGAGGCGCTGCTGCGGCGCAGCGACGACGCCGACGCGGTGGTGCAGCTCGGCGTCGCCTGGGCGACGCTGCAGTGCGCCGAGCTGCTCGCCGCCGGCGCCCCGGGCATCCACTTCTACACCCTGAACCGCTCGCCGGCGACCCGCGCGATCCTCAGCGCGCTGCTCGCCGCGCGACCCTGGGAGCAGCGCGTCTGACCAGCGTCGAGCGCCCCGACCTCGAGGCGGCGGAGCCCGCGTCCCTCGACCTCCTGCTCCCCTCGGGGCGGCTGCGGGCGCACCGCTTCGGCTCCGCGCGCGGCCGCCTCGCAGTCGGCATCCCCGGGATCAGCGCCAACTCGCGCAGCTTCGACTTCCTCGGCGAGCGGCTCGGCGGCGCCCGGCGGCAGCTGGTCGCCGTCGACCTGCGCGGCCGCGGCCACAGCAGCATCACCCCGCCGGGCACCTACGGCTGGCGGCGCCACGCCCGCGACGTGCTCGGCGCCGCCGCCCAGCTGGGCCGTCCCCCCGCGGACGTGATCGGCCACTCGATGGGCGCCTTCGTCGCCATGGAGATGGCGGCGATGCGGCCGGAGGCGGTGCGCCGGGTGGTGCTGATCGACGGGCTCGGCCTCCCCGACCTGCTCGCCGTCACCGCCATCCTGCGGGTGGTGCGCCGGCTCGCCGGCCCCAGCCGCACCGCCGACGACTACCTGGAGCGGGTGCGGCTCACCGGGGCCGTCGACCCCTGGAACGAGTACTGGGACCGGGCCTTCCGCTACGAGCTCATCAGCGACGGCGCCGGGGTTCGCCCCCGCACCGACCCGGTGGCGGTGCTCGAGGACATGGCCTACGGGAGCTGGCGCGACCCCCACGCCCTCTGGAGCCGGCTGACCATGCCGGTGCTGTTGGTGCGCGCCACCCGCCCGCTGCTCGGCGGCGGCGGCCACGTGGTCAGCGCCCACGACCGCGACCGGCTGCTCCGCACCGTCGCCGGCGCCGAGACGGTCGACGTCGATGCCAACCACTACGGAGTCATGACCCATCCCGCCACCGCGACCGCCATCCGCCGCTTCCTTGCCTGATTCGGCCCCTTGACTCAGCCCGTGAAGCGCGCACCATTGGCGGTCCGGGGGGGAAGGGGCTGCCGCACCGCATGACCGACGGGTCGCGTCGGAGGAGGCCACCCATGCGCGCCTACACCATCCTGGTCCAGCCCGCCGAGGAGCAGGGCCACGTCGCCACCGTTCCCGACCTGCCCGGCTGGGCGGCCACCGGCCGCACCGTCGAGGAGTGCGTCGAGCGGGCCCGCGCGGTGATCGCGCTCTTCGTCGACGACCTGGAGCCGGAGGGTGAGCACCGCGAGCTGCGCGGCCGCACCGCCGGGGGCGCCGGCGCCCCCGAGGAGGCCGAGGAGGAGGCGGTCGACGGCCTGCGGCGGGCCATGGCGGCGCTGCGCACCGTCGAGGCCCACCTGGAGGAGGAGATGATCCGCCGGCCCGAGGGCGAGCACCTCCCGCTGCGCCGCGCCCACGCCGCCCTGCTCCGGGCGCGCCGGTCCCTGGTCGAGGACGAGCGCCGCGCCCGGGGCCGCGCGCTCGTCTGAGCGGCGGGACCCGGCGGTGACGGCGAACGGCCTGCTGCGCGGGGTCGCCGGGGCGCTCCTCGACCCCCTGGGTCTCGGCGCCGATCCCGATCCCGAGGTGGCGCGCCGCCTCTACCGGCTCCACGCCCCGACCTACGAGCTGCTCACCGCTGCCGCCGCGCCCTGGCGCGACCGCGCCGCGGCGGCGCTCGGGCTCGAGCCCGGCGACCGGGTCATCGACGTCGGCTGCGGCAGCGGGCTCAACCTCCCCCACCTCGAGCGCCGCGTCGGTCCCGGCGGCATCATCTGCGGTGTCGACCTCAGCCCGGACATGCTCGCCCACGCCCGCGGCCGCGCCGCCCGCGCCGGCTGGGAGAACCTCACCCTCGTCGAGGGAACGGTCGAGGAGGCGAAGCTGCCCGCCGGCGTCGATGCGGTGCTGATCTGCGCCGTCCACGACGTGATGCGCTCGCCGCGCGGCCTCGCCCGGCTCGCCGGCCTGCTCCGCCCCGGCGGCCGCCTGGTCGCCGCGGGCTGCCGCTGGGCCCCCTGGCTCTCCCCCCAGGGGCCGGCGCTCAACGTCGCCATGTGGATGGCCAACCGTCCCTTCGTGACCACCTTCGAGGGCTTCGACCGGCCCTGGAGCCATCTCGACGGGCTGCTCGAGGACCTCGACGTCGAGGTCGTCGCCGGCGGCTGCGGCTACATCGCCCGCGGCACCGCGCCGGCGCCCCGCCGCCCGCGCCGGGCCGCGGCTCAGCGCCGGGGCGGGCCCACCGAGAAGCTGTAGGGGGTCGGCGCCGGCTTGGGGGTGGGCGCCGGGGGCGAGGTCGGCGCCGGCCGCGGCGTCGGCGTGGGTCGCGGGCTGGGGGCCGGCGTCGGAGCGGGAGCGGGCTTCGCGGGCGGGACCGCCGATGGCGGCGGGACCGTGGCGGCGGGCCCCGGCCTGCCCCCGACGGCGGGCGCGCTGGGGTCCTCGAGGTCGACGTAGCCGAAGTCCGGCCTGGCGAAGTTGAGCCTCCCCTTCAGCGCGGCGAGGGCGGCGATCTGCGCGGGGATGGCCGAGATCTCGGCGGGGGTGCCGGCGCGCCCGAGCAGCGCGCTCCAGCGGCAGGCGGAGTCGATCACCAGCCGGCCGTCGCCCTGCCAGCGGAAGTCGGCGAGGGCGCAGCCCACCGCGGCGGGCAGGCCGGCCGCCACCGCCGGGAGCAGCCGCACCAGGGTGCCGTCGAGCGGCGCGGGGCCGCTGCCGGTGTCGGGACGCTCGTCGATGAGCACCGGCACAGCGGGGAGCGCGCCGCCGCGCACCGCGGCGCGGTCGACGGTGGCGCCGCCGCCGGCGACCAGCTGGTCGCCGCCGCCGCGGCGCACCTCGAGCACCGGGTCCCACTCGACGATGCTGATGCGCACGGTCGAGGGCAGCTCGGTCTCCACGGTGGCGCGGCGCACCCAGGGCAGCCGCTCGAGCCGCTGGCGGACCACCTCGCCGTCGACGGTGAAGATGCTCTGGGTGTCGCCGATCCCGGCGGCGTCGAGCACCGCGCGGTGGGAGAGCAGCCGGGCACCGTGCACGTCGATCCCGGCGGCATGGAAGGTGGGCAGCACCAGCAGCGCGAGCAGCGCGGCGAGCTCGGTGAGGATCAGCGTGACCGCCCACCCCCCGCGGCTGCGGGGCACCACCGCTGGGTGGCGCGCGACCCGGGGTGCGGGAGCGCTGACCCGGCGGCGCGTCGAGCCGCGCAGCGCCGACTCCGGGGCGAGGCTGAACTGGCGCGGCACCCGGGGCGCGTCGACGATCCGGGCGGCGAGCTCGCGCGCGTGGGCGCGGCGGCGGGCGGTGTCCGCGGGGCTCACCCCGGGGCCTCGGTGGCGCAGCCGCCGCGGTGGCGGAGCAGCGCGTCCTCGAGGATGCGCTCGCAGAGCGACTCGAAGGGGATCCCCGCGGCGCGCGCGGCGTCGGGGAGGAGCGAGAGCGCGGTGAGGCCGGGCGTGGTGTTCACCTCCAGCACCCAGGGCACGCCGGCGGAGTCGACGATGATGTCGACGCGGGACATCCCGGCGCAGCCCAGGGTCGCGTGGGCAGCGATCGCGGCACGCTGAGCGCGCCGGCGCTGCTCCTCGGGGAGTCGCGCCGGGATGATGTGCTCGCTCTGACCCGCGGTGTACTTCGCTGCATAGTCGTAGAGGGGACGGTGGGAGATGATCTCGAGGGTGGGGAGCGCCTCGGGCGGATCGTCACCGAGGATACCAATGGTGATCTCGGTTCCGCTGACCCGGCGCTCGCAGAGCACGTGGTCGTGCACGGCCGCGGCCGACCACGCCGAGTTCAGGCCAGCGCTGTCCTCGACCATGGTCAGGCCGATGGTCGAGCCGCCGCGGTTGGGCTTGACCACCAGGGGGAGGCCCAGCTCGGCGGCGGCGGCGCTCATCGCCGCGGCGGCGGCGCCGGGGTCGAGGTCGCGGCGCAGCAGCCGCCACGCCGGGCTGTCGATCCCCGCGCCGGCGAGCAGCCGCTTCGCCGTCGCCTTGTCGAAGCAGAGCGCCGAGGCGAGCACGCCGCTGCCGGTGTGGGGGATGCCGAGCAGCTCGCACGCGCCCTGGACCACTCCGTCCTCGCCGTGACGGCCGTGGACGGCGAGGAAGGCGGCGTCGTAGCCACCTGAGACCAGCGCCGCGGGCAGCGACGCGTCGCACTCCAGCAGGGTGCAGTCGTGACCGCGGCCGCGCAGCGCGGCGAGCACCTGGGCGCCGCTGTCGCGCGACACCGCCGCCTCGCTGCTCGGCCCGCCGCAGACCACGGCGACGCGGCGGCGCGGCGTCATCGCGCCGCCACCGGCTCGGGGCGGTTGCCCGGCTCGCCGGCGCAGACGATCTCACGCTCGAGGTCGACGCCGAAACGCTCGAGCACGGTGTCGTGGGCCAGCTCGGCGAGGGCGAGCACGTCGGCGGCGCGGGCGCGGTCGACGTTGAGGATGAAGTTGGCGTGCTTGAGCGCGATCTCGGCGCCGCCGACGCGCCGCCCCTTGAGGCCGGCGGCCTCGACCAGCCGTCCCGCATGGTCGCCGGGCGGGTTCTTGAAGACGCTGCCGAGGCTGCGCGTTCCCCACGGCTGTGCCGCCTTGCGCTGGGCGGTGACCGCGTCGGTACGCGCCCGCACCTCGGCTGGGTCGTCCTCACGCACCCGGAAGCGCGCCGCGGTCACCACCCGGCCGGGCAGCTCGGCGATCAGCCGCGAGCGCCGGTACTCGAAGCCGCACTCGGCGGCGGTCATGGTGTGCTGTCGGCCCCGCGCGTCGAGGACGTCGCAGTCGAGCATCACGTCCTTGATCTCGGTGCCGAATGCCCCCGCGTTGCCGCGCACGCTCGCGCCGCAGGTGCCGGGGATGCCGATGCCGAACTCCATTCCGGCGAGCCCACGGCGGGCGAGGTCGAGGGCGGCGCGGGGCATCATGCAGCCGCCGCCGAGCTCGACGGTGGTGGCGTCGATCGCGCTCCAGCGGCGCAGCCGGTCGGCGAGGCGCACCACCAGGCCACGGATGCCGCCGTCGAGCACCAGGGTGTTGCTGCCGGCGCCGAGCAGGAAGACGGGGACGCCGCTCTCGTGGCTGCGCCGCAGCAGCTCGGCGAGGGTGGTGGCGTCACCGGCGGTCACCAGCCAGTCGGCGGGCCCGCCGATGCCGAACTGGGTGTGCCGCGCCAGCGGCTCGTCGCGCCGGGCGCCCGGCCAGGTCTCGAGCCAGCCGGTGTCGCTCATCCGCGTCGCTCGAGGGCGGCGACGGCGCGGCGGG
>DATARS010000134.1:0-45469 GCA_036269455.1 Candidatus Dormiibacterota bacterium | reverse complement strand
GTCACCGAGGACGCGCAGGGCCAGGGTGTAGGCCAGGCGCCCGTACCGGTCGTAGAGCATCTCGATCCCCTCAGGCGAGGCCTGGGCAATCAGGTCGATGACCCTTTCGTCCGAAGGTGTCACCGCATCCCCTGTACGAATCTCCGCCGTCGCCCTGATGTACGCACTCGCCTCGGTGCCGGATCACCGGACGGCCTGTCATCATGCCGGTTCCCGATGCCGCCGCCGCGCCCGACCCGCCGTCGCTTCCTCGGTGCCGCCGGTGCGGCGGCCGGCACGGCGGCGCTCGGCGCCTGCGGCGCCGGCTCCTCGCAGCCGGGCCCGACCGGCACCCCCGCCGACTCCGTGCACCTGCTCGACGCCGCCCTTGTGGTCGAGCACATGACCATCCACGCGTACGACGTGGGTCTGCCGCTGCTGAGCGCCGCCACCGCGCCCCGTGGCACCGCCTTCCGCCAGCACCACCTCGATCACCGCGACCGCCTGGCGCAGATCATCGCCGGGCTCGGCGGCACGCCGACCGCGGCGAGGGACACGTACGACATCGGGCCGCCCCCGACCGACGAGGCGGGAATGCTGAGCCTCGCCGCCAGCCTCGAGGAGCAGGCGACGCGGACGCACTACGCGACGCTCCGCCGGCTGGCCGATCCGGGGCTGGTCCAGGCGCTCGGCTCGATCATGGCCGACGAGGCCCAGCACGCCGCGGTGCTCCGCACCGTGCTCCAGCAGGACCCGGCGCCCGCCGCCTTCGTGTCGATGTGAGCCCCGACCGTCGCGCGCTGCTCCGCGCCGCGCTCCTCAGCGGCGGCCTGGCGCTCACCGGCTCCGCCGCCGTCTGGGCCGAGGGCGTCGACCGGGTCCTCGCCGCCGGCGACGACGCCGCGCTGCTCGGCACCCTGGCGACGCTCGAGGACTCCGCGGTGAAGGTGCTCGGCACCACCGGCACCGCACTGAGCCGCGCGCCCCTGCCCGGCTACGCGCAGTCCTTCCTCAGCCACCACCGCGCCCATCGCGACGCGCTGCTCACGGCGCTGCACGGCCTCGGCGCGCCGTCACCGCCGGCCGCTCCGAGCCCGGCGCCGGCTCCCGCGGGCGAGGCCGGCGTGCTCGCTGTCCTGATGGAGATCGAGGACCGCCTCCTCGGCGCCCAGTACGCCGCCCTCGCCGCCCTGGAACGACCGTCGCTGCGCATCCAGGTCGCCAGCATCCTCGGCGTCGACGCCCGCCACGCCGCCGTCTGGCGCGCCGCCAGCGGCCTCGACCCGGTCCCCACCAGCTTTGTCGGCTCTCAGCGCTGACGCGCTGAAATGGGGGGCAGGTATGCCCCCAGACCATCAGCTCCTTCGTCGCTGACAGTCTTCCCCCTCAGCCCGCTGCGCTGACGCGCCGCCGATGTCGCGCCTTCGGCGGCTGCGCTCCGCGCGGCTAGAAAATTCCCAGGTCCAGCTTGGCTTCTTCGCTCGCCATGGTGCGCGGGTCCCAGGGGGGCGACCAGACCAGGTTGACGCGGACGTCCTTGATCCCGGGGAGGACCCGGCAGACGGCGTCGGCCTGACTCTGGATGATGTTGCCGAAGGGACAGTAGGGCGAGGTGAGGGTCATGTCGATGGTGAGCAGCCCTGCCTCGTCGATGGCGTGGTCGTAGACGAGCCCGAGGTTGATGATGTCGATGCCGATCTCGGGGTCGTAGACGCCACTCAGGGCGTCGAGGATCTGCTCGCTGCTGGGCCGCTCGCCGTTCGCGGCGGGCGCATCCGGCGTGGTCGTCTCGGAATCGCTCACGACAGGGGTCCCTCCTCGGTGGTCACCGCTCCCCCGCCCCGCTCCAGCCCCTCGAGCAGGGCGTTCCAGGGGAGCACGGCACACTTGATCCGCAGCGGGATGCGCGCCACGCCCTGCAGCGCCTCGAGGTCGCCGAGGTCCTCGGCGCCGCCACCCTCGAGCATCATCGCCTTGAAGCGGCGGCCGAGCTCGGCGGCGTCGCCGACGCTGCGGCCGGCGACCTCGTCGCACATCATGCTCGCCGACGCGCGGCTGATCGAGCAGCCGTGGCCGTCGAAGGCGATCTCCTCCACGCTGCCGTCGCGGACGTTCATGGTGAGGAGCACCTCATCGCCGCAGAGCGGGTTGTTGCCCTCCACGGTGACGTCGGCGGGCTCGAGGTGCCCGCGGCGGCGGGGGTTGCGCCAGTGGTCGAGGATGATCTCGCGGTAGAGCTCGTCCTCGACGGGGGAAGTGCCGGCTGCCATGCTTCGATCCTACCGCCGCGTTCCCGGATCCATGATCCGCCGAACCTCGTGGAGCGCGGCGGCGAGGGCGTCGATCTCCGCGTGGGTGGTGTAGAGGTAGACCGACGCCCGTGCCGTGGACGGGGTGCCGAGGTGGCGCATCAGCGGCTGGCAGCAGTGGTGGCCGGCGCGGATGGCCACGCCCTCGCGGTCGACGATGGTGGCGATGTCGTGGGGGTGGATCTCGCCCATCGTGAAGGAGACCGCACCGCCGCGCTCGGCCATCTCGCGCGGACCCTGGATGTCGACCCCGACCTCGTCGAGCATCTCGATGAGGTGCCCGGTGATCGCCTGCTCGTGGGCGTGGATGCGCTCGCGGCCGATGGCGTCGAGGTAGTCGCACGCCGCCGCCAGGCCGTGGGCGCTGGCGACGTCGGGGGTTCCCGCCTCGAACTTGTTGGGCACCTCGGCCCAGGTCGAGCGCTCCAGCTCGACGCGCTGGATCATGCTGCCGCCGCCGAGGAACGGGGGCATCCGGTCGAGCAGCTCGGGCCGTGCCCAGAGCACTCCGCCGCCCATCGGGCCGCAGGCCTTGTGGCCGCTGAAGGCGAGGAAGTCGACGTCGAGCTCGCGCACCGACACCGGCATGTGGGGGACGCTCTGGCAGGCGTCGACGGCGATCAGCGCACCGCAGCGGTGGGCGAGCGCGGCGAGCTCGCGGATCGGGTTCACCGTGCCGAGAACGTTGCTCTGGTGGACCACGGCGAGCAGCTTCGTCGGCTCCTGCAGCAGCCGCTCCGCCACCTCCATGTCGAGGCGGCCCTCGGCGGTGAGGCCGATGAAGGCGAGATCGAGGCCGGCGCGCTCGGCGGCGAGCTGCCAGGGAACCAGGTTGCTGTGGTGCTCCATCAGGGTGAGCACGATGCGGTCGCCGGGCTGGAGCAGCTCACGCGCGTAGGAGCTCGCCACCAGGTTCAGCGACTCGGTGGCGTTGCGGGTGAACACCAACCCGCGGGGGTCGGCGTCGATGAAGGCGGCGACCCGCCTGCGCGCACCCTCGAAGAGCTCGGTGGCCTCGCTGCCCAGGGTGTGGGCGCCGCGGTGCACGTTGGAGTTGCTCTCGCGGTAGTAGCGCTCCACCGCGTCGAGCACCTGCACCGGCTTCTGCGAGGTGGCCGCGGAGTCGAGGTAGACGAGCGGCCGGTCGCCGATCTGGCGCTGCAGGATGGGAAAGTCGGCGCGGATCGCCTCCACGTCGAAGAACGGCGTCAGCGCGACCTCTCCGCGGGCCGTTCGCGAGGTCACCGACAGAGTCCCGCTCATCCCACCGCGGCCTCGACGGCGACGCGCAGGGTGCCGTCCACCACCTCGACGCGGTGCACGCGCACCGGGTCGTAGGCGGGAAGCGAGAGCGCCTCGCCGGTGCGCAGGTCGAAGCACGACCCGTGCATGGGGCACTCGATGGTGCAGTTCTCCGGATCGAGCTCGCCCTCGCTCAGCGACGCCTCGGCGTGCGAGCAGGTGTCGTCCACCGCGTGGAACTCGCCGTTGACGTTGAAGACCGCCACGGGGGCGCCGTCGATGTCCACCAGGGCGGCGTGACCGGGAGGGATCTCCTCGGCCCGACCCACCGTCACCCACTCGCTCACGATCAAGCCTCCGCCTCGACGCCGGCCGCGGAGTGACCGGCGACGACCTCGTCGAGCACCCCCCCGACGAACTCCGCGAAGCCCTGGTGGGGGCAGCGGTCGAGGGCGTCCTGCATGAATCCCCGGACGATCAGCCGGTCGGCGGCCTCGGGCTCGACGCCGCGCGACTGCAGGTAGAAGCGCTGCTCGGTGTCGATGTGCCCGGCGGTGACGCCGTGGCTGCAGCGCACGTCGTTGGCCTTGATCTCGAGCATGGGGATGCCCGAGGCCCGGGCCCCGCGCGAGAGCATGAGATTGCGGTTCTGCACGTAGCCGTCGGTGCGCTGCGCCTCGCGGTCCACGCTGATCAGCCCGCCGTAGACGCTCTGGGCGCGGTCGCGCACCGCCACCTTGAGCAGCAGGTCGCTGTGGGTCGAGGGGGCGATGTGGGCCTGCAGCGACTGGTGGTCGAGGTGCTGGTCGGCGCCGCCGAAGCACACCCCGGTGAGGGTGGCGTCGGCGCCCGGGCCCTCGAGCAGCGCGTCCCAGTACGCCTTCTGGAGCCGCGATCCGAAGGTGGCGGCGAAGAACCGCAGCCGGGAGTCCCGCGCCAGCCCCGCGCGATGGGTGGCGAGGTGCACGGTCGCCCCGCTCCAGCGCTGGAGCAGGCAGTAGTCGAGCCGCGCGCCCTCGCCGAGCTCGAGCACGGTGACGGCGTCCGACAGCATCGCCTCCCGGCCGGCGGGTGACGCCTGCAGCTCGACCAGGGTCAGCGACGCGCCCCTGCCGAGCACCACCACGGTGGCGGGGAAGACGGCGGCGTGGTCGCCGGCGGCGCTGTGCGCCGCGACCACCGGAACCGCGGCGTCGACCCCGGCCGGGACGTGGACGTAGCAACCGCCACGCCAGAGCGCGTTCCAGAGCGCGGTGAGCTTGGTGCCGTCGACGGGGACGCGTGCGAGCGCGGTGCGAAGGGCGTCGTCGTCGCGGACGGCCGCCTCCTCGAGCGACCCGACGAAGACCCCCTGGGCGGTGAGCAGGTCGGTGCCGTCGCAGGCGCGCATGCCGTTGCGGGTGCTGGCCAGGAAGGCGGCACCGGGGGCGATCCGGTCGCGCATCTCGCGCAGCGCCGCGACCAGGCCGGCGCCGTGGCCGGTCGGTCCCGGGTCGGCGACGTACTCGTCGGGGTGCAGCGACGAGATGTCGGTGCGGCGGTAGTCCTCGTCGGTGCGGGAGGGCATGGGCAGCGCGGCGTACGCCTCCCAGGCCAGGAGCCGGCGCTCCGCCAGCCAGGCCGGGGACGCCGCGACGCGCGGAGTGACCGCCTCGGGACCGATCGTCCCGGGGGTCCGCAGCTGGGTCGCCATCAGGCGAAGGAGGGCCTCATCCCACCGACCCCTCCATCTGGACGGCGAGCAGCCGGTTGAGCTCGACCGCGTACTCCATCGGCAGCTCCTTGACGAAGTGCTCGAAGAAGCCGTTGACGATGAGCGCGGTGGCGTCGGACTCGCTGAGCCCGCGGGACATCAGGTAGAAGATCTGCTCGTCGCCGATCTTGCTCACCGTGGCCTCGTGGCCGATGCTGACGTCCGGGCTGTCGATGTCCATGTAGGGGTAGGTGTCGCTCTGCGAGTGCTCGTCGAGCAGCAGGGCGTCGCAGCGCACGCTGCTGCGCACCCCCGTGGCCTTCTCGTGGACCTTGATGTGGCCGCGGTAGGAGGTCCGCCCGCCGTCCTTGGAGATCGAGCGGGAGACCACGTTGCTGGTGGTGTTCGAGGCGACGTGGACGCACTTCGAGCCGGCGTCCTGGTGCTGCCCCTCGCCGGCGAAGGCGGCGGAGAGGACCTCCCCGTGGGCGTGCTCGCCCATCAGGTAGATCGCCGGGTACTTCATCGTCACCTTGCTGCCCAGGTTGCCGTCGATCCACTCCACCCGGGCGCCCTCGTAGGCGATGGCGCGCTTGGTGACCAGGTTGTAGACGTTGTTGGACCAGTTCTGGATGGTCGTATAGCGGACGTGGGCGTCCTTGTGGGCGATGATCTCCACCACCGCGGAGTGCAGCGAGTCGCTCGAGTAGGTCGGCGCCGTGCAGCCCTCGATGTAGTGGACGTACGAGCCCTCGTCGGCGATGATCAGCGTCCGCTCGAACTGGCCCATGTTGTCGGAGTTGATCCGGAAGTACGCCTGGAGGGGGATGTCGACCCGGACCCCCTTGGGCACGTAGACGAACGAGCCCCCCGACCACACCGCGCTGTTGAGCGCGGCGAACTTGTTGTCGTTGGCGGGGATCACCGTGCCGAAGTACTTGCGGAAGATCTCCGGGTGCTCGCGCAGGCCGGTGTCGCAGTCGCCGAAGAGGACGCCGAGCTTGTCGAGGTCCTCGCGAATGCTGTGGTACACGACCTCGGAGTCGTACTGGGCGCTGACCCCGGCGAGGAACTTCCGCTCCGCCTCGGGGATGCCGAGCTTGTCGAAGGTCTGCCGGATCGAATCGGGGACGTCGTCCCAGGTCCGGCTCTGCTCCTCGGTCGGCTTGACGTAGTAGTAGATGTTGTCGAAGTCGATCCCGCTGAGGTCCGCCCCCCAGCTGGGCATCGAGCGCTTGTAGAAGTGCGCGAGCGCCTTGAGGCGGAACTTCAGCATCCACTCGGGCTCGTTCTTGTGGGCGCTGATGGCCGCGACCACCTCCGCCGACAGCCCCTTCTCACAGCGGAAGACGGAGACGTCGACGTCGTGGAAGCCGAACTTGTAGTCCTTGGTCAGCTCGTGAGCTTCGACTGCCATGTCAGAGGGTTCCCTTCGTCGCGTTCCGGGCCGCCGAGCCGGCGGCGCCGGCGCCGAGGATCGGGTCGTAACCGTCGCTCTCGATCCGCCGGGCGAGGTCGTGGCCGCCGGAGACGACCACCCGCCCCTGATGGAGAACGTGCACCACGTCGGGGCGCAGGTACTCGAGGATCCGCGGGTAGTGGGTGATGACCAGCAGGCCCATGTCGGGGCCGGCCACCCTGTCCACCCCCTCGGCGACGGTGCGCAGGGCGTCGACGTCGAGGCCGGAGTCGGTCTCGTCGAGGATCGCCAGCCGGGGGCGGAGCAGCGCCAGCTGGAGGATCTCCATGCGCTTCTTCTCGCCGCCGCTGAAGCCGTCGTTGATGTACCGGCTGCGGAAGCTCTCGTCGATGTTGAGCTCCTTCATCACCGCCGAGAGGGTGCGCAGGAACTCGCGTGCCGGCATCTCCCTGCCCTGCGCCTTGAGCGACGCCCGCAGGAAGTTCACCACCGAGACCCCGGGGATGGCGGTCGGGTACTGGAAGCAGAGGAAGATGCCCAGCCGGGCCCGCTCGTCCGCGCCCAGCGGGAGCATGTCGACGCCGCCGAAGGTCGCCGAGCCACCGGTCACCGCGTAGCTGGGATGGCCCATCAGCGTGTAGGCGAGCGTGCTCTTGCCGGAGCCGTTCGGCCCCATCAGGGCGTGCACCTGGCCGGCGGGGACGACCAGGTCGACCCCGTTGAGGATCTCCTTGCCCTCGATGCTGGCGCGCAGGTCCTCGACGACCAGCCGGGAATCAGACATGGGCAGCCTCGTGAACGTGAGTGCCCGGGGAGTGGTCGCGCACGTCCTCGAGCGGGATGGGGACCGCGACCGGCGGGCGGTCGCAGACCAGGTCTTCCAGGGTGGTGCCGCTCAACACGGCGTCGACGCTCTCCTTGAGGCGCTGCCACAGCGTCCGAGAGGCGCAGTCGGTCTCGCGGACGCAGCAGCCCGCCTCGTAGTCGTGGGCCACGCACTCCACCGGCGCGACCTCACCCTCGACCAGGGTGATGACGTCGAGCACGGTGATCTCCTCGGGACGCCGCGAGAGCACGTAGCCCCCATGGGCGCCGCGGGTCGCCTCGATGAGACCGCCGCGCCGCATCGGCCCGGCCAGCTGCTCGAGGTAGGCCAGGGGAAGGTGCTCGACGCGGGCGACCTCGGCGAGGCTCCGCGGACCCCGGCCGTAGGCCTTGGCCAGCTCGGTCATCATCCTCAGCCCGTAGTGGGCCTTGGACGAGACCCGCATCGAGAAGGAGGCATTGCGAGAATTTCCGACCGCCATGGTCAGGATTATAGCGAAGGGGCGGAGATCGAGGTAGGGACGCCCCGTCGCTAGCTCTGGCTGCCGGGGCTCACCGCGGTGGCCGACCGCAGCTGGACGACCGCGGCCGAGATCTCGGCGGCGGCGCGCTCGACGTCGTCCTCGGTGGTGCCCCGGCCGAGGGTGCAGCGCAGCGCGCCGCCGGCGAGCCGCGGCGACAGCCCCATCGCCAGCAGCACATGGGAGGGCATGTGCGCCCCGCTCGAGCAGGCGGATCCCCCGGAGGCCTCGACGCCGCGCCGGTCGAGGAGGGTGAGCAGCACCTCGGTCTCGACCCCGGCGAAGGCGAAGGTCGCGAAGCTCGGCAGCCGGGGGGCGCCGCGGCCGGTGAGGACGGCGTCGGGCACCCCGTCGAGCACCCCCTCGGTGAGGCGCTCGGCGAGCCGGCCGAGCCGCAGCATCTCGGGCTCGCGCTCAGCCTCGACCAGCCGCACCGCCGCCGCCAGCCCGGCGATGGCGGCGACGTTCTCGGTGCCGCTGCGCCGGCCGCGCTCGTGGCCGCCGCCGCTGACCTGGGCGGCGATCGCCACCCCCCGGCGCACATAGAGCGCGCCCGCACCCTTGGGGCCGTAGATCTTGTGGGCGGTGATCGAGGCGAGGTCGACCCCGAGCGCGCGCACGTCGACGGGCAGCCGGCCGAGCGCCTGCACCGCGTCGGTGTGCACCAGCACCGCGGGGTTGCTCCGCCGCGCCGCCTCCGCCGCCGCGGCCACGTCCTGCACCGTGCCCACCTCGTTGTTGGCGAGCATCATCGAGACCAGCACGGTGTCGGGCCGCACCGCTGCGCCGACCGCCTCGGGGTCGACGACGCCGCGGCTGTCGCAGGGCACCACGGTCACCTCGCACCGGCCCCACCGGGCCAGCTCCTCGGCGGTCTTGAGCACGGCGTCGTGCTCGATCGCGGTGACCACCAGGTGGCGGCCGCGGTCGCGGTGACGGTCGAGGGCGCCGCGCAGGGCGAGGTTGTCCGCCTCGCTCCCCCCGGAGGTGAAGACGACCTCGGCGGGGCTGCAGCCCAGCGCGCCCGCCACGGTGGCCCGCGCCTCATCGACCGCCTCTCGCGCCGCCCGGCCGGTGGCGTGCGCCGAGGAGGGGTTGCCGAAGACCTCGCCGAGGAGGGGGAGCATCGCGGCGCGCGCCTCGGCGGCGACCGGGGTGGTCGCGGCATGGTCGAGGTAGACCGGTGCGCTCACGTCGTCCCCATGGTACGAGCAGGGTCCGACGCCCCGGAACCTACGTCCGGTGCTGCGAGCCCGACAGCAGCTCGGTGAGTGAACCGGTGTGGCCGCGCAGGAGGCGGTGCACGTCGAGGATCTCGTCGGCGCCGATGGGGGGTGCGGGGTCGGGCTCGGCGGGCTTGGGAGCCCGGCGCTCGCGGCGCACCTTGAGCACCACCACGAAGGTGACCCGGCAGTGGGCGCAGCGCACCTGCACCGTGAACATCGGGTCCTGGTCCTTGAGCAGGATCAGTCCGCAGCCGTCGAGCGCCTTGTGGCACACGGGGCAGTCGTACTCCCCGGCGCGGTCGCGGATGACGGCGAGGATGTCCACCGTTGTCCTGCTGGATGTGGCCTGCTCGTTGGGAGTATAGGACGCGATCGGTGCGTGCCCCCGGGGCGGATTCGGGTTCAGCCGACCCCGAGCGTCCCCCACACCTCGAGCTTGCCACGGACCCGGTCGATGACGGCGGTGGTGAACTCGTCGGTCAGCGCGTGCCCGCCGAGGTCGGCGGTGCGCATCCCCGCTCGCACCGCCTCGAAGACCGACTCGTAGATCGCCCGCGAGCCGGTGCGGCAGGCGGGGTCGGGCATGAAGCCGAGCAGCGACGCGGCGGCGAGGATCATCGCCATCGGGTTGGCGACGTTCTTGCCCTGGAGCGACGGTGCGGTGCCGTGCGGCGCCTCGCTCATCACCACCCTGGGGGTCGGATCGTCGCCCTCGAAGCCGAGCAGGATCGACTCCGCGCCGGCGATGCTTCCGAAGAGCTGGAGGACGAAGTCGCTGAGGCAGTCGCCGTCGCGGTTGAGCGCGGGGATCACCAGGGCGTCGCCGTCCTGGTTGAGCAGCAGCGCGTAGGTGGCGTCGATGAGCTGCGGTTCGTAGGCGATGTCGGGATGGCGCTGCGCCGCCGCGTCCATCTCCTCCTTGAGCATCCCCTCGTAGACCGGCGAGACCGTGTACTTGGGGCCGCCGAAGACGCGCGCGTGGCTGCGGCGGGCCTGCTGGAAGGCGAACTCGGCGACGGTGCGGCAGGTGCCGCGGGTGATCCTCTCGGTGCGCAGCGCCACCTCGGCGTCGCCGCTGCCCTCCCGCCACTCGGTTGCGCCGTAGGCGTCGTCGACGGCCATGCGCACCACGCTGATGGGCGCGCTCACCCCGCCGAGCGGGGCGACCCCGGGGATGCGGCGACCGGTGCGGACGATGACCTTGCCGCCGACGCGCTCGCGGAGGATGGCGTTGGGGCTGCCCACGTCGCCGGAGCGCTCGGGGGTGACCGTCGCCGCCTTGATGCCGTAGCCGCACTCCACCATCGCCCCGGCGGCGTCGAGCACCACCTGGTTGCCGGTGGCGCGGCGGCTCTCCAGGGACAGGTCGAAACGCCGCAGCTCGAGCTCGACGCCGACCACCGCGGGGTCGAGGACGCGCAGCGCCTGATCGAGAAGCTCCTGGCCGGTCTGGTCGCCGTCGAGGACGGCGATGGCGTGGCGCACACGGGTAGCCTAGCGGGGTGATCCCACCGAGCAGCGCCGCCGACGAGTCCGCCCGCCGGCCGACCGCGCTGCTGCTCGTCTACACCTGGGACATCGTGCGGGCCATCCTCGCCCTGCTGGGCGCGCTCGCCGCCTTCGCGGATCAGGTGTCCGTCGGCGGTCGGGTCATCACCCAGTCGACCGGGGCGCAGATCGTCGCCGCGGTCGCCTCGGCCTCGCTCGCCGCGTCACTGTTCGTGATCGGCACGCTGCTCATCCGCAGGAGCGCCTGGGTGCGGCGCGCCCAGATCGTGATCCTCGCCATGGACGCCGCGATCGTTCTGGGGTCGGTCGGCGTCTACGAGCTGGGCGCCCACGCCTTCGACCTGACCCCACTCCTGGTCTCGGCCCTCTTCGGCCTCGTCGACCTGTGCGCGCTGACCGCGATGACGTCTCCGCGGATCAGCGCCTGGTTCCGCGAGCCCGGCCCGGTCCCCCTCTACGTCGGCGGTCTGATCGCCTTCTGGGCCGCGACCAGCGTCGCCCTGGTGCTGCTGCGCAGCTTCTAGTGCGCGGGGCTACATGCACTCCAGCAGGTCGCGGACCGTCGCGGAGAGGCCGGCGAGGTCGAGCGGCTTGCTGAGCACCGCGGCGGCACCGAGCTGCTGGGCGCGCTCCTGGCTGCTGACGTCCTCGCGGTCGGCGAGCATGACGATGCCGCCGCGGGGCGCCTGAGGCGAGAAGCGCAGCGCCTGGAGCAGCTCCAGGCCGTCCGTCTCCAGGCTCACGTCGAGGAGCAGCAGGTCGCAGGGACGCTCGTTGAGCTCGATGCGGACGTCGCGAGCGGTGCGGACCCAGTGCACCTCGTGGCCGTCCGACCCCAGCCTGGTCGTCACCACCTGGGCGACCTTGCCCTCGTCCTCGGCCACCACGATGACGCCGCGTACGCTCTCCACCCGCGCATGCTAGCGAGAAGTCGCCGCAGCGGCGGTGGGCGGCACAATGCGCCCATGCTGGGCACGCAGCCCTACGACCTGGTGGTCGTCGGGGGCGGCATCACCGGGGCCGGAGTGGCCCGCGACGCCGCGTTGCGCGGTCTGCGGGTCCTCCTCGTCGAGCAGCGCGATCTCGCCTCGGGGACCACCTGGGGCAGCAGCGGGATGATCCATGGCGGCATCCGCTACCTCGAGCGCGACTGGGAGACGACCCGCATCTCCTGCGTGGACGGCGGCCACATCCAGCGCATCGCGCCGCACCTGCTCTTCCCGGTGGTCTTCCTCATCCCCATCCTCCCCGGGGCGAAGCGGGGGATGGAGACCACCGAGGTGGGCCTGGAGGCCTACGACCGCTACCAGCCCTTCAAGGCCGGCCGCCCCCACGTGCGCCTCGAGCGCGAGGAGGCGCTGCGACTCGAGCCGGGGCTCACCCCGGAGCTGGTGGGGGCGCTGACCATGGACGAGTGGGGCGTCGATCCCGCCCGGCTGGTCACGCTCAACGCCCTGAGCGCGCGCGACGCCGGCGCCGAGCTGCGCACGTGGACCGAGGTGGTCGGGCTCAGCCACGAGCGCGGGGCGGTGCGCGGGGTGCGGCTGCGCTCGCGCCTCGGCGGCGCCGAGGAGACGGTGGCGGCGCGGGCGGTCTGCAACGCCACCGGCCCGTGGTCGTCGGAGCTCTGCGCCATGGCCGGGGTGCGGCTGCGGCTGCGCCCCGCCAAGGGGGTCCACCTCATCTACGACCGGCGGATCAGCAACGTCGCGCTCGCGCTCGAGGCGGTCGACGGCCGCGGCCTGCTGCTCGTCCCCCACGCCAACGCGACCATCCTCGGCACCACCGACGACGACTACTACGGCGACCCCGAGCAGCTCGAGGTGACCGACGACGAGGTCGAGTACATCCTCCAGGCGACCGAGCGGATCCTCCCCGGCATTCGCCGCCACCGCATCGCCCATGCCAACGCGGCGGTGCGGCCGACCCTCCACGAGTGGCGCCGCTACGAGGACGACCTCACCCGCGACTACCGCGTCGTCGACCACCGCGCCGACGGCGCCGCGGGCCTGGTGAGCATCGTCGGGGGCAAGATGTCGATGTTCCGGAAGATGGCGGAGGACACCGTCGACGTGATCCTTCGGGTGCTCGGCCGGCCCCCGGTCGCCTGCCGCACCCACCTCCTGCCGCTGCCCGGCGGCGAGGCGCCCGCCGACGTGCCCGGGCTCGCCGCCCGCTTCGCGCTGCCGCTCCCGCTCGTCGCCCGGATCGCCGCCCGCCACGGCGCCGGCGCCGAGGCCCTGCTCGCCGGTGCGGACGCCCCCGATCGGCGGGCGGTGGTCTGCGAGTGCGAGCCGGTGACCGTGGCCGAGGTCCGCCACGCCGTGCGCCACGAGCAGGTCGAGCGGCTCGAGGACCTCTACCGGCGCACCCGCTGCACCGGCGGCGGCTGCCTGGGGATGCGCTGCGCCTGGCCGGCGGCGCGGGTGATGGCCCAGGAGCGGGGCTGGAGCCAGCGCCGCACCGAGGACGAGGTGCGCGACTTCCTCGACAGCCGCTGGCGGGACCGCCCCGCCGTGCTCCAGGGTCCGTCGCTGGCCCAGGAGGAGCTCTACCGGGGCGCCATGTGCGCGATGGGCGATGTCTGAGCGCCCCGGGCTGCGCCGTGCCGCGGCGCTCGGCCGCCTCGGGGCGCTGTACGGCCGCCACCTCGCCCGGCGCGCGGCGGTGCGGCTGACCCATCGCCACCCGGACACCGAGGGCGCCGGCCTCGCCCGCTTCACCTCGCTCTACGGCCCCGACCGGATCACCGCGGTGACCCCCGAGGAGCGCGGCCAGCTCGCCGCCCACGGCCGCTGCGTCGGCTGCGGGCTCTGCGGCTTCGCCGCTCCCCGGGCCGGGTACCTCCGCGCCGAGCGGCTGCCGTCGCAGCTGACCCGCAGCCTCCCCGACCTCTGGGTGACCCGCGACCTGCCCCTGGGGGCCGTCGACTGGGCCGCAGGCGCCGCGGTCTGCCCGCTGGGGGTGCCGCTCGAGGCCATGCGCGCCGCCGTCGAGGACCGGCTGCGCCGCGACGGGGTCGAGCCCCCGCTGCCCCGGCCCTCGGTGCCGCTGCCGGGCACCCAGTCGCCGGTGGCGCCGCCGGCGCCGCCGCCGGTGGTCGGCTGAGCGCCGTGGCCCGGGTGATCGCCGTCGCCAACCAGAAGGGGGGCGTGGGCAAGAGCACCACCACCCAGAACCTCGGCTTCGCCCTCGCCGAGACCGGCATGCGCGTGCTCCTCGTCGACCTCGACCCCCAGGCGGCGCTCACGGTGATGTGCGGCGCCGCCGGCGAGGAGGCGGGTCCCGGCCTCGGCGAGTGCCTCGAGGGCTCCGCCGCCGCCGAGGAGGTGCTGTGCCGGCCCCGGCCGCGGGTCTGGCTGCTCTCCGGCTCGGCGCGGCTCGGCGAGCTCGAGCCGCACCTCGCGGTGCAGTCCAGCGGCGGCCTGCGGCTGCGCGACGCGCTGCAGCCGCTGCGTCACCGCTTCGACGCCGTCGTCGTCGACTGCCCGCCGACCCTGGGGATGCTCACCGTCAACGCCCTCGCCGCCGCCGCCGAGGTGCTGGTGCCGCTGCAGCTCGACTTCCTCGCGCTCGGCGGGATGCGGGCGCTGCTCGGCACCGTCGAGTCGGTGCGCTCCAACCTCAACCCCGACCTCCGCGTCGGCGGCATCCTCGGCACCATGCAGCGCGGCCGGGCGGTGCACAGCGAGCAGGTGCTCAGCCGGGTCCGCGAGCGCTTCGGCGACCTCGTCTTCGACACCGTGGTCCGCAGCTCGGTGCGCTTCCCCGAGGCGAGCGCGGGGGGTGTGAGCATCCTCGAGTACGATGGCCGCTCCCCCGGCGCTCTCGCCTACCGGCAGCTGGCGGAGGAGGTGCTGCGGCGTGCCCCGACGAATTGAGGTGCCCAGCGCGGACGCGCTCTTCGGCCGCACCGCGCCGTCGCCGCGTCCCGCGCCCCGCCGTCGCGCCCCGGCCGCCGCGGACGGCCACGCCCCCCGGCCCCGGCGCCGCCGGGCCACCGCACCGCCCGCGGACGAGGGGGTCCTGCGCCGGCTCGATCAGCTCGAGGCGGCCCTCTCCGACCTCCCCATCGACCGGCTGATCGAGCTGCGCGAGCGCCTCGAGGTGATGCTCGCCGCCGGCAGCGTCGACGCCGACGAGCTGCGCAGCCTGCTCGAGCTCGGCGGCGGCTGACAGCCGCCCCCCACAGAACGTATGCTCGCGGACGAATGCGGGTTCCGCGGCCACCGTGCTGACCGATCTGCTGCGCCGCTGGCGAGAGGTCTTCGAGCCTCCTCTGGAGGCTGATCCGGACACCGTCCTGGTCGACTCCCAGACCCAGACCTTCTGGTCGCGCTCGACCGGCACCTCGAGCACCCTGGTCGAGGCCACCGGCGCCCCCGGCGAGGTCGAGGTCGAGACCGTGGGGCGGCGGGTGGCCGCGCTCCTCGCCGCCCAGGACGCGCCGCCGTCACCGGTGCGGGTCGAGGCCGGCGCCGGCGGCGCTCCCGCCCCCGCGATCGGCCCGGCCGGCTGCGAGGAGCGTTTCGTCGAGCTGCTGCGGTCGGGCCGCCACGAGGACGCCTTCGCGCTCCTCGCCGGCCCCTGCCAGGAGCGGTGGGGCTCGGCCCGGGCGTTCGCCTCCGAGCAGATGGGCTCCGCGGCCAACCTGCTCGGCCTCTGCGTCCGCGAGGTCCGCTACCTCTCGGAGTGGGTCGACGCCGACGGCGGCTGCATCCATCGCGACGTCGCCGAGCTGGAGGTCGACTACCGCATCCGGCTCAGCGCGGCGCGGGCGGCGACGGTGTCACGGACCGTCCACCTGGTCGCCGGGCGCGACGGCTGGCGCTCGGTCTGCTACCCGCGGGCTGTCGCGAACGCCTGACGCGTTCGCTGCGCGAGGGGACTGCGCGGGATCCGGTACTACAATGCGGCGATGCTGCAGCACGCCGCGTCCCGGCTGGCCGGCCCGCTCGCGCGGACCGCGGCGGAGCTCGAGAACCTGCGCCGCCTCGCCGCCTTCCGTCGCGAGCGCGAGATGCGCTGGCACCAGCGGCTGCGCGAGTCCGACGTCATCCTCGACCTGGTCGAGGAGTGCCGGGTGCGCGGCTACGACATGCTCCCCGGCCAGGTCTGGGCGTCGGTGGTGCGCTTCATCGGCGAGGTCGACCCCTCGCTCCGCGACGACCTCGGGTCGAGCCGCACCCCCGACCAGGCGAGCGAGGCGCTCTTCGCCGCGCAGGCGGAGATCTGCCGCCGCCGCCTCGACGAGCGCGTGCCGCGCACCGCGCGGATCATCCCGCTCTTCGCCGCCGCCGCCGCCCCGCGCGCGATCGCGGGCAGCCCCGCCGACACCGGCTGAGCCCGGAACCGGGAGGCATGGCCTGGGCGATCACGGCGACCGGGACGGTGACGATCGACGACGTCACCACCCCGGTCGGCCGCAGCCGGGAGCAGGAGGGCGGCTCGGCGCTCTACTTCTCGCTCGCCGCCGCGCCGTTCGCTCCGGTCCACCTCGTCGGGGTGGTGGGCGGCGACGGCGAGGCGCGGCTACGCCGGACCGCGGCTGCCGCCGGGGTCGACCTCGCCGGGCTCGAGGTGAGCCCCGCTCCGACGTTCCGCTGGCGCGCCACCCACGACTTCGAGCGTTGGGTCACCGCCTGCGAGCACGCCGAGGAGGGGGCGTACGCCTCCTGGCGGCCACGGCTGGAGGGGGCCGCGGCCCGCGCCGAGGTGCTCTTCCTCGGGAGCATGCCCCCGGCTGCGCAGCTCGAGGCGCTGGCGGGGTCGAGCGCCCGGCTGGTCGGCGCGGACAGCATGACCGTGTACATCGGCGGCGCCGAGCGCGACCGGGTGCTCGAGGTCGTCGAGCGCGCCGACGTGCTCTTCCTCAACCGCGCCGAGCTGGCCGGCCTCAGCGGGCTCGAGGCCGACCGCTGGCGCGAGGCGGCGCGCGCGCTCTGCGGCCGGGGCCGGCTGCGTGTGGTGGTGGTCAAGGCGGGGCCGCTCGGCGCCGCCTGCGTCACCGCGGACGGGGTGATCGAGCGCGACGCCCACCCCGTGGGCACCGTGGTCGACCCCACCGGGGCCGGCGACGCCCTCGCCGGGGGATTCCTCGGCGCCTGCGCCCGGGCCGAGCGCGACCCCCTCGAGCACCTCGCCGAGGCGCTCGACGCCGGGCTGCGCCGCGCCGCCCAGGCGATCTCACGCTTCGGGCCCGAGGGGCTGCTCGCCCCGCCCGTCGACGGCGACGGCGCCCGCGCCCGGTAGTAGGCGCGTCTGAGCGCCTAGAGCGGAAGACAGGGGGGAGCAGGGGGGAGGCCCCCCGCCAGTAGGCGCGTCTGAGCGCCTAGAGCGGAAGAAACGTGCTGACCACCAGGTAGGTGGTCAGCGCGCTCAGCACCACGGTGAAGAGCACCGCCACGGCGTTGTTGAAGGGCCCGTTGCGGTAGCGGCCCAGCAGCCGCCGGTCGTTGGCCAGGATGAGGATGAAGACCAGCAGCACCGGGAGCAGGATCCCGTCGAGCGTCTGGGTGCCGATCGCCACCGCGGCGATCGAGGAGGAGCCGAGCAGCGCCACGACCACCGCTCCGGTGGCGAGCAGGAGGATGAAGAGGCCGAAGAAGAGCGGCGCCTCGCTGAAGCGGTTCTGCACCGAGCGCTCGGCGCCGAAGGCCTCGCAGACGACGAAGGCGGTGCTCAGCGGCAGCACTGCGGCGGCGAGGAGCGAGGCGCCGAGGAGGCCGACGGCGAAGAGCTGGGTGGCGTGGTCGCCGGCGAGCGGCCGCAGCGCCTGGGCCGCGTCGGTCGCGCTGCTCAGGTCCTGGCCTGCGAAGCCATGCGGGAACAGGGTGTAGGCGGTGGTGATGACGATGAAGGCGGCGACCATCTGGGCGAAGAACGAGCCGCTGATGACGTCGGCGCGGGCGTACTTCAGCTCCTTCTCGGACGTCCCCTTGTCGACGATCGAGGACTGGAGGAAGAGCTGCATGTAGGGGGTGATCGTGGTTCCGATCAGGGTGATCAGGTCGGTGGTGTAGGAGGTCGCGCCGGGCTTGATCGGAGGGTGGGAGAGGTTCGGCACCAGCATCGCGTGCGCGACCTGGCCCCAGTCCGGGTGCACCATCACCGCGGTGATGATGTAGCTGACGAAGGTCAGCCCCATGGCGAGGAACACCCGCTCCACCAGGCGGCGGTTGGCGCGGAGCACGAGGATCCCGAGCAGCAGCGCCGCCCCCAGGACCGCGACGGGCAGGGGAACGCCGAGGAGGCCGAGCGCCCCGCCGATGCCGGCGAACTCGGCGAGCACGGTGCCGCCGTTGGCGATGATCACCACGATCGCGGCGAAGAGCGTCCAGCGCACCCCGAAGCGCTCGCGGATCAGGTCCATCAGCCCCTTGCCGGTCACGCAGCCGAGGCGGGCGACCATCTCCTGGGTGACGATCAGCGCGAGCAGGATCGGCAGGAACGCCCAGAGCAGGTGGAGCCCGTACTTCGAGCCGGTGTTGCTGTAGGTGAAGATGCCGCCGGCGTCGTTGCCGGCGTTGGCGACGATCAGCCCCGGCCCGATGATCGCCAGGTACTTGCGGACCCCCCCGAAACGGCGGGGGCGCGCCGCCCGCCGGTCACGGCGTGCGGCGATCGCCTGCTCGGCGCGGCGGCGCAGCGCGGTCGTCTGAGGGGGCTTCATCGCGCCCGTGGCCGGTGCTGGTCACAGCGCTCGTGCCCTCCGCCTGAGTCCCGCGGGCATCACCGTGTCCAGGGCGTCGTCGATGGTGACGATCCCCTGAATGCGGTCATCGTCGTCCACAACCGGGACGGCGAGCAGGTTGTACTTGGCGATCACCGCGGCCACGTCCTCGGGCCGGGCGTCGAGCGGCACCGCGATCACCCGCTTGATCATCAGGTCGGCGATCGGGGTGCCGGGCTGGGCGACGATCAGGTCGCGCAGGCTGAGCACCCCGAGCAGCCGCTCGTCGTCGTCGATGACGTAGACGTAGTAGATCGACTCGGCGTCGGGCTCGAGCTCGCGGAGGCGGTCGATCGCCTGGGCGGCGGTGAGGCTGGCGGGGATGGCCACGTACTCGGTGGTCATCAGGCCGCCGGCGGTGTCCTCGCCGTAGGCGAGCAGCTCCTCGACGTCCTGAGCGTCCTCCGCCTCCATCTTGGCGATCAGCTGCTCGCGGCGTTCCTCGGGGAGGTCGGCGAGCAGGTCGGCGGCCTCGTCCGGCGACATCGCCTCGAGGATGTCGGCGGCGCGCTCGTCGTCGAGCCGGGAGAGGATCTGCGCCTGCACCTCCTCGCTGGACTCCTCGAGGGTGTCGGCGGCGGTCTCGTCGTCGAGGCTGGCGAAGATCGCCTCGCGGTCGCGGCCGCCGAGCTGGCCCACGATCTCGGCGATGTCCGCCGGGTGCATCTTGGAGAGCTTGCGGTGGCTGATGCGCAGCTTCACGGCGTGCTCGTCGCTGTGGAGGGTGTCGACCGCGTCCCAGCTGATCAGCCGCTGGGGCAGGTCGCCGCCGGCCAGCCGGCGGATGCGCCGGCCGACGTGCTCGGCGTTGAGCCGGCGGAGCAGGCCGCGGGTGCCGATGTCGACCCCCACCAGCAGCATCGTGCCGTTGCTCGCCTGCAGCTGGAGGTCGTTGACCCGCACCACCCGGCGGCCGTCGGTGTCGACGATCTGCTTGTCGAGGATGTCGCGGCTGAGCCAGACCTCGTTGGGGTCGGTGGTGTGCGGCGTCAGGTCGGCGGCGGCGACGTTGAGGCTGATCTCGCGCGCCTCCCAGGCCCGGACCGTGCTCCAGTCGATGGTCTCGACGGCGTGATGGCCGCGCAGCGCCAGCGCGATCACGACCGGATAGGGCTCGCCCATCCGGACGATCAGGTCACGGACCTTGCCGACGGTCCGCTGCTGCACGTCGACCACGTCGGCGCGCAGGAAGTCGCTGAGGAAGATCATCGCAGCGACGCCATGGTGGCTCGGACGGGCTCACGACTGCTTTCTCCTCTGGCCGCTGGCGCGCCGAGAGGTGCGACCGCCAGGTCAATGGTAGCTCGGCGCTCGTGCCGGACGCGTCACGATCGCAGTGACGGACCGAGAGATCGGGCTATGGGCTCGGGGTCGGGCTCTGGCTCTCCGGCGCCGGTGCGTCGCTCCCCGAGCCGATGTCGACGTACCAGCTGCCGCCGAGGCGCACGCACGACACGCTGTCGGTCCCCGCGGTCTGGGCGAACGTCGACAGGGGGAAACAGGTGTTCAGCGAGGCGAGATCGCCGGAGCCGCCGTTGACGCACGCCGAAGCGTGGCCCTTCAACGGCACCGTCGCCATGTCGGGATGCTGACGGTCGATGCTCGCCGAACCGACGTCGACGTGCTCGACCCGGAAGGTGACCCGCACCCCCTCGTCGCCGTGGAGCAGGGTCGCCGCCTGCTTGCGCTGCGACGGCGGGATCCAGGTCAGCGCCTCGTTGACGTCGTTGGCCGCCACCGCGTCGAGGAAGCCGCGGACCGCGCCCTCGGGAGTGTCGTGGCTCCCAGGGCCGCCGGCCGGGCCGCCGCCGCAGGCGACGAGCAGCGCCAGCAGCGGGCTCGCCAGGGCGGGGAGCCTCCGCCGCGCCGGCACCGGCACCTCAGCCGAGGATCGAGGCCACCGGGACGGAGGCGGGCGGCAGCGTCAGCGGACCGACACACACGTCCACCTCGGCGTCGGCGGCCTTGGCCAGCGGGAACACGACCTCCTCGTCGTCGAGCTCCGGGAGGTGGCGGGTGTAGGCGCCGAGCACCTCGCCGCCGCGCAGCAGGATCACCCCCGCGTCCTCGCCGGTGGTGACCCGGACCGCGCCGTTGGCGCGCTCGCGGCGGAGGAAGCCGAGCAGCGCCGGCAGGTCGACGAAGGAGCCGTGCATCCGGTCGAACCGCTCGGGGGTGTTGACCAGCTGGGCCAGCGCCAGGGTGATCTCCGGCCGGTAGGTGAGCACGGTGAGCTGGTGCTCGTCGTTGGCCCCCGGCGCGGGCAGGGCGAGCGCGTCGACCCGGCGCGTGGCGCCCTCGCCCACCGCCACCAGCGCGACCGCCGCGCCCTCGAAGAGGAGCGCGACCTGGACCCGGTTGCGGCCGGCGTCGACGATCGCGCCGGTGTGGCGGCGATCGGCGAGGAAGCGGACCAGTCGCGCGCCGTCGACGAACGCCGAGGTGAGCTCGCCGAAGATCACCGCGCCGGACGGGATGGGACACGCCCGGATGATCCCCGCGGGGCCCAGTCCGGAGCCGGCCCCGCCGGCGGGGGTGGCGGTGGCCCCGGCCTGCGCCGCGCCTCCGCCGGTGGCCTGCGGACCCGCCTGGACCTCGCTCATCGCCATCTCCTGCGCTCCCTGATCGGCTGCAGTCGCTGCGGCCTCCGCCGTCTCAACCGTCTCGGTGCCGGCCGGCTCCGCCGCGGGCTCCTCCGCCGCCGGTTCCTCCGCCGCCGGCTCCTCCTCGGCCACGGGCTGCTCGTCGCTGCGGGTGGCG
Source organism: Candidatus Dormiibacterota bacterium (assembly GCA_036269455.1). Classification (GTDB taxonomy): domain Bacteria; phylum Chloroflexota; class Dormibacteria; order Aeolococcales; family Aeolococcaceae; genus CF-96. The sequence goes on along the minus strand of DATARS010000134.1, from coordinate 24,253 downwards.
AAGCTGCGCACGCGGTCGAGGATGTCATCGGCCATCGATGGTGTCCCTGTCGTCGGGGTTTGCGGGAGTCCTCCCCGGAACCGGCATGCTAGCAGCCCTGCCACGAAGCGGCAGGTCGGCCGCGGAGGTCAGGCAGCGCGGTGCCCGGAGGCGGAGCCGTAGGCCAGCAGGGCGGCGACGGCGTAGAGCACCGGGACCAGCGCCCCGTGGGAGATCACCCAGTCGGAGAGGCTCCGCAGCCCCACCCCGGCGCCGCCGCCCTCGCCCGGGCCGCTCACCCACGAATTGGCGAGCAGGGCGGCGCCCAGGCAGAGCCCGGCGGCGATCAGCCCGGCGGCGCGCGAGACCCCGCCGAGGAGCAGGCGCACGCAGACGCCGACGACGGTCGCGCAGAGCAGCGCGGCGAGCGCCGGGTCGACTCCGAGCCGCCGCTCCAGCTCGGCGCAGACCACGGCGACGGCGACCGCGAGCGTGGCCCCGCCGAGGGTCGGGACCACCAGCCGCAGCGGGCCCTCGCGCAGCACCACCGGCTCGCCGCGCTCCATGCGCAGGCCGATGCCGGCGCGGCGCAGCGCGATCCTCGAGCGGCGCCGCTCCCGGGCCATCGCCGCCTCCTCCTCGACGCGGCGGGCGCAGAGCGGGCAGAGGTCGCGCTCGCCCCGACAGTCGCCGCAGACGCCGCGCCCGCAGCCTGGGCAGGCGGCGACGGCGTCTCGGTAGTGCAGCCTGCAGAGATCGGGACTCACGGCGCCCGTGATTGTCCGGCGGCGCGGCGGTGCCGGCGCGGCGGCTGCCGAGACGTGACGGGGACGCCATGGAGTCCGCGTATCATCCCGCCTGCCATGCCGCCTCGAGCCCGCCAGCGCCGCGACATCGGCACCCCGATCGATCGCAACCTCGCGCTCGAGCTGGTCCGGGTCACCGAGGGCGCGGCGATCGCCGCCTCCCGCTTCCTCGGGCGCGATCTGCTCGACGACGCCGAGCAGGCCGCCGTCGACGCCATGCGGCGCAGCCTCGGCTACGTCGACATGGACGGCGTGGTGGTGATCGGCGAGGGCGAGAAGGACGACAACCCGATGCTCTACATCGGCGAGAGCGTCGGCAACGGCAACCCGCCGACGGTCGACGTCGCCGTCGATCCCATCGACAGCGCCCGGCTGGTCGCCGGCGGCCTCCCCGGCGGCGTCTCCACGGTGGCGCTGGCGGAGCGGGGCTCGCTCTTCCACACCCACTGCTACTACATGGAGAAGCTCATCGTCGGGCCGCGCGCGCGCAAGGTGATCGACATCACCGACTCGGTGGCGAACAACCTGAAGCGCATCGCCCGCGCCGAGGGCCGCGACGTCGAGGACCTCACCGTGGTCGTGCTCAACCGTCCCCGCCACCAGCGGCTGCTGCGCGAGATCCGAGCCGCGGGAGCCCGGGTGAAGCTCATCCCCGACGGCGACATCGCCGCCGGGCTGTGGGCGGCCATGGAGCACCGCACCGGCATCGACGTGCTCTGGGGCATCGGCGGCGCCCCCGAGGGGGTGCTCGCCGCCTGCGCGGTCAAGGCGGTGGGCGGGGGCATGCAGGGCCGGCTCGCGCCCCGCGACGAGGGCGAGCGCGCGGTGATGCGCGCCGAGGGCAAGGACACCGGCGTGCTCACCCTCGACGACCTCTGCGGCGGCGAGAACGTCTTCTTCGCCGCCACCGGCGTCACCGACAGCGAGCTGCTCCAGGGGGTGCGCTTCGCCGGGCGCGGCGTGGTCAGCACCCACAGCGTGGTGATGCGCTCGTACTCGGGGACGGTGCGCTACATCGAGGCGACGCACGACATCGCCCGCCTCCAGGCGCGCGCCCCGGTGGCGCCGTCCGGGAGCGGCTCCTGAGCATGCGCGCCCGCCTCGGTGCGGCGGCGCCGGAGCGTGATCCGAAGCCTGACGATTCCGTCGAGATCCCGGGCGAGGCGCGGGTGACCGACGTTCAGGACGTCCCGGGGCCCGGGGCGGTGTCGTGGGACAATCGGCCCCCGATGCCCGACACCCCTCCCCGGCCCGAGGGGATGGTCCGGTGGTTCACCCCCGGGCTGAACGTCAAGCGATGGCTGCTGCTCCTGTTCGCCGCCATCGTGCTGCTCAGCCTCGCCTTCGGCTACGCCCTGAAGGACGCGTACACCACCATCGCCTTCCCCCGGTTCGTCGGTCCGCTCACCCTCCAGTTCATGCCCCGCTGGTCGCGTGCCGTCCTCTTCCTCGGCCTCGCCCTCCTCATGGCGGGGGTCGCCTTCTACAAGCTGGGACGGTCGATCCTCGGCCCCTTCCTGCCCCTGGCGTCGTCGAGCGGCAGCGGTGTGGTCGAGCAGATCTACACCCACCGGCTGCTCGCCAAGGGCCCGCGCCTGGTGGCGATCGGCGGCGGCACCGGGATGAGCTCGATGCTCCGGGGCATCAAGAAGTACACCGGGAACATCTCGGCGATCGTCACCGTGGCCGACGACGGCGGCTCCAGCGGCCGGCTGCGCACCGAGTACCAGGTGCTGCCGCCCGGCGACTTCCGCCAGTGCCTCACCGCCCTGGCCGAGACCGAGCCGCTGATGACCAGCCTCTTCTCCCACCGCTTCACGGGGGAGGGCTCGCTCAGCGGCCACTCCTTCGGCAACCTCTTCATCATGGCGATGGCCGAGATCACCGGCGACTTCGAGCACGCGCTCCAGGCCTCCGGGCGGGTTCTGCGCGTGCGTGGCCAGATCATGCCGAGCACCCTCCAGGACGTGGTCCTCTGCGCCAACGCCGGCGGCGAGATCCGGATCGGCGAGTCCCGGATCCCCCAGGGCGCCGGACCGATCGACCGCGTCTTCCTCGATCCCCCGTCGCCGCAGATCAACCCGGAGGCCGAGCTCGCCATCCTCGACGCCGAGCTCATCGTGGTCGGGCCCGGGTCGCTGTACACGTCGATCCTCCCCAACCTGCTCGTCGACGGCCTGGTCGAGGCGCTGCGCGCGTCGCCGGCGGTGAAGGTGTACGTGTGCAACGTGGCCACCCAGCCCGGCGAGACCACCGGATTCACCGTGAGCGAGCACCTCGACGCCATCGAGAAGCACGTGGGCGGGAACCTCTTCGACTACGTCATCTGCAACAGCAATCACGGCCTACCGCTGCCCGCGTCGGCGGTGCAGGCAGGGATCACCCGCGTGACCTTCGACCGCGAGCGGGCGTCGCGGCGCCCGGTGCACTTCATCCTCGCCGACGTCGTCTCGACGCGGATCTCCACGCACCACGACCCCGAGAAGTTGGCCCGGGTGATCATGAAACGGGTCTGGCGCTAGCCCCGAACCGCTAGAGTTGTTCGAAATGCCTTGCGGTGCTTACAATTCCGCGCCGTCCCATCAGCTATCGGAGACATCGGAATGAGTGTCATCACGCGAGACGTACTCGCCGAGCGACTGGCCGACTGGGTGCGCTCCAACGACGGTGAGATGTCGATGGTGGCGGCCCGGGACGAGGTGAAGTGGTTCTTCGACACCCTGGCCACCTCGCTCTCGACCGGCGACGAGGTGCGCATCCACGGCTTCGGCACCTTCAAGACCGCGCAGCGCGCCGCCCGGGTCGGTCGCAACCCGCGCACCGGTGAGACCGTCCAGGTCGCGGCCCGCCGGGTCGCCCGCTTCACCCCCAGCACCACCCTGGCGGCCTCGCTGAGGGAGACCGCCAAGGCCCCGGCGAAGAAGAAGGCGAAGAAGGCCTAGCGCGCCGCCGACAAAGTGGCCTAGTCGGCCGAGCTCTCCCCGCCGGCCCCGGCCGGTCCGCCCCCCGCGAGGTGGTGGCGGACCGACTGGTGGGCCTCGTCGTCGCCGGCTGGATCGAGGTGGACCACCACCTCGGCGAGGCCGTCGACGCGGTGGAAGAGCTGGTGGCGCACCTCCTCGCCCAGGGCGTGGGCGCGCGACACCGTCTCCTCCGGCGAGACCCCGAGCACCATCTCGGCGCGGATCCTGCGGCCGGTCCAGCGCGCCCGGACGTCGGACACCGACAGGACCCCGGGCGTCGCCGCGGCGAGCTCCTCGATGGTGGCGAGGAGCGAGGCGTCGGTCTCGTCGAGCAGCCGGGCGGTGACGTTGCGCGCGGTGTCGAGGGCGACCACGGCGATCACCGCGGTCAGCGCGAGGCCGGCGATGGGGTCGAGCACCGGCACCCCCGCCCAGGCGCCGGCCACGCCGACCGCAGCGCCGAGCGACGCCAGCCCGTCGATGCGCGAGTGCTGGCCGTCGGCGACCAGCGACATGCTCTGCAGCCGGCGGCCCATCACCGTCTTGTACCTGGCCACCGCCTCGTTGCCGGCGAAGCCGATCAGGGCGGCGGCGAAGGCCACCTCGGGGTGGGAGAGCGTGCTGCGGTGGAGCAGGTGCTCGATCGAGGTGACCCCCGAGGCGATGGCGCTGGCCAGGATCAGGAGCAGGACCACCACCCCGGCGAGGTCCTCGCCGCGGTGGTAGCCGTAGGGGAAGCGCCGCGTCGGTGCCCGCTCGCTGAGCACGAAGGCGGCCGCCAGCGCGACGGTGGTGAAGACGTCACCGAGGTTGTGGAGGCCGTCGGCGAGAACCGCGGCGCTGCCGGAGAGCGCGGAGATCGCCAGCTCGGCCGCCGAGACCAGCGCCAGCCCGACCGAGGCGATCGCCAGGGTGCGCAGCGCGCCCGGGGCGCTCGAGGCCGGCCGTCCGTGGACGTGGCCGTGCCCGCCGCGGCCCCGGAGGCGCCGGCCGCGGTGAGGGTGCTCCTCCGCCTCGGGCTCGTGCCCGTGCTCCGCGTGCTCCCCGTGGCCGCCGTGCTCGTGCCCGTGGTCGTGGTCGTGGCCGTCCGGGTCCTCCACCCGACCATCCTACTTGCCATGATGGCGGCCGCCCCGTGAGCCCAGCCCTCCTGCGCACCACCCTCGGCGCGGCCCTGGTGGCCGCTGCGGTCACCGCGGTGACGGTGCGGCTGTCGGCGGCGGTGCCGCCGCTGCGGGCGGACGTCCGCACCCCGGCGACGCTCACCGTCCCGGGGGCTCCCCCGGACCCGGTGAGCCTGCCGGCGGCCGGGAGCCTGGTTCTCGAGGCGGGGGCCGACCGCCTCGCCGGCCTCGCCCCCGACGCGGTCCGGCCGATCGGCTCGGTGGCCAAGACGATGACCGCCCTGGCGGTGCTCGAAGCCCATCCGCTCGGGTCGGGCGAGCCGGGACCGGTGCTCACCATGACCGCCGGCGACGTCGCCCTCTACCGGCAGGCGCTCGCCGCCGACGGCTCCTCGCTCCCGGTGCGCGCCGGCGAGCGGCTGAGCGAGCGCGAGCTGCTGCTGGGGCTGATGCTCCCCTCGGCGAACAACTTCGCCGAGACGCTGGGACGCTGGGTCGCGGGCGGCCACGACGCCTTCGTCGCCCGGCTCAACCAGCGGGCGGCCCGGCTGGGGATGGCGTCGACCCACTTCGACGACCCCAGCGGCTTCAGCCCGCGCACGGTCTCGACCGCCGCCGACCTGGTTCGCCTCGGCCGGGCGGTGCTCGACCTCCCCGCCCTCGCCGAGATCGTGGCCACCGCGCAGGCGGCCCTGGGCGACGGCACCGCGCTGACCAACCTCGACAGCCTGCTCGGCTCGGTGCCGGGCTGGCTGGGGATCAAGACCGGAGAGACCCCGCAGGCCGGCGGCTGCCTTCTCTTCGCCGCCCGGCGCACGGTGGGCGACGCCCCGGGTCCGGTGACCCTGGTCGGCGCCGTGCTCGGCCAGCCCCACCTCGCCGGCGCCCTGGACGCCGCCCGGAGCGCGGTGGAGAGCGGCTACGCCGGCTACCGCGCGGTGCGGCTCGGCGACCTCGACCCCCGCCTGCAGGGCGGGGTCACCGCCGCCTGGGGCGACTCCAGCGCGCTGCTGCTCGCCCCCGGCGAGGGCGACCCGGTGGCGCTGCGACCGGGGAGCACGGTCGGTGTGGTCGCGGTGCTCCAGGCCCTGGGCGACCGCGTCGAGGCCGGTGGCGCCGTGGCCCGGCTCGAGGCGCGCTCGGGCGCGGCGGTGCTGGCCCGCTGGCGGGTGACCGCGGCGATGGCGCTCGGACCCGCTCCGCTGCTCTGGCGCCTCGTCGAGCGGCGCTGAGGGGGGAACGTGAGGGGGATTCCGGCGCAACGACGCCGGTCTTCCGCTACCGTTGCGGCCCGCGGCCGGATCCGCAGCCGGTGCACGAGGAGGACTGGGCCATGCGCGTCGGCATTCTCACCGGCGGGGGTGACGCTCCCGGGCTCAACGCCGCCATCCGGGCGGTGGCGACCATGACGCTCGCCGCCGGCGGCAGCGTGGTGCAGGTGCGCGACGGCTGGAAGGGGCTGATCGGCGAGGGCGACCTGGTGGAGCTCGGCGCGCCGGCCTTCGAGGGCATCCTCCCGCTCGGCGGCACCATCCTCGGCAGCTCCCGGACCAACCCGATGAAGATGGACGGCGGCGTCGAGCAGTGCCTGCGCAACATCGAGCGCGCCGCCCTCGACGCCCTGGTCGCGATCGGCGGCGACGACACCCTCAGCGTCGCCCGGCGGCTCGCCGACGAGGGCGCCCCCGTGATCGGCTGCCCCAAGACGATGGACAACGACCTCTCGGTGACCGAGTACTGCATCGGGTTCGACACCGCCGTCGGCATCGTCGCCGAGTCGCTCGACCGCGTCCGCACCACCGCCAACTCCCACCACCGCACCGTGGTCATGGAGGTGATGGGCCGCGACACCGGATGGGTGGCGCTCGACGGCGGCATCGCCGGCGGCGCCGACTTCATCATCGTGCCCGAGTTCCCGCCCCACCTCGACGAGATCGTCGAGCACGTGCAGAGCCGGATGGCCGGTCCCCGCTACAGCCTCCTCATCGCCGCGGAGGGGGTCGAGATGCCCGAGCTCGGCGGTCGCGAGGACACCGGCGGCGCGCGCGACGCCTTCGGCCACGTCCGCCTCTCCAAGCGCGGCGTCGGCGAGCGGCTCGCCGAGGCCATCGAGGAGCGCACCGGCCACGAGACCCGGTCGGTGGCGCCGAGCTACATCCAGCGCGGCGGCACCCCCTCGGCCTACGACCGGATCTGGGCGACCCGCTGCGGCACCGTCTCCTACGCGCTCGCCGAGCGCGGCGAGTTCGGCCGCATGCCGGTGGTGCGCTGCGGCCGCGTCGACGTCGCCCCCATCGCCGACGTCGTCGCCGAGCAGCGCCTCATCCCCCGCGAGCTCTACGAGATGACCCGCAAGTTCCGATAGCGGGCGCTATGCTGCCGTGTCCATGTGCCGGGTGTGCCTGAAACGGCCCGAGATCCCCGACGAGCGCCACGGCCGCTGCGAGCAATGCGCCAAGGCCGGCCGCGTGGCCTATCGCCTGCGCCTCGGCCCCGCTCGCGGCGGCCCCGGCCTCGCCGTCAAGGCGGGCGAGCTCGCGCCGCGCCTGCTCCGCCAGCGGTTCAGGGACCAGCTGGCCGCCTACACCGGCCAGCCCGCAGTGCGTCCCCACCTCGGTCTCCACGAGATCGAGCTGGTCGCCGCCAAGGACCGTCTCGAGAGCCTGCGCATCGCCGGCGACCTCAAGGACCACGTCCCCGAGGCCGTCGCCGCACTCCGCGCCGCCGCCGATCGCACCGATGCCGCCTGGTAGCGAGCACAGCGAGCGTCGCCGTCGAGTGCCGGCGGGGGAGCATCCCCCCGAGTAGAGGCTCCCGGGCGCCCAGTCTGCTCGCATTGACAAACATACTCCAGCGTCGTAGGATGTTCCACATGAATGTCGAGGTTCGTGCCGTGGGGCTCCGGGGCATGCGTGAGAGGCATGGCCTCACCCAGCGCGAGCTGGCCCGCCGTCTCGGTGTCACCCAGAACTACATCCCCGCCCTCGAGGCGGGCACCCGCAATCCCGGTCCAAAGCTGCGCCAGTCGCTGATGCAGCTCTTCCAGTGCGACTTCGAGGACCTGTTCCAGGTGGTCATGGTCAATCCCGTGGACAAGCAGGAGCAGGTGCTGCGACCGGAGGGCAAGGTCAGAACCGGCTGACGCGTCCCACCCTCTGCCTACAATCGCGCGCCATGAGCTCCGGCGGTGATCTGCTCCTCCTCGAGGGGATGGAGTTCTACGGCTACCACGGCGACATCGAGCCGGAGCGGGCGCTCGGCGGCCGCTACCAGGTCGACGTCGAGGTGCGGGCCGACCTGTCCGCGGCGGGACAGAGCGACGCCCTCGCCGACACGCTGGACTACGTCCGCTGCTTCCAGGTCGTGCGCGACATCGTCGAGAACCGGCAGTTCCGCCTGCTCGAGGCGCTCGCCGAGGCGATCGCCGCCGCCCTGCTCGAGCAGCGCCACGCGCTGGGCGTCCGTGTCCGGGTGGCCAAGACGCCGCCGGTGCGCGGCGGCTTCGACCGCTTCGCGGTGGTGATCGACCGCGAGCGGGCCCCGGGATGACCGCGGCGGCCACCGCGTCCGTCCACTTCGACTGCTCGGCCGGCGCCGCCGGCGACATGCTCCTCGCCGCCCTGATCGACGCCGGCTGCCCGCTGGAGCCGGTGCGCGGGGCGGTCCGCGCCTGCGGCGTCGACGAGGCCGAGCTCCGGGTCACCGAGACCCTGCGCGCCGGGCTGCGGGGGCTCCACCTCGAGGTCGAGGTCCGCGGCGCCCCCCGCCGGCGCGGCCTCGCCGAGTGCCTGGCGGCGATCGCCGCCGCCGGCCTGCCCGCCCGGGTCGAGGTCTGGGCGGCGACGGCGCTGCGGCGGCTCGGCGAGTGCGAGGCCCGGCTCCACGGCGTCGCCCTCGACGCGGTCGAGCTCCACGAGCTCGGCGCCGTCGACACCCTGGTCGACGTCGTCGGGGTCTGCACCGCGCTCGAGACCCTCGGCGCCGCCGAGGTGACCTGCTCGCCGCTCCCGGCGGGCTCCGGCAGCGTCGCCACCGCGCACGGCGTCCTCCCCCTTCCGGCCCCGGCCACGCTGGCGCTGCTCGCCGAGGCCGGCGCGCCGCTCCGTCCCGGAGTGGCGGGCATCGAGCAGGTGACCCCGACGGCGGCGGCGCTGCTCACCACCGTGGCGCGCTTCGCCGGCCCGGCGATGCGGCTGCGCGCCGTCGGCCACGGCGCCGGCAGCCGCGACGACCCCCGCCGCCCCAACCTGGTGCGCTGCTGGCTCGGCGAGGCGGAGGCGGAGGCCGGCGGCGCGCTCGGCGGCTTCGACGACGGCTGCGTCGAGCTCCGCACCAACCTCGACGACGCCGCCCCCGCGGTGGTCGCCGACCTCGCCGGGCGGGCCCTCGCCGCCGGCGCCCTGGACGCGTGGGTGGTGGCGGCGACCTTCAAGAAGGGCCGCCCCGGGCACGTCCTCCACGCCCTGGTCCCCGCCGGCGCCGCGGCCGCCGTGGCCGCCCTGCTCCTCGTCGAGGGGCCGACCCTGGGGGTCCGGGCCACGGCGGCGCCGCGGATGGTCGCAGAGCGCGAGGTGGTGCCCTTCGCGTCCGCGCTCGGCGAGGTGCGGGTCAAGCGCAAGCTGGTCGGCGGCCGCGTGGTCGACGCCCGGCCCGAGCTCGACGACTGCCTGCGGCTCGCCGCCGCCACCGGACGGCCGCTCCATCAGGTCATCGACGCGGTGAGCGCGGCGGCGCGCGAGGAGATGCTGGGATGAGCGCGACGATCATCGACGGGCGTGCCATCGCCACGGCCATCGAGGAGGAGGTGCGCGAGCGCGTCGCCGCCCTGGTCGCCACCGGGGCACCGCCCCCCGGGCTCGAGGTCGTGCTCGTCGGCGACGACCCCGCCTCGGCGACCTATGTCGCCGGCAAGTCGCGGGCGAGCGAGCGCGTCGGCATCCGCTCGGTGGTCCACGCACCACCGGCGTCGAGCACCACCGAGGAGCTGCTCGACCTCGTGCTCCGGCTCGACGCCGACGATGCCGTCGACGCCATCCTCGTCCAGCTGCCCCTCCCCGCCCACGTCGACTCCGCCCGCATCCTCGATGCGGTGCTCCCCGAGAAGGACGTCGACGGCTTCCACCCGCAGAACCTCGGCCTCCTCGCCGAGGGCCGGCCCCGGATCGCCCCCTGCACCCCGGCGGGGTGCATGGAGCTGCTGCGCCGCTACGACGTCCCGGTGCGCGGGGCGCGCGCGGTCGTGGTGGGCCGCTCGGTGATCGTCGGCCGCCCGATGTCGCTGCTCCTGCTCGGCGCCGACGCCACCGTGACCGTCTGCCACTCGCGCACCCGCGACCTCCCCGGGGTCTGCCGGGAGGCCGACATCCTGGTGGCGGCGATCGGACGGGCGGAGATGATCGACGCCTCCTACGTGAAGCCGGGCGCCTGCGTCATCGACGTGGGCATGAACCGGCTCGACGGGAGGTTGACCGGCGACGTCCACCGCGCCTCGGTGGAGCCGGTGGCGGGCTGGCTGACCCCGGTGCCGAAGGGGGTGGGGCCGATGACCATCGCCATGCTGATGCGCAACGCCCTCGACCTCGCGCTGGCGAGGCCCAGGGGGCAGGCCGCCGCCGCGGGTTGACGTCAACCCGGGTCGTGCGCTGCCCGAAGGGGCAGGCTATCCTGAAGCTCGATGAGGGGGTTGCGGGGACGCAGTGGTCCGGCGATCGCCGTCGCCACCGTGCTCGGCCTGGTGGTGCTGGCGGTGTCCACGGCCGTGGTCGTGGTGGTGGCCGGGCACCGGCCGCCGGCCGTGCCGGTGAGCTCGCGCCCGCAGCCCTCGAACGCGGCGGTCCCCGCCGGCCAGACCACCAGCGCCCCCGCCCCCACCCGCGCCTCCGCGGTCACCCCGACCGCGCGGGCCCCGCGCACGTACCGGGTCGACGAGGCCACCCAGTCCGTGACCGTCCCGGTCGGCTCCCTCGTCGACGTCGAGCTCCGCGGCACCTCCGACTACCCCTGGCGCGAGCCCGAGACCACCACCCCGCGGCTGCTGGAACGGCTCTCCGCATCCACCTCCCCCGACGGAGGCGCCAGGGGCAGCTTCCGCGCCCTGGCGACGGGCGACGGCTGGCTCATGATCGAGCGCTCCTCCACCTGCTCCAACGGCCCCACCGGCGGCGTCTGCGGCGTGGAGGCACACCGGATCGCGGTGAACGTGGTGTAGGGCTCGCAGCGCGGCCGCGCAGCCCAGGTGGCGAGCGCTGTGAGTGTCCACACAGTGCGGTCCCTACAATTGCCCCCCGTGCCGCCGAGCTATCGCGAGAGCCTCGACTGGCTGACCGCCACAGGATCGCGCGGCATTCGCCCCGGTCTGGAGCGCGTCAGCGCCCTGCTGGACCGTCTGGGCAATCCGCAGGAGGGCCTGCGCGGAGCGCTGGTGGGCGGCACCAACGGCAAGGGGTCGGTCTGCGCCATGGTCGAGTCCGCCTGCCGCGCCGCCGGGCTGAGCACGGTGATGATGGTCAAGCCGCACCTGCGCTCCTACCGCGAGCGGGTGGTGATCGACGGCGTCCAGATCAGCGCCGACGGCTTCGCCCGGCTGGTCGCCCAGCTGCGGCCGGCGGTCGAGGCGGTCGAGCCCGAGGTCGGCGCCCCGACTCAGTTCGAGATCCTCACCGCGCTCGGCATCCTCGCCGCCGCCGAGCGGCAGCCGGACACCCTCATCTGCGAGGTGGGGCTCGGCGGCCGTCTCGACAGCACCAACGTCCTCGACCTCGGGGTCGCGGTGATCACCACCGTCGCCCTCGACCACGGCGACCGCCTCGGCCACACCATCGCCGCGGTGAGCACGGAGAAGGCGGGGATCATCAAGCCGGGGAACGATGTGGTCACCGGAGCCCACGGCGAGGCGCTGGCGGTGATCCGCGAGCGCGCCGCGGCGGTCAGGGCGCAGCGGCTGCTCGCCCTCGGCGGCGAGGTGCGGGTCACCGGGCGCAGCCTCGGGCTCGACGGTGTCGAGGCCGAGATCGCCGTCGGCGACGACCACGCGACCCTGCGCGTCCCGCTGCTCGGCCTCCACCAGGCGGAGAACGCGGCGGTGGCGCTGGCCACCTGCGCGATGCTCTCCGGGCGGGGCGTGAACCTCGACCTCGAGGCGGTGCGGCATGGACTGGCGTCGGTGCGCTGGCCGGCGCGGCTGCAGTGGCTTCCCGGCGCCCCGCCGCTGCTCGTCGACGGCGCACACAATCCCGCGGCGGTCGAGGCGATCGTCCCCACCGTCCGCGAGCTGGTCGGGGAGCGCACCCTCGTCGCCCTGGTCGGGGTGATGGCCGACAAGGACGTGGCCGGGATCATCGACGCCCTGCGGCCACTCGCGCCGATCCCCGTCTTCACCCAGGCGGGGACGCCGCGCGCCGCCCGGTCGGTGGACCTCGCCCGGATCTGGGGCCACGGCGCCCGGGCGATCAGCTCGCTCCCCGACGCGCTGGCGGGGGCGCGGATGCTCGCCGGCGACGACGGTGTGGTCCTGATCTGCGGCTCGATCTACCTGGCCGGAGACGTGCTCCAGCTGATCGACGCCGGCGAGGACTGAGCCAGGAGCGGGAGCCCGGAGCGGCTACCGGAGGGTCGGGGAGCCCGACGCGCCGTTCTGCCCGTTCTGGGGGGACTGCTGCTGCGAGGGGTTGGGCGGCGGAGGCGGGGCGCCGCCGCCCGACGGGGCGCCGGGCGCGGGGTTGCCGCTCGCAGAGGGCTGGCCGTTCGGACCCGCGTTGCCCTTCGGAGCCGCGTTGCCGCTCGCCGCGGGCTGCGGCTGCGGGTTCAGCGGCTGCTGCTGGCGGGCCTGCCTGGCCTTCTCCTGCTGCTGCTGCTGCTGCTGCTCCCGCTCCTGCCGGGCCTTCTCCTGGGCACGCTGCTGCTGGACCTGGAGGTCGTCGACCGCCGCCGCCGCCGCCGCCTTGGCGTTGTCGGCGTGCCGCGTCAGCGCCGCGGCGGTCTGCGGCACCAGCCGCAGCCCGCTCAGGTGGAGCACGTTCGGGCTGATCTCGTCGAGCCGCTGGATCACCAGCGAGAGCGTGTCCATGCCGGTGAGGTCGGGCAGCCCCGCGATCGCCTGCGGCGCCCCCGCCACGGTGGCGGTGCGCACCGAGTCGGAGGCCAGCTCCACCTCGCTCGTCCGCCCCTGCGGGGAGATCATCAGCAGACGGCCGTGCGCCGAGGGCGCGGTGCCGTTGGCGTGCGCCGGGGCCGGCATGACCGACGACCCGGCCACCATCGCGGTTGCCACGGCCACCCCGCCGACGCCGGTGACGGCGAACTTGCCGACTGCGTGCGGGGCGTGGCCGAGGTTCTCGCGGATGCGCTGGGGAAGGTGCCAGCCGAGCCGGAGCAGCCCCAGGCCGATGATGAAGCCGCGCGCCGGCGCCCGGAAGGCGGTGTTGCGCAGTTCGTCCTCGGTCTGGCGGCAGACGTGGCAGCCGCCGAGGTGCTCCTGGACCCGCGGCCGGTCGCCGGTGGGCAGGGTGCCCTCGATGAGCTCGGCGATCGCCTCACCCATCTCCTGGCACACCTGGGGCACGTTGCGCCGAGCCACCATCATGGTCACGAAGGCAGAGCGGAACCGCTTGCGCGCCCGGCAGTACCAGAGCCGCGCCACGGGCACCGGGATGTCCAGCGCCTCGCTGATCTCCTCGTAGGTGCGGTCCTCGAGGGCGCGCATGGTCAGCGCCTGGCGGTAGTGCTGGGGCAGCGTCGCCGCCACCCGGCGCACCAGCGCCTGGAGCTGGCTGCGGAGCAGCGCCTCCTCGGGATCGTCGTCACCCCCGGCGGGGGCCTCGATCTCGGCTCCGCCGTCGGCCAGGGTCGACAGTGGCAGCTGCGCGTGCTTCTGCCGCGCCAGCTCGTTGAGGCACTCGTTGCGCGCGATGCGCAGCAGCCACGCCTGGAACGCGCCGGGAGAGCGGACGTCGCCCACCCGCGAGAAGGCCTTCATCAGCGCGGTCTGAGCCAGGTCCTCCGCCCGTGCCGGATCGGAGAAGAAACGGCTCGCGTACCGCTGCACCATGGGCCGCACCTGAGCGGCGAGCTCGCCGATCGCATCCTGGTCACCGGCCTGGGACCGGGTCACCAGGTCTCCGTCGATGAGCGCAACTCCAGCGCTGGTCATTCCACGCCCTTTCTCATTCCACCTCGCTGGCTGACCCTACCACACCGGTGGGAGCCAGATGGCCGTACAACACGGGGACGGATATCGTCAGGGGAGTTCTTGTGACCGCGAGGAACAACCCCTCCTCGCAGAGGACAACGGTAGCGCACCCGGCCGGTTCCGCCTAGTGCGAAGTTCGTCCGCCGGCGGGAGCGCGAGGGGAACGATCCCTCCGGGGACGCGGCGTGCGCGCCCCCCAACCGTTTTGAAGACGGCGGAGCCCACCTGGACCCATGCGCCCCCCCGGCCGGCGGTCCGGAGGGACCGGTCAGCCGACGAGGACCGAGTCCAGCTCGCTCGTGAGGCTGGCCTTGGGCCGGTAGCCGACCAGCCGCTTCTCGGCCTTGCCGCCGACGAAGAGCAGCAGGGTCGGAATGCTCATCACCCCGAACTGGCCGGGGACGACGGGATTGGCGTCGACGTCGAGCTTGGTGATCTTGACCCGGCCCTCGTACTCGCCCGCGAGCTCATGCACGATGGGGGCGATCATCTTGCAGGGCGAGCACCAGGCGGCCCAGAAGTCGACGAGGACCGGGATGCTCGAGTCGAGCACCTCCGCCTGGAAGTTGGCATCGGTGACGGTGACGGGTTCGGCCATCGGGATCTCCTGGGGCAGGCTCGCGACGCGCGCCTGCGTGGCACTGACTACTGGTCGCCGGCCTTTCCGGCGGGGGTGGGGGTGGAGGCGCTGGACCCGCCGTCCGAGGTGCTCGAGGCCGACGACGACGACGAGCCGCCGTCCGACACCTTCCGCGAGTCGGTCTTGTAGAAGCCGCTGCCCTTGAAGACGATGCCCGCGGGGAAGAAGAGGCGGCGTGAGGGCGCTCCGCAGGTGGGGCACTCCGCGACCGGCTGGTCGGACATCCGCTGGAAGATGTCGAACTCGTGCCCGCACTTCTCGCAGCGATATCCGTAGGTCGGCACCTCGAGCGTCTCCTCAATCCGTGGGCGGAGCGGTTCTCGTCGGGCACGGGCCGCTCCCGCCCGTGGTCCTGACCGGATCGTATCCGGCGCGTCGGGGGACCAAACTCGCCCCCTGGTCAGTTCTCCCAGGGGGCTCCGCGGGCGGCGGCGCCGCTGCCGTCGATCGGTCGCGAGGGCAGATCGCCGGCGGCGATCAGCCGTGCCAGGTCGTTGCCCAGGTCGGGGATGCGCACCCGGCGGCGCTCGTCCCGGAGGAAGCGGCGCACCGCAACTCCGATCAGCTCGCTGCGGCTGAGGGGTGACGCCTGGGTGTGCTCGTTGAGCAGCTCGAGAACGTCCTCGTCGATGTAGACGGAGATGCGCCGGCCCATGAACAGGAATGTAGCGCACCCTCCGCGCTGCGCGCCCGCGGCGGCTTCATGACAACGGCGACAGCACCAGTCCGGTGGGGACCTTGGGGTAGAAGTAGGTGGACTTCTGGGGCATGGTCTCGTGCGCGTCGGAGACCGCGATGATCTCTGCGGTGGTGCAGCCGTTGAGGCAGACCGCCAGCGCCGCGCTGCCCGCGGCGACGCACTCCTCGGCCTGGGGGACGTCGCGGGTATAGCTCAGCGCGCCGCCCGCCACCGCGTCCGCGCTGAGCCCGCAGCCCCGCTCCAGGATCACCTCCTGGAGGACGGTCACGTCGAGGGCGGCGCGGGGCGAGACCCCGCCCCGGCGCGGGGCCAGGAGCAGGAAGGCGCCGTCCGCGCCCGCCACGGCGAGGGCGTGCTCGGCGTCGCGATGCGCGGCGGCGGCGGCGACCGCGGCCTCCAGGCTGGCCGCCGGCTCGCCGGTGAAGGCGCCGTCGAGGCGGGCGAGCAGGTCGGCGACGCGGTCGGGCACCCCCGGCCCGGGGCGGACCAGCCGGTGGGTCGGGAGCACCTCGATGGCGGGGTCGTCGGCGGCGCAGAGGTGGAGCAGGGTCATCCCCAGGTCGGCGTCGGTGCCGGCGCCCGGCTCGGCGGCGCGTCGCTCGGCGGCGTAGGTGGCGGCGGTCTCGAACCGGTGGTGGCCGTCGGCGATGTAGAGACGGCTGGGGCCGAGCGCCTCGAGCACGGCGGCGACCCCGGCCGGGTCGTCGACGACCCACATCCGGTGGCGCTCGCTGTCGACCTCGCCCGCGGTGACGCCCTCGGCGTCGGGCTCGCGCGCCGTGGCCGCCGCGAGCGCCTCGTCGATGCCCGGCGCCCGGTCCCAGAGCGAGAAGACAGCGCTGGTCTGGGTGCGGCTGGCGCGCATCAGCCGCAGCCGATCCTCCTTGGGCCCGCGCAGGGTGCGCTCGTGGGGGAGCACCGCCGCCTCGTCCCAGGGGAGCGCCGGGGTGCGCACGTAGATGCCCCGCCGGGTGCGCCGCTCGCCGCCGGCGGCGACGAACTCGTGGTCGGCGACGTAGAGCGCCGGGCGCGGGTCGCGGATCAGGATCCCCGCGTCGAGCCAGGCGCGCAGCACCGCCGCGGCTCGGGTGTAGCGGTCGCTGACCCCCGCCTCGTCCCCGGGCTCGTCGCGAGCGAAGTCGACGCGCACCACGTTGTGCGGGTCACGGGCGTAGAGGCCCTCGCGCTGCGCCTCGGAGATGACGTCGTAGGGGGGCGCGAGCACCGCGCCGAGGTCGACCCGGGCGGGGTCGTAGCGGACCGCCCGCAGCGGCGCCGGCGCGCTCAGAGCTGGATTTCCCACACCGACTCGAGCCCGACGGTGGTCTGCAGCTCGCGCAGCACCCCGGCGGGCACCGGATCGTCCACCTCGACATAGAAGAAGGCGTGGCCGCGGACCTGGTCGCGTCCCAGCCCGAAGTTGGCGATGTTGATGTCGTGCTTGGCGAGCGCCCCGGCGATGTCGCGAATGACCCCGGGCTGGTCGCGGTTGGAGCCGACCAGGTAGCGGCCCTCGGGGCGCATCCGCACCTTGTAGCCGTTGATCCGGGTGATCCAGGCCTCGCCCTCGAGCTGGGTGCCGGCGATCGACAGCGCCTCGCCGCCGCGCACCTCGATGACCAGCGAGTTGGCGTAGTCGACCGAGCGGCTGCTCCGGCTCTCGCTCACCTCGATGCCGTGCTGGCGAGCGACGGCGCGAGCGTTGATCGGGTTGATCCGGGTCTCGGTGAAGCGGCCGAGCAGGCCGCGCAGCGCCTCGGCGGTGAGCACGCTGGTGTCGCGCTCGGCGAGGTCGCCGGTGTAGGTGCAGCCGATCTCGCGGATCTGACCCGCGCCCATCTGGGCGGCCAGGCTGCCCATCTGGTGGGCGAGGTGCAGGTAGGGGGCGAGCGCGGCCATCTCCTCGGGGAGGATGACCGGAGCGTTGACCGCGTAGCGGGCGGCGCCGCCGCCGAGCACGGCCACGATCTGGTCGGCGACGTCGTAGGCGACGTTGACCTGGGCCTCGTGGGTGCTGGCGCCGAGGTGCGGGGTGAGCAGCAGCCGCGGCGCGGAGAGCAGCGGATGGTCGGGCGGCGGCGGCTCCGTGCTGAAGACGTCGACCGCCGCACCGGCGATCTCGCCGTCGCGGAGCGCGTCGGCGAGCGCCTGCTCGTCGATGATCCCGCCGCGGGCGACGTTGATCACCCGCGCGGTCCTCTTCATGGCGCGGAGCTGGTCGGCGCCGATGATCCCGCGGGTGGCGTCGTTGAGCGGGGTGTGGACGCTGAGCACGTCGGACTCGCGGATCAGGGTGTCGAGGTCGACGAGTTCGACCTTGGCCTGCTCGGCGCGCTCCGGGGTGACCAGCGGGTCGTGGGCGATCACCCGCATCAGCAGCCCCTGGGAGGCGGCGCGGGCGACCTCGAAGCCGATCTTGCCGAGCCCGAGCAGACCCAGGGTCTTCTCGCGGAGCTCCATCCCCATGAACCTGCCGCGCTCCCACTTTCCGCCGTGGAGCGACTGGTCGGCGGGGGCGACGTTGCGGGCGAGCGCGCACATCAGCGCCACCGCGTGCTCGGCGGCGGCGACGGTGTTGCCGGTGGGGGCGTTGAGGACCATCACCCCGTGCCGGGTGGCGGCGTCGAGGTCGATGTTGTCGACGCCCACGCCGGCGCGGCCGACCACCTTCAGCCGGGTGCCGGCGGCGAGCACCTCGGCGGTGACCTTGGTCTCGCTGCGGACCACCAGGGCGTCGTAGGCGGGGATGCGCTCGATCAGCTCCTCGCGGCTGAGCCCGGTGGCGACGTCGACCTCGCCGGCGGCGCGGAGCCGCTCGACGCCGTCCTCGGCGATGGGATCGGCGACGAGGATGCGGTGGCTCCCCAGGGGCAGCTGCTGCGCCTCGGCGCCGCTCACCGCCCTGCCCCCGCGGGCTCGGGCGCGGCCTCGGTGCCGCGGGCGACCCGCTGCGCCGCCGCGACCGTCAGCCCCACCCGGCTGAGCAGGCCGTGGTCGGCCAGCGCCTGCTCGATGGTGGCGAGGATCGAGTAGGCGTCGCGCTCCTCGATGTAGCCGAGGTGGCCGACCCGGAAGACCCGCCCGGCGAGCTTGCCCTGGCCGCCGGCGAGCACCAGCCCGTGGCGGACCCGCAGGTCGGCGAGCAGCCTCTTGAGGTCCTCGGGGGACGACGCCGGCGAGTGCACCGCGGTCACCGCGTCGCTGCGATGGGTCTCCGGCGCCACCAGCCGCAGCCCCGCCGCGGTCAGGCCGGCCCGGATCATGTCGGCGATGCGCCGATGGCGGGCGAAGACGTTCTCCAGCCCCTCCTCGCGGAGCATCGCCAGCCCCTCCTGGAGCGCATACATCACGCTCAGCGGCGGGGTGGTGAAGGTGGTGCCCTGGTCGATGAAGCCCTTCTGGCGGGCGAAGTCCCAGTAGAAGCTCGGGCAGCGCGCCTCTGCGGCGGCGGCGTAGCCCGCCTGGTTCACCGCGATCATCGCCAGCCCCGGGGGCGCCATCCATCCCTTCTGGGAGGCGGTGACGACCACGTCGAGGCCGAGCTCGTCGACCGGCAGGGGCATCACCCCGGCGCCGCTGACGCTGTCGACGGCGAGCAGCCGGTCTCGCCCCTTCACCACCGCGGCGATGGCGCGCATGTCGTTGACCACGCCGGTCGAGGTCTCGTTGTGGGTGACGCAGACCTTCTGGATCTCGGGGTGCTCGGCGAGCACGCGGTCGACGTCCTCGGGGTCGAGCGCCTCGCCCCAGGGCACCTCGAGCCGCACCACGTCGACGCCGTAGGTGGCGGCGATCTCCGCCCAGCGGTCGCCGAAGCTGCCGATGGAGCAGAAGAGGCCGGGCTCGCCCGGGCTGAACAGGTTGGCGACCGCCGCCTCGAGCCCGCCGGTGCCGCTCGCGGGGAAGAGGAGGATGTCGTTCTCGGTCTGCAGCCCCCAGCGGAGCCCGTCGACGAGGTCGCGGATCATCACCGCCGCATCCGGGCCGCGGTGGTTGATCATCGGCCGGCCCGCCGCGCGCACCACCCGCTCGGGGAGGGGCGTCGGACCGGGGACGCGCAGCTGCTGCTCGAAAGCCATGGCACTCCGTTGAGAGGGGTGGTCGGCGGCGTCAGTGTACTGGTCGCGCCGCCGACCACGGCCCTGTCCGCGGAGGCGTTACCGGACGTCCGCGGTGAACGGAAGAAGCGCCATGTGCCGCGCACGCTTCAGCGCCACGGTGAGCAGCCGCTGGTGGCGCGCGCAGGTCCCGGTCATGCGCCGGGGCAGGATCTTGGCGCGGTCGGTGAGGTAGCGGCGCAGCCGCGAGACCTCCTTGTAGTCGATGTGGTCGACGTGCTCCAGACAGAAGGAGCACACCTTGCGGTGGCGTCGGCGGTCGTAGTCGGGCATTCCTGTTCTCGCCTAGAAGGGGATGTCGTCCGGATCCACGTCGCCGCCGCCGCCGGGGACCGGCTGGGGACGGCCCGAGCCCATCGGGGCGTCGCCGCCCATCGGGGCGCCGTCCTGGCGGCTGTCGAGGAACTGGACGTCGTTGGCGTTGACCTCGGTCTTGTAGCGCTTCTGGCCGCTCTGCTGGTCGTCCCAGGAGCGGGTCTGCAGCCGTCCCTCGACGTAGACGAGCCGGCCCTTCTGCAGGTACTGGCCGCAGAGCTCGGCGAGCTTGCGGTTGCCCTGGTTCCAGACCACCACGTCGTGGAAGTCGGTGAACTCGCGGCGCTCACCGCTCGCCGGGTCCTGGCCGTAGCGGTTGGTGGCGAGCCCCAGCTGGCACACCGCGGTGCCGCTGGGGGTGTAGCGGAGCTCGGGGTCGCGGGTCAGGCGGCCGATGAGCATCACCCGGTTCAACGATCCCGACATCAGCTCTCCTCCCCCGCGTCCTCGTCCCCGGCCACGCCCAGGTCGTCGATCCCGGTGTCCTCGACGTCGGCCTCGGCGGCGATCTCGTCGCCGTCCTCGCCGGCGGCACGCTCACCGCGGCGGCCCTCCTTGCCCTCGACCTCGGGGGGCTTGGGCACGGCGATGGTGATCATGTGGCGGATCACGTGGTCGCTGATGCGCAGGGCGCGCTCCAGCTCCTTGACCTTGGACCCGTCGCCCTTGAACTCGACGATCACGTAGTGACCGTCGCGCAGCCCGGCGATCTCGTAGGCGAGTCGCCGCTTGCCCCAGGGGGTGGTGGCGCTGATCTCGCCCCCCTGGCCCTCGACGAGGCTCTGCACGGCCTCGACCGCACCCCGCAGCCCGTCCTCGTCGAGGTCGGGGCGGACGACGTACATCAGTTCGTACTCGCGCTCCACGCGCGGCACCTCCTTTCCCATGGCCTTCGGCGCCCGGTCCGATGCCGGGCGCAGGAAAGGCTTTGACGAAGCGCGGCCGAGAATAGCAGGCGCCGCGCTCAGTCGAGGTGGAAGCGCTTCTCGAGGGTGGTGAGGTTGCGGAAGCCGTCCTCGGTCACCACCACCAGATCCTCGATGCGGATGCCGCCGAGGCCGGGGTGGTAGAGGCCGGGCTCGACGGTCACCACGTCGCCGACCTCGAGGGTCACGTCGACGTCGCCGACGCGGGGGAACTCGTGGATCTCGAGCCCCAGGCCGTGGCCGGTGCCGTGGATGAAGCGCGCCTCGGACTCGATGTGCCGGTAGGGCTTGGCCAGCGAGCCGTACCCGCGCCGGGCGAAGACGTCGCAGCAGGCGTAGTGGACGTCGCGGCCGTTGGCGCCGGGGCGGACGGCGTCGAGCCCCGCCTGCTGCGCCTCGAGGACCGCCTCCCACATCGCCTCGACCTCGGGCGGCGGGGTGCCGCGGACCACGGTGCGGGTCATGTCGCCCCAGTACCGGGTGGTCTTGTCGAAGGGGAAGATGTCGAGCACGATCGGCAGCCCGACGCGGACGACGTCACTGGTGCGCCGGTGGGGATCGGCGGAGTCGGGGCCGCCGCAGCAGATCGAGTCCGAGGTGGCGCAGCCGAGCTCGAGCAGCCGGCGCTCCACCGTGAGCACCAGGTCCTCGCCGCTCAGCGGCCTCCCCTCGTGCCAGAGCAGGCCGTCGCGGATCTCCGCCGCGGCGATCAGGTCGATCGCCCGCTGGAGCGCGTCCATGCCCGCGTTCTCGGTGGCCGCGATCCACTCGACCTCCTCGGCGGTCTTGATCCGCCGCTCGCGCCGGTAGAGGTCGCCGCGGGGCCGGACCTCGAGGTCGTGGCCGCGGAGGTGGTCGGCGATGATCGTGGGAAAGTCGGAGTCGACGACCACGCCGCCGAGCCCCTCGGCGCGGCAGATGCTCTCGACCAGCACCGCCCAGGCGTCCTGCTCGGCGCCGGCCCGGCTCATCTTCTCCGCCCAGTCGAGCTCCTCGGTGCAGCGCACCCGGCCCACCCGAGCCTCCTTGCGCGCCCGTCCCTCCTCCAGCCGGCTGGCCCAGAGGACGGTGTCGTCGCCGCCCCGGTCGACCACCACCACCGGGTCGGGGGCGAGGAAGCCGGTGCGATAGAAGATGTTGGGGTGGTGGTAGCTCTCTCCGAAGAGGAGGATGGGGGACTCCGCAGTGCTCATGTCCACAGCCTACAACGCCCGGATCGGGATGGCGTCACGGGGCGGTTCGCCGTTCGCGCCTCCCCCGATCGGGGGACGGCCAAGGGTGAGTCGGGGGACCCCCTATGCACAGGGCCTGTGGACCGATAGGATGGTCCCCGCCTTGCCGGTGCGGATTTGAGAGGACGGAGCCTGGGGTGGAGAGCGCCGTGACCGGGGGGGACGCGCGAGCGAGGACGTGGTCCGCACCGTGCCAGCCGAAGAACTTCCTCCGGCCGTGCCTGCTGCTGCTGCTCGACGAGCAGCCGGACTACGGATACGAGCTTCGTGATCGCCTCGGCAACTTCAGCGGCGCCCACTGGGACGCCGGGACCATCTACCGCGTCCTCAACGCCATGGAGGACGAGGGCCTGGTCGCCTCCCGCTGGGAGCCCTCCCCGAGCGGCCCGCAGCGCCGCCGCTACGAGATGACCGCCGACGGCCGCGCCGTGCTCACCCACTGGGCGCGCGGCCTGGAGGAGGTCCGCGGTCTGCTGATCGGCTTCCTCGAGCGCTACGAGCGCGACCGCCAGGCGCACCTGGGCGGCGCCCCGGCCGGCGACGCCACCGCGGCCTCCAACGGCACCGCGGCGGCGGCCGTCTCCGAGGAGTGCCCGGTCCCTCTCCCCGCTCTCTAAGGGCGCCAGGCGGGGCCCGGTTCGCAATCCCGAGTCATTCACTCTGTGTTTGACGTTGCTAATCGGGTGACTCGCGTGAGAGCGGTCGCGCCGGCGTCGCAGAGCGACAATACATGCACAGCGCACCTAGCTGGGATTTCCGTTCTCTGAGGCCGGTTACGAGTTCCCGGGCACTCGGTTTCACGCGTCGATACATGCGCCGTGCACCTACTGTCAGGGGGCTACCTGCACGACCCACGTATTGACCATCTCGAGAGCTCAGGTGCACATTCGGCCCCGTTCGGGCGATCCAACGGCGCATGCCGTCGCGGGCTGCGTGCTCTGGGCCGTTCGGCGACATTTTCGGGTCATCCGGGGCGGCAGGGCCGCTGTCGGAGAAGGCGGGCTTCACCGAGGAGGTGGTGGCATGGCGACAGCTGCAGTACCGTACGGGAGGTCCACGCAGGTACCTTCCGCCGTATCGGACGTCCACGTTGTCTGGATCACGACGGGTCTCGGCTGCGACGGCGACTCGGTCTCGGTCACCGCGGCGACTCAGCCCAGTATCGAGGACGTCCTTCTCGGCGCCATCCCGGGCCTGCCCACCGTGCACCTCCACAACCCGGTGCTGGCCTATGAGGTCGGCGACGACTTCATGAAGTTCTTCTACCAGGCCGAGCGGGGCGAGCTCGATCCCTTCGTGCTGGTCTTCGAGGGCTCCGTGCCCAACGAGAAGATCAAGAAGGAAGGCTACTGGGCGGCGTTGGGCACCGACCCGACCACGGGCCAGCCGATCACCACCAACGAGTGGATCGACCGGCTCGCACCCAAGGCCCTCGCCGTGGTGGCGATCGGCACCTGTGCGACCTACGGCGGCATCCACGCGATGTCGAACAACCCGACCGGCGCCATGGGCCTTCGCGACTACCTCGGCTGGAACTGGAAGTCGAAGGCCGGCCTGCCGATCGTGAACGTCCCCGGTTGCCCGGTGCAGCCGGACAACTTCATGGAGACCGTCCTCTACCTGCTCTTCCAGGTGGCGGGCAAGGCTCCGATGATCCCTCTGGACGAGCAGGGCCGCCCGCTGTGGCTGTTCGGCAACACCGTTCACGAGGGCTGCGACCGCGCCGGCTACTACGAGCAGGGCGATTTCGCCGAGAGCTACAACTCGCCGAAGTGCCTGGTCAAGCTCGGCTGCTGGGGCCCGGTCGTCAACTGCAACGTCCCCAAGCGCGGCTGGATGATGGGCATCGGCGGCTGCCCCAACGTCGGCGGCATCTGCGTCGGCTGCACCATGCCCGGCTTCCCGGACAAGTTCATGCCCTTCATGGACGAGCCCCCCGGCGGGAAGCTCTCCTCCGGCGTGATCGGCGCCTACGGCGCCGCGATCCGGACGCTGAGGCGGGTGACCAACGCGACCGTGAACAAGGAGCCCAAGTGGCGGCACGCCCGTCCTGAGCTGACCACCGGCTACCGGCCGACGTCCTACTGATTTCGTCCGTCTCTGACGGTCACGAGGAGAGCTCGCTCATGGTCCAGATGGCGCAAGCCCCGGCGAAGGCGCCGGTGGTCGTCGATGTCTCCTGGGATCCGATCACCAGGATCGTCGGCAGCCTCGGAATCTTCACCAAGATCGACTTTGCGAACCGTGTCTGCGTCGACTGCCG
>DATARS010000133.1:0-1911 GCA_036269455.1 Candidatus Dormiibacterota bacterium | reverse complement strand
CGCTACCCCGTCTATCTGCTCACCGGCCTGCTCCCCTGGAGCTTTCTCTCGCAGAGCCTGGGCCGGTCGATCGGCAGTCTCTCCTCTGAGTGCGTGCTGATCCGGCGAACCCGGATGCCCTACGAGCTGATTCCGATCGCGATGGTCCTGGAGACCGCGGTCTTCTTCGTCGTCACCCTCGCCGGTCTGATCGCGGTTCTCGGCGTCGCCGGTCAGCTCCGGTGGGTGATCCTCCCGGCGGTGGTGCTGCCGGTCGTCGCGATGATCGCCTTCGTCTCGAGCCTCGCGCTGATCGTCTCGCTCATCGACGTGTACAACCGCGACCTGCGGTGGATCCTGGGCAATCTGCTGCTGGCGTGGTCCTTCCTGCTGCCGATCGTCTACCAGCATGAGGCTTTCCCCGCGATGCGGGCGCTGCGCTACGTCGATCCGATGAACATCATCCTCGGGCAGTTCCGCGACATCCTCTACTACGGACACATCTCCCGTCCGGGGCACCTCCTGCTGATGATGGCGGTCAGCACCGGTGCCCTGGTGACGACGCTCGTCGCGTTCCGCCGCCTCACCCGCCACCTCGCCAAGGACGTCCGGTGAGAGCGCGCGTCGAGATCCGCGGGCTCTGGGTCAGCCACCGGGCGCTGCACCGCAACGGGTTGCGACGAGGCGAGCCCCGGTGGGCGCTGCGCGACCTGAGCCTGGTGGTGGCCGCGGGCGAGCAGCTCGGTGTGGTGGGCGCCAACGGAGCGGGCAAGTCGACACTGCTGCAGGCGATCGCGGGGGTGTTCCCCCCCACCCGCGGCGACGTCCGGACCCACGGTCGGGTCGCCTCCGTCGGGGGAGAGTGGAGCACCCTGCACCGCGACCTCTCCGGGGATGAGGGCCTGCTCTTCGAGGGTGTGGTCGCCGGATTGAGCCGCCGGGAGCTGCGCCGCAGGCGGGACGCCATCGCCGAGTTCGCCGAGCTGCCCGACGGCGTGCTCTCGGCGCCGCTGTTCACCTACTCGGCGGGGATGCAGGCCCGGCTCGGAATCGCTCTCGCCCTCCACGCCGACCTCGACGTCCTGCTCGTCGACGAGGTCCTCGCCGCCGGCGACGCCCCGTTCCGGGAGAAGTGCATGGACCGCATCGACCAGATCCGCGCCGGCGGGGCCGCCGTCGTCATCGTGTCCCACGACCTCGACCTGGTCCGCGAACGGTGCGACCGGGCACTGCTGCTCGATGCGGGGGTCATGCGCTTCCTCGGATCGCCGCGCGAGGCGGTGGCTCTCCACCGCGGCTCGACCGCAGCCGGCATTCCCGCCGCCGCTCCGGCGGTTGCGGGGTCGCGGCGCCGCACCGGAGCGCTGCGATGACGCAGACGGTGACGGAGGGGCGGGCGGCGGCGACGGGCACCCTCGTCGATGCGCCCGACACCCCCGTCGCACCCTCGATGTCCGCCACCGAGCGCGTGCCCAGGACCGGCCGCCGGGTCTGGGAGCGAGCCGTCGCCTGGCGGTGGACACCGCTGGCACTGCTCGGCCTGCTCTCGGCCGGGTCGCTCGGCTCGCGGGTCGCCTATCTCGGCGAGCCGTCGGGACGGCTCATCGGCGACGAGCCCTACTACGTCAACGCCGCCCGGGTGATCCTCGGCCAGGCGCCGGGGGCGGACAGCGGGTTCACCAGCGCGACCGCGGGGATCGACCCGGTGGTCGCCCACCCGCCGCTCGTCAAGGTGCTGATCGCGGCGAGCATCCGCGTCTTCGGCGACAACCCGCTCGGCTGGCGCTTCCCGAGCATTCTCTTCGGCAGCATCGCACTCCTGGCGATGTACTGGCTGGTGCGGGGGGCGGGCGGAGGCCGGTGGCTGGCGCTCGGGTGCGCCTCGGTGATGGCGCTCGACAGCCTCTTCGTCGTCTACGGCCGCACCGGCAA
>DATARS010000132.1:0-1964 GCA_036269455.1 Candidatus Dormiibacterota bacterium | reverse complement strand
GCGCAGGGCGCCGCGGTCCACCTTGCCGCTCGGGGTGAGCGGCAGGGCGTCGACGAGCGCAAAGTCGGCGGGCACCATATGCTCCGGCAGGACGCGGCGGAGGGCGTCGCGGAGCTCCCCCGCCTCCGGCCTGGGCCCTGGTCCCGCCGGCACCACGTAGGCGACGAGCCTCTCCTCCCGCGTCACCACCGCCGCCTCGCGGACCGCCGGATGGCCGGCCAGCGCCGCCTCGATCTCCCCCGGCTCGATGCGGAAGCCGCGCAGCTTCACCTGGTCGTCGGTGCGGCCGAGGAACTCGATCTCGCCGTCGGCCGAGAAGCGCGCCAGGTCGCCCGTCCGATAGAGCCGCTCGCCGGGTCGGCCCAGCGGATGGGGGACGAAGCGCTCCGCCGTCAGGCCGGGCCGGCGGAGGTAGCCGCGCGCGAGGCCCGTCCCGCCGATCCCGCCGATATAGAGCTCGCCGGGCACCCCCAGAGGCACCGGCTGGAGCTCCGGATCGAGCAGCCAGAGCCCCAAGTTCGCGATCGGGCGGCCGATGGGGACCGTGCGCCGTGCCGGCCCCGGCAGGGTCCGATGCGCCGTCACTTCGACCGACGCCTCGGTGGGACCGTAGAGGTTGTACAGCTCGGCAGGCCCGGGCGCGCCTCCGAGCAGCTCGTGGAAACGCGCCGCGAGCTCGGCCGGCAGCGCCTCGCCGCTCGCCATCACCCGCCGGAGCGAACGGCAGCGGTCGAGGCCCGCCTGCGGGAGATGCGCGAGGAAGGCCTGCAGCATCGGCGGCACGAAGTGGACCGTCGTCACCCCCTGCTCCTCGATCCGCCGCATCAGGTAGGCCGGATCGCGGTGGCCGCCCGACCGTGCCAGCACCAGCCGCGCGCCGACGACGAGCGGCCAGAACAGCTCCGGGACCGACACGTCGAAGGAGACGGGGGTCTTCTGCAGCACGCGGTCGTCGGGCGTGAGGCCGTAGGCCCGCTGCGCCCAGGCGATCCGGTTGACGACGCCGCGGTGGGTGCTCATGACGCCCTTCGGCCGCCCCGTCGAGCCCGAGGTGTAGATGACGTAGGCGAGGTTGTCCGCCCCGGCGCCGCCGTCGAGCGGGGCCAACTGGGGGTTGTCGGCGTCGCCCGCCGGGCCGGCCGCGGCGTCGAGATCGATCAGGCGGGCGCCGGCGCCCGCCACGGACGCGGCGAGGAGGTCGACCTGCGCCAGGAGCACCGGCTTCGCGACGCCGTCGAGCCCGTCCTCGATCATGAAGGCCAGCCGCTCCGACGGATAGGACGGGTCGAGCGGCAGGTAGGCGCCGCCGGCCTTCAGGATGCCGAGGAGCCCCACGATGAGCGCCGGCGAGCGGTCGGCGCAGATCGCGACCGGATCGTCGACCCGCACCCCCAGCCGGCGCAGGCGGCGGGCCAGGCGGTTGGCGCGGGCGTCGAGCTCGCGGTAGGTGAGCGATTCGCTCTCGCCGACGACCGCCGTGGCGTCCGGCGTCAGCGCCGCCTGCCGCTCGATCCAGCGGTGCAGCAGGGGCTCGGCGCCGACGGACCCGCCGCCCCCCCCAAACACCGCCGCGAGGTCCGCCGCCGTGTCGTTCAGCTCGACGGCCACCTGCTGCCGCTCGGCCGGCGACAGCAGCTCGATCGCCGCCACGCGGCGCGACGGGTCGTCCGCCACCGCCGCCAGCAGGTGGACGAGGTGCCCCGCGAGGCGCGCCATCGTGGTGCGGTCGAAGAGGTCGGTGCTGTACTCGAACCCCCCGCCGAGCTCTCCCCCCTGGTCGGAAAGACCGAGGCTCAGGTCGAAGCGGGAGACCCGGGCGGGCGTGTCGAGCGGCTCGACCGCGAGACCGCGCAGGGCGAACGGCACCCCCGGCGTGCTGTTGAGCGCGAGCATCGTCTGCATCAGCGGCGGGCGGCTGCGGTCGCGCTCGACGTTGACCTCGTCCACGATGCGCTCGAAGGGGA
>DATARS010000131.1:0-2749 GCA_036269455.1 Candidatus Dormiibacterota bacterium | reverse complement strand
GAGGCAGGGGGGAGTCCCCCCGCAAGGCGGCGCGTCAGCGCGGCGCGCTCAGCCTCCGGCGGGGGCGGCCACCGTCCGGGAGTGACCACGGCGGGGCAGCCGCAGCCCGCAGGCGCCGGCGGCGAGCACCCCGAGCGCGATGAGCACCAGGGGCACCAGCCGCCCGGGGGGCCCGACGGAGGCCCGTCCCCAGTCGATCAGCGCGGCGAGATCGAGCGCGACCCACCCCAGCGCGACGGTGCGCAGCGCGCGGCCGCCGCGACCCGCGGCCCAGGCCACCGTCCAGGCGAGCGCCGGGGCGAGGAGGACGAGGTCGTGGATGAGCAGGTGGGGCGCGGCGAGGAGCGAGAGCGCGGTGGCCCCGGCGAGCGACGGCTCGAGCAGCTGGGGGCGGCGCCGGGCCTGGTCGCCGAGGCGCCAGCAGGCGGCGAGGGCGACCACCGAGCCGAGGGCGGCGAGCCCCTGGGCGGCGGCGGCGCTGGCGATCCAGGAGCCGAGGAGCCCGGTCAGGCCGCTGAGGCTGGCGAGCGAGGCGTGGCCCGCCGAGCCGTAGCTGGTCAACGCCCGCACCCACCCCGCCGCCGCGGCCGGCCCGGCGAGGAGCACCGAGGCGCCGGCCACCGCGGCGGCACCCGCGGCGGCCCCGGCGACGGCGCGGCGGTTGCGCTGGGCGACCAGCCAGACTGCCACGCCGATGGCGAGGTGGGGCTTGGCGAGCAGCGCCCCTCCGGCGAGCAGCGCGCCCGCCCACCCGGGACGGTCCCGGCGCCAGGCCCAGTAGGCGAGGGCGAGGCTCAGCGCGCTCAGCCCGTCCCACTGCCCCTGGAGCAGCAGCCGCAGGCTCCCCGCCCCCGCGAGCGCGCCGAGGCCGGCGGCGGCGCGCAGCCACGCCGGCGCCCGGGGCGGCCAGGGTGCGGCGCGCAGGGCGACGGCGATGGCGGCGGCAAGGAGGGCGAGCTGGAGCAGCGACCAGAGCCGGTACGCCGTGGTCAGGTCGAGGAGGGTGAGCGGCGCGGCGAGCACCGCGGTGGCGGGCGGGGTGATGAAGGGGAGGTCGGGCTGCTGCCCCGCGGTGAGCGCGCCGGGCGGGAAGAGGGGCAGGTGCCGCGCCGTCTCCAGGCCCTGGTCGTAGAGCCGCGCCCCCTGGCCGTCGCGCCACACCTGCGCCGCCACCCAGGTGGCGGAGAAGTCGCTGTCGGCGCGCTGCGCGGCGGTGACGTTCGACCAGATCGAGAGGTAGACCGCGAGCAGCGCCACCGCCAGGCCGCAGACGGCGAGGGCGATCCGGCGCGCGCGCGGGGAGGTCGAGGGCATTCCCCGGAAAGTACCCCGGCCCGGTGTCCGCGCCGGCCGCCGTGATGCGCTCTCCACGCACGCGTCACCGGCAATACTGGAGGTGCGCAGGAACCATCGGGAGGCAGGGCCGTGCAGTCGCACCACCTCATCGGCTGGCTGATCATCGGGGCGATCGCCGGGGCCCTGGCCGGACGCCTGGTCGAGGGCCGCGGCCTCGGCTGCCTCGCCGACGTCGTGGTGGGCATCGCCGGCGCGGTGATCGGCGGGGCGCTCCTCGACCAGCTCGAGCCCCACGCCAGCTACGGCTTCCTCGGCTCGATCGTCGTCGCCTTCATCGGCGCCTGCCTGCTCCTCGGCGTGCTCCGGCTGCTGAGCGGAGGGCGGCCGCTCGGCGGGGGGCGCTCGGGGACGTCGATCCGCTGAGGCGGCCGCGGTTGCGACCCTCCCTATACTCGCGGATCGACCAGCTGTGCACGGGGTGATCAGATGCTCCAGAAGATCGACCACATCGGCGTCGCCGTCCCGGATATCGAGGCGGCGATCCAGGCGTACACGCAGCTGTTCGGAGTGGGACCGTCGCACCGCGAGGTCGTCGAGTCCGACGGAGTCGAGACGGTGATGTTCGAGGTCGGCGAGTCGCGGATCGAGCTGCTCGGCGCCACCTCGCCGGAGTCGAAGATCGCCGGCTTCCTCGCCAAGCGCGGCGGCGGCATCCACCACATCGCCTACGGGGTCGAGGACGTCCAGCGCTCGCTCGACCACCTCGCCTCCGAGGGGATGCAGCTGCTCGACACCGCGCCCCGAAAGGGTGCGGGCGGCAAGCTCGTCGGGTTCGTCCACCCCAAGGCGGTGAGCGGCGTGCTCACCGAGCTCTGCCAGGACGACCCGGCCGGAGCCGGGCACGGGGGGTGACCGCCACCGACCCACGGGCGGACGCGTCGACCCGCGAGACCGAGAGCGGGCTGCCCCTCGACCCCGCGTACTTCGACGGACTGCCCGAGCCCGAGCCCCCGGGCGACTTCCCCTACGTGCGCGGGGTGCGCGCCGACGGCTACCGCTCGCGGCTCTGGACGATGCGCCAGTACGCGGGATTCGGCAGCGCCGAGCAGACCAACCGGCGCTTCCACTACCTGCTCCGTGCCGGCCAGACCGGGCTGAGCACCGCCTTCGACCTGCCCACCCAGATGGGCTACGACAGCGACGACCCCATGGCCCGCGGCGAGGTGGGCAAGGTGGGTGTGGCCATCGACTCGCTGGCGGACATGGAGATGCTGGTCGCCGGCATCCCCCAGGACAGGGTCACCACCTCGATGACCATCAACGCCCCGGCGTCGATCCTGCTGCTGCTCTACGAGCTCGCCGCCGAGCGTCAGGGGATCGCCGCCGACAAGCTCGGCGGCACCATCCAGAACGACATCCTCAAGGAGTACGCGGCGCGGGGCACCTTCATCTT
>DATARS010000130.1:0-4674 GCA_036269455.1 Candidatus Dormiibacterota bacterium | reverse complement strand
ACGGCCCGGCTGCGGCGCTCGCCGAGCCGGAGTCGGCACCTGCCCTCGCGCCCGCGCCGCCCGAGCCGCTCGTCTAACCCCAGGTCGACCCCCTCGTCGAGGCCCCCGTCGAGGTCGACGCCGGGGGCACCGCCGACGCCTTCGCCGCGCGCTCGACGCCGGCGCCGGCCGCCCCCGCTCCGGCGCCGGCTCCCGAGGCGCCGCAGCTCCCCCGGGCGGCGGTCGACTTCGCCGCGCAGAGCTTCCTGAAGCCGGCGGCGATGCCCCCGGCGGCGGGATGGCGGCGGCTGGTCTGGCAGGCCACCGGCCACCGCCTGATCCCGCCGCTCTCGCGGGTCGAGCAGTACCGCCAGGCGGTGACCGTGCGCGCCCGGGCGCCGGTGAGCGTCCCGACGGTGATCGCCAGCGCCGCGGGCAAGGGTGGGGTGGGCAAGACCACCGTCGCCCTGGGGACGGCGGTCGCCGCCGCCCTGGTCCGCGCCGACCGGCTGGCGGTGATCGACGCCAACCCCGACGCCGGCTCGCTCGCCGGCCGGGTCGCCCAGCAGCCGCCGCCCGGGAGCATCTCCGACCTGCTCGACAACGCCGGATCGATCACCCGCGCCGCCGAGGCCTGGCGCTACCTGATCCAGCACCCCTCCCGGCTCGACGTGCTCGCCGCTCCGCTCGACCCGGCGGTGACCCGCGCGCTCGGCGAGGCCGAGTACAGCCGTGCGCTGGAGGTGCTGACCCGCTTCTACAGCCTGATCTACGCCGACCTCGGCACCGCGCTGCTGGGGCCGGCGACCTCGTACTTCCTCCGCCGCCGCGCCGACCAGGTGATCCTGGTGAGCGCCCCCAGCCTCGACGCCGGCCGGATCGCCGGCTTCACCCTCGACCACCTCGTGGTGGCGCGCGGCGCCGACTGGTGCCGGCACCACGTGATCGTGGTCATCAACATGGTGCGCAACGACACCCTGGTGGACGTGCGCAAGCTCGAGGAGTTCTTCTCCCCCCACGTCCGCGCCACCCAGCGAATCGCCTGGGACCGGCACCTCGCCGCCGGCGGCGTGTTGCAGTGGGACCTGCTCGAGCATCGCACCCGTGACGGTTATCTGGAGCTGGCGGCGCTGATCGCCGACGGCTTCGCGAAGAGGGACTGAGCCGATGATCCTCGCGGACGTGACCAAGCTCGACGTCAACCCCAGCTGGGACGGGTTCCCCGAGCCGGTGCGCAACGCCATCAACCACGTCGGCGGCAACCTCGCCGCCCTGGTGATCCTCGCCGCCGGCGTGGCCCTCGCCGCCGGGGTGCTGATGACCCTGGTGGGCTCGGCCAGCCACAACGTGATGGTCGCCCAGCGCGGCAAGGCGACGACGTTCATGGCGGTGGTGTCGGGTGCGCTGCTCTACGCCGCCGCGGCGATCGCCAACTCGCTCACCGGGCTGTTCGGCCACTGATGCGCTCGCCCGCGACCACGCGCCGGCACCTTGCGGCCGTGGTCCTCGCCGCCCTGCTCGCCACCGTGGCCGCGGTCTGCCTCGGCCCTGCCCAGGCGGTGCGGGCGGACGACATCAGCTGCACCTGGGGCTGGCCGACCACCCACTGCAGCTACACCCACAGCGACGGCTCGTCGTCGCCCGCCCCCGCGCCCGGGGCGGCGGCGCCGGCGAGGAAACCCGGGCTGCTCCACCGGATGCTCCATCCCGCCGCCGTCGGCGGCCCGGCGCTGTCGCCCGCCCCGGCGGCGCCGCCGCCGCTGAGCGCGCCGGACATGGCCCCGGCGGCCGCGCCGCAGTCGACGCTGTTCGGGCCGGCGCCGCCGGCCACCTCCGCGTCGCCGAGCCTCACCCACCGCGCCGTCGGCTACGTCGCCCACGGCGCCCTCGACCACGTCTCCAACTTCCTCGTCGACGGGGTGGTCACCGCACTGGGCTGGCTGCGCCAGTCGCTGCTCTCGCCGAGCCTCGAGCCCAACTGGCACGTGGTCAACCCCGCCTACAGCGAGATGACCGCGCTCGCGCTGGGCCTGGTCATCGCCTTCGTCGCCCTGGCCCTGCTCGAGCACCTCGCCGGTGGCGTCCACGGCGCCGGCGCGTCGGTGCTCAGCCGGCTGATCGCCGCGGTGATGGTCGCCCTCGCCGGGCTGCCGCTGATGGCCTGGTTCGTCCAGGGCGTCGACTCGATCGCGAGCCTGTGGACCGCGAGCATGGGCTCGGCGAGCACCCAGGTGCTCGACCGGCTCACCCAGATGCTCCAGAACCACTCCGGCGGGGGCGTCCCCGAGGCCGCGGCGATCGCCATCCTCTGCCTCTTCGCGCTCATCACCACCCTGCTGGTGGTGGCCTGGCTGGTGCTCCGCCTGGTGCTGGTGCAGGCGCTCGTCGTCTTCCTGCCGCTGGTCGCGGTGATGGCGATCTACCCCCGCACCAGCGGCACCGCGCGGCGGATGGGCGAGTACCTCGCCTCGCTGATCCTCACCAAGCTGGCGATGGTGATCTTCCTCTCGGTCGGCTTCCAGATCCTCGCCTTCGGGCTCCAGGGGGTGCCCGACTGGCTGGCGATCACCTCGGCGACGGTGCTCCTCGGCATGGTCGCGTTCACCCCCTGGGCGCTGCTCCGGGGCATCCACCTCGCCGAGATGGAGACGATGGGCTTCGTCAAGCGCCGCGCCGGCACCGCGCCGCCGCTCGGCGCCATGGGCGCGGCGGGCGAGGCCGCCGCGGGCAGCGTCGCCTGGGGCATCGGCCAGATGCATCGTCGTGACGCCGAGGAGGGCGGCACCCGGCCGCGGGCTCCGCTGCCCGCGACCTACCGGCCCCGGCCGGAGCGCAGCCGCCCGCCCGAGCTCCCCGGGGTCACCCCCCAGGAGTCCGGCGCCGCCGCCGCCGCGCACCGGCCGCCGGTCCCGGTGGGGAGCGCCAGCCCGAGCCCCGCGCCTGCCGCGGCGCCGGCGCTCGCCCCGGCCGCCGAGGCGCCGGCGGTGAAGGACGCGCCGCGCAACCCGGCGCCGCCGCCGCTGCGCCCGCGGGTGCAGCCGGGCTCGTGAGGGGGAGAGGGTGAGCGTCGAGACCGCCGACGGCAGCAGCACCGAGGCCGCCGCCCCGCGGTTCGTCTTCCCGCCGCCCCACAACCCGGGGATCTTCCTCGGCATCCGCTTCCCCCAGCTGGCGCTGATGATCACCGGCCTGGTGCTGGGGCTGATCACCCTCCACTTCGTCCCCCGCGCGCTCGGGGCGCTGGTGGTCTGCGGCTGGTGCGTCGCCTTCGGGGCGCTCGCCCTGGTGCCGATCAACGGCCACCACGCCGACGAGTGGGTGCTGGTCCTCAGCGGCTACGTCACCCGCAACAGGCTGACCCGGCGGCGCGGCGATCCCCGCGCCATCCCCCACGTCCTCCCCGAGGTCAGCCTGCTCACCCTGGAGCGGGCCGGCCGGCGCTACGGGGTGCTGCGCGAGGAGCAGGCGGCGGGCGAGGTGGCCTACTGCGCGCTGATGCAGCTCGGCGCCATGCCCTTCGTGCTCCGCTCGGTCGAGGAGCGGGTGGCCCAGCTCAACCGCTGGGGGCTGGTGCTCGGCAGCCTGGTGCGCGAGCACTCGCCGCTCTCGCGCATCCAGCTGCTCCACCGCACCGCGCCGGGCGCGGCGCGGGACAACCGCAGCTGGTTCGCGCGCTACGCCGACCCGAGCTCGCCGTTCTTCGAGGACGCGCTCGCCGAGCAGATCGACCGCCGCCCGCCCACCGAGCACGAGAACTTCGTGGTGGTGCAGGTGTCGCTGACCCGCCTCGGCCGGCGGCAGGCGTCGCGGCGCGGCGGCGGAGACGTCGACCTCGGCGCCATGAACGTGCTCGCCGCCGAGGTCGAGCGGCTGCGCGCCGAGCTCCACGAGATCCTCCCCGGCGCCGCGGTGCTCAGCCCCGGCGGGGTCGCCGCGGTGATGCGCAACGCCTACGACCCCGAGGCGCGCCGCTTCCACGACGGCCACGAGGTGAGCTGGGACACGGTGAGCCCCTCGTTCGAGCGCGAGACCGCGACCCACTACGAGGCGCAGCAGTTCCACCACGCCACCTTCGGGGTGCGCCACTTCCCCCGCCTCCCGGTCGACTGCGGCTTCCAGATCCCGCTGATCCTCGAGGCGCGCGCCGCCCACTGCTACAGCATCGTGCTCGAGCCCGTGCCCCCCAGCCGCGCGCTCCGCGCCGCCGAGTCGGCGCGCACCTCCGACATCGGCGACGCCCAGATGCGCGCCGCCCGCGGCTTCATCGAGACCGCGAGCCGGCGCAACCAGCGCGCCGGCATCGAGCGCCGCGAGCAGGAGCTCGCCGAGGGTCACCGCGAGTTCATCTACGCCGGCTACATCACCGTGTCCGCCGAGGGCGCCGAGGCCCTGGAGACGGCGATCGCCGACGTCGAGGACTGCGCGCTGCGCTCGCACCTCGACCTGCAGCGGCTGGTGGGCGAGCAGGGCCCGGCGTTCACCTTCACCCTGCCCCTCTGCCGCGGGCTGTGATGTCACTGCTCGCCAACCGGGTGCCGCCGCCGCGGCGGGTTGCGCACCGCGCCACCACGGCGAGCCTGCAGGCGCTGCTGCCCTTCATCGCCGAGTCCAGCCTGGGCAGCGCCGGCGTCTACATCGGCACGGACGCCTTCAGCCGCTCGCCGTTCTACTTCGACCCCATCCGCATGTATCTCG
>DATARS010000129.1:0-28370 GCA_036269455.1 Candidatus Dormiibacterota bacterium | reverse complement strand
TCTCGAAGAAGTCGCTGTGCACCTCCGGCCGCGGCCCGCGGCCGCCGCCGCCCCGTGACCGGGTGAACGGCTGCTGACGCTCCATCTGCTCGAGCCGCTCCCAGTCGGCGCCGAGGCGGTCGTACTTGGCGCGCTTCTCCGGGTCGCCGAGGACCGCGTTGGCCTCGTTCACCCTCTTGAAGCGCTCCCCCGCCGCCGGGTCCCTGTTGACGTCGGGATGGAGGGTCCGCGCGAGCTTGCGGTACGCCGCCTTGATCGCCGCCTGGTCGGCGCTCTTCGGCACCCCGAGCACGGCGTAGTAGTCGGTGAAGTCCACGCCCTGTGCATACCACGCGCCGACGGGCGTCGAAGCGGCTCGCCCACGTTTGGCGGGATCGGCGTCCTGAACACTGCCCTACAATGACCGCGTGGCATCGACCTCGCGCTCGGGAGTCGACGCGCGCCGGCTCGCCCGGGTGGCGGCCGTCCTGCTGGTCGCCACCGCGGCAATGCTCTGGATGGCGGCGCACCGCGCCCCCCATCCCGGCTCCCCGCTGGCGGCACGGTTGGCGGCGCTGCGCGGCCTGTGGCCGGCGAGCGAGCGCGCTCCGCTGATCGTGCTCGGCGCAGCGCTGCTGGTGCTCGCCGTCGACGCCGCGCTGGTGGTGCTGCTGGTCAGCGGGCGTGGCCGCCGCCTCGCCATTCCCGGCGGCCTGGCGCTCGCCGCGCTCACCGCCCTGGTGGTGCTCCAGGGCCTGCACCAGACCGAGCACCTCGTCCAGGTGGTGCAGCTGCTGGTGACCGGCGGCAACGCCGACCTCTCCCAGGGAGTGCTCACCCGGCTCAACCAGGAGCTCGTGCACCTGATCTGGACATCGGCGGTGTGGCTCGGCTGCGCGGCGCTGCTCTTCCGCTACCGCCACAACCGCTGGCTCTGGGTCGCGTTCGCCGTCGCCGGGTTCCACGACGTCGAGCACATCTACCTCTACCTGGTCTCGCTGCAGCCCGCGATCGCGCTCCACGGCGGGGTCAACGGCATCCTCGCCAGCGGCGGGCTGCTGGGCGGACCGCTGCAGCGGCCGTACCTGCACTTCCTCTACAACCTGCTCGAGTTCCTCCCCCTGGTCGCGGCGCTGCTCGCCGAGCTCGACCTCGCTCAGCCGGCGCTGCGGCCGTTGAGGATGCGGTCGGCGAGGGCGTAGGGGTCGATCCCGGCGAGGTCGCCGAGGTCATTGGTGTCGACGGTCTCGCGGAGCGCACGGCGGGCCCGTTCGACGGCGCGCTCAGCGACGATCGACTCCACCTCGGCGAGGAGTCGCCGGCTGCGCCGCTGCTGCAGCTCGCCGTCCTCGGCGGCCCAGGCGAGGTGGCGGTCCACGGCCGCGACGAGCTCGGGCACGCCCTCGCCGGTGGACGCGATGGTGGTGAGCACCGGCGCCTCCCAGCGCATCGACCGGCTGCTCTCGTGCACCAGCCGGCGCAGCTCCTTCACCACCCGGTCGGTGCCGGGGAGGTCGGCCTTGTTGACCACGAAGATGTCGGCGATCTCCATGATCCCCGCCTTGATCAGCTGCACCCCGTCGCCGGACGTCGGCGTGGTCACCACCACCACGGTGTCGGCGGTGAGCATCACCTCGAGCTCGGACTGGCCGACGCCGACGGTCTCGAGCAGGCAGTGGTGGCGCCCGCTCGCGTCGATGAGCCGGATCGCCTCGCGGGCGGCGCTGGCCAGCCCGCCGAGATGGCCGCGCGCCGCCATGCTGCGGATGTAGACGCCGCGGTCGAGCGCATGGCGCTGCATCCGAACCCGGTCGCCGAGGATGGCGCCGCCGCTGAAGGGGCTGCTGGGGTCGACGGCGAGCACGCCCACGGCCCGGTCGAGCCCGCGCCAGTGCTCGACGACCCCGTCCGCGAGAGTGCTCTTGCCGCTCCCCGGGGGGCCGGTGAGGCCGACCACGTGGGCGGCGCCGGCGCGGCCGCGCACCGCGGCGAGCAGCTCGGGGAGATCCTCGGCACGGTCCTCGACCATGCTGATGGCGCGCGCCAGCGCCCGGACGTCGCCGCCCAGCAAACGGTCTGCCAGCTCCACTCGCCTCCCCCGATCACGTCGCCGAAGGTCCGGAGTCTAGGGGTGCGGTCGCGCCACGCGTCCCGCGCCGGACACCAATGACACGACTCCGTCTTGGCGATCGGTCCCCGGCTGGCGTACGCTCCGAGCTGGCATGTGGGAAAGGGAGGCGGTGCTCGAGGCGACGAGAGGCCTCCTCGACGCAGCCCGCTCCGGCGGTGGCGGCACCCTGCTGATCGCCGCCGAGGCCGGGCTGGGCAAGACCTCGGTGCTCGACCATGCCCGCCGGGTCGCCGGCGCCGGCATCCGCACCGGCTCAGCCCGCGGCGATCCGATGGAGTCGGCGCTGCCCTTCGGCCTCTTCGGCCAGGCGTTGGCCGGGCTCGGCGGGCCCGACCTCGGCGTCGGCACCGAGACCCCTCCGGCGCCGCCCGGCGCCACCTTCTTCCAGGTGCTGCGCTGGATCGAGGAGGAGGCGCCCCGGCCGCTGCTCCTCGCCCTCGACGACCTCCACTGGGCCGACGACGACTCCCTGGCGCTGCTCGCCTTCCTCTGCCGGCGCATCGGCGGGAAGGGGGTGGCGGTGATCGGCACCCTCCGTCCCTGGCCGCCGCGGGCCCGCGAGGTGGCGGGGGGGCTCGTGGCCGGAGGCCACGCCACCCTCGAGCGGCTGCTCCCGCTCAGCGAGGCGTCCGCCCGCACCCTGCTCGCCACCCAGGGGGGTGGGCCGCCCGAGCCGGTGGTGGCCCAGGCGCTGAGCCTCTGCAACGGCAACTGCCTGCTCCTCGAGCAGGTGGCGCGCAGCCTGCGCCGCGGCGAGGAGCTGCCCGACCCGGCGGAGGGCTCGCGCCCCTGGATCTCCGACGAGCTGCTGCTGGCGCGGTTCGCCGCGCTCCCCGAGCCCGCCCTGCGGCTGGCGCGGGCGGCGAGCGCCCTCGGGGTCCACTTCCGGACGGGGCCGGCCGTCGAGGTGGCGCGGCTCGACGAGGCCGGCGTCGACGACGCCCTCGAGGCGCTGCTGCGCAGCGGCCTGCTCCGCGGCGCCGGGGGGAGCACCCTGGAGTTCGTCCACCCGCTCTTCCGCCACGCCCTCTACGAGGACATGGAGCCGCCGGTGCGCGCCCGCCTCCACGCCCGCGCCGTCGCGGTGCTCGCCGGCCAGGGGCTGGACGCAGAGGCCGCACAGCACGCGGTCCGCGCCGACCTCGTCGGCGACCCCGTCGCCCTCGCCGTCCTCGAGCGCGCGGGGCGCGCGGCGCTCCGCGGCGGCGCGCTGCAGACCGCGGTGCGCCACCTCGAGGCAGCGCTCGACCTCTCCGGTGAGCGTCCCTCGGCGGAGCTCCTCGGGGTGCTCGGCGAGGCGCTGCTCGCCAGCGGCCGTCCGGCGGCGGCGATCGAGACCCAGGAACGCCTCCTCGCTGACCCCGAGCTGCCCGCGGCGGCGCGGGTGGCGGGGCTGCGGCTGCTCGGCCACGCCCACTGGGCGGCGGGCGACACCCACCAGGCGGCGCTGCAGCTCGACGCCGCCGCGGGGCTGGCGGAGCGCAGCGGCCTGGCCGGGGCGGCCGTCGAGGTGCTGCTCGACCGGGCCCAGACCTCCTGGCTCACCACCGGACCCGGCGACTCGCTGCGCGCCGTCACCCGCGCCCGCACCCTCGCCGAGGACGTCGACGAGTCGCTGCGCACCCGGGTGGGCGCGGCATGGGGCTTCGTCAGCTTCCTCTGCGGCGACCCCGCCGGCCTGGAGGCGACCGCGGCGGCCGCCGCGGTGGTCGAGAGCGACCTCGGCGCCCACCTCTCCGAGCTCACCTCGAGCTGGGGGGCGCTGATGACCCACGGGCACGTCGGCAAGTACGCCGAGCGTCTCACCGAGGCGCGCCGGGTGCTCCAGATCGCCCTCGGCGCCGCCGAGCGGCTGGGGGCCGTGGAGGCGATCGCCGCGGTGGCGCTGAGCCTCGGCGACACCCTGATCCGCGCCGGGCTGCTCGGCGACGCGCAGCTGCTCGCCGAGCGGGGCATGGCCATCGGCGAGCTCGTGCCCTTCATGGCCCCCTTCGGCGCCGCCGGCGGCGCGGTGCTGGCCCAGCTCACCGGCCGGCTGGAGGAGAGCGAGGCGATGTGCGCCCTGGTCGAGGCGCAGCCGCGCCCGCCGGCGATCGCCCTGCTCTGGGTGCACCACGTGCGCGGCCGCCGCGCCCTCGTCGAGGGTCGTGCCGAGGCCGCCAGTGCCTGGTTCATCCGGGCCGAGGAGCTCACCCACCGGGCGGGCATCGGCGAGCCCTGCGTCGTGCCCTGGGCGCGCCACGCCGTCGCCGCCCACACCGGCGCCGGCCGGCTCGCCGACGCTCAGCGGGTACTCGGCTGGCTGGAGGAGTGCGCGACGCGGCTGCCCTGCCGCTGGCCGCGCATCGCCGCCGCCTGTGGCCACGCCCACCTCGCCGAGGCGCGGGGCGACGTCGCCACCGCCGAGCGGCACCTCCAGAACGCCCTGGCGCTCCACGACGAGGTCGGGCTGCCCCTGGAGCACGCCCAGACCCTCATCGAGCGGGGCCGGCTGCTCCGCCGCGTCGGCCGGCCCGCCGCCGCCCGCGCCCCGCTCGCGTCGGCGCTCCACCTCGCCGAGGAGGCGGGGGCCAGCTGGCTCGCCGCCCAGGCCCGCGCCGAGCTCCAGGTCGCCGGCGGACGCCGCCATCGCAGCCTCGACGAGCCCGAGCGGCTCACCGCCCAGGAGACACGGGTGGCCGACCTGGTGTGCGCCGGACGGTCCAACCAGCAGATCGCCCAGCACCTCTCGGTCTCGGTGAACACCGTCGAGACCCACCTCAAGCACGTCTACGCGAAGCTCGGCGTCCGCTCCCGGGTGGAACTGATGGGGCGCCGCGGCGGGGACCCAAAACATCACGGGGTTCCGTGACGCTCGCATCGCCGGAGCGGCCTAGCCTGGCTCCTCGATGGCCCTCCCCTCGCCGCCGAGGCACCCGCCCGCCGCCCCCGGGGGGCCGGCGCCGGTTCCCCGGCGCGGCGCCGAGCTCATGCACCAGGCGCGGGAGGGCCACACCGCCACCCTGCTCGAGGATGGCAGGGTGCTGGTCGCCGGGGGCTTCTCCGAGGCAGAGGGGTTCCTCGCCGGCGCGGAGATCTACGACCCGCGCGCGCGCTCCTGGTCGCGGGCGGCGCCTCTGAGGGACGCCCGCACCGGGCACACCGCCACCCTCCTCGAGGACGGCAGCGTGCTCGTCGCCGGAGGCGCCGCCGAGGGCGGCAGCCTCGGCACGGCGGAGGCCTACGAGCCCTGCCGCGATCGCTGGACGCGGCGCGCGCCGCTGACCGTCTCCCGGACGCTCCACACCGCGGTCCGCCTCCGCGGAGGCGCGGTGCTCTGCGCCGGCGGCGCCGAGCTCCACGCCATGCCCCCGCTGCGGCTCGCCTCGGCCGAGATCTACGACCCGGCGCTCGACCTCTGGAGCCGGGCTCCGAGCATGCTCGCCGCCCGGGCGACCCACACCGCGACCCTGGTCGGCCACGACGCCGTGCTCGTCGCCGGGGGCGACACCGGCGGCGACCCGCGCTGGTCGGCAGAGGTCTACGCCCTGGGGATGGATGGCTGGCGGAGCGCGCTGGGGGCGGTCGGCGTTCCCGCACGGCACAGCGCCACCCGGCTCGCCGACGGCAGCGCGCTCCTCGCCGGAGGCGGCTCGCGGGGCGCGGTGGCCACCGCCTGGCGCTATCTGCCGGTCCGCCGCGCCCTGGTGGCCCAACCGGAGATGCCCCGGCGGCGGCGCCGCCACACCGGCACCCTGCTGGAGGACGGGCGGGTGCTCGTCGCCGGGGGCTGGAGCGCCGCCGGCCAGGCGCTCGCCACCGCGGAGATCTTCGACCCCCGCGCCGGCTGCTGGATCCCCGCCGGGATCACCGGGGCGCGCGCCGCGCACACCGCCACCCGTCTGCCCGGGGGCGGCGTGCTCCTCGCCGGCGGGCTCACCCGCTGGGGCGAGCGCCGCTGCACCCTGGCGTCGGTGGAGATCTTCCGCGCCCGCGAGGACCTGCCGGAGTGACCCGGCGCAGCGTCCTGGTGCTCGGCGGCGGCGTCGCCGGGATGAGCGCCGCCCACGAGCTCGCCGAGCGGGACTTCGCCGTCACCGTGCTCGAGCGCCGCGACATCCCCGGGGGCAAGGCGCGGAGCATGCCGGTGCCCCATACCGGGACCGAGGGGCGGCGCGACCTCCCCGGCGAGCACGGCTTCCGCTTCTTCCCCGGCTTCTATCGCCACCTGCCCGACACCATGAAGCGGATCCCGGTGCCGGGGAGGGCGAACGGCGTCTTCGGCAACCTGGTGCCCGCCACCCGGCTGGAGATGGCCCAGCACACCCTGCGCAAGGTCGTCATCCCGGCGCGCTTCCCCGCCTCCCTCGAGGAGCTGCGCATGGGGCTGGGCGCGATCATCGGCAACCTGCTCGGCGATCCCGGCATCCCGCCGCTCGACCTGGCGCACTTCGTCGAGCGGCTGGTGGCGATGCTCGGCGCCTGCGAGGCGCGCCGCTACGAGGAGTTCGAGAACCTCGACTGGTGG
Source organism: Candidatus Dormiibacterota bacterium (assembly GCA_036269455.1). Taxonomy (GTDB): domain Bacteria; phylum Chloroflexota; class Dormibacteria; order Aeolococcales; family Aeolococcaceae; genus CF-96. The sequence goes on along the minus strand of DATARS010000129.1, from coordinate 21,753 downwards.
AGCTTCTCGGGCGCCGACCAGCGCTCCGCCAAGTACCAGCTCTACCTCGCCGACGGCCTCAGCCGCACCCTGGTCGCCGCCCAGGCGCGCCGGCTCAGCGCCCGCGCCGGCGGCTACATCCTGATCCAGCTCCTCCTCGACCTGATGAGGCCGGGCGGCCGCTGCGACCGGCTGCTGAACGGCCCCACCAACGACGTCTGGATCGACCCCTGGCTGGCGCACCTGCGCTCGCTGGGGGTCGACTACCGGATGGGCGCGGAGGTGACCGCCATCTCGATGCGCCAGGGCCGGGTCGCCGGCGTCACCGCCCGCCAGGGAAGGACCAGCACCACCCACACCGCCGACTTCTACGTCGCCGCGCTTCCCGTCGAGGTGATGCGCAAGCTCGTCTCACCGACGCTGCGGCGCGCCGACCCGGCGCTCGGCGGCCTCTCGCACCTGGTGACCCGCTGGATGAACGGGGTGATGTTCTACCTGCGCGAGGACACCCCCTCGGTGCGCGGCCACACCCTGTTCATCGACACGCCCTGGGCGCTCACCTCGATCTCCCAGCAGCAGTTCTGGCCCGACCACGACCTGCGCACCATGGGCGACGGCAGCGTCTCCGGTGTGCTCTCGGTCGACGTCTCCGAGTGGGAGGCGCAGGGCGAGCTGATCGGCAAGCACGCCAAGGCCTGCTCGCACATCGAGCTCGTCGCCGAGGTGCGCCACCAGCTGCAGACCCGCGGGGTCGAGGGGCTCGACGACGGCAATCTGGTGCGCACCTTCGTCGACCGCGACATCACCTATCCCAACCCGCCCCACGCCGGGGCCAACGCCGAGCCGCTGCTGGTGAACACCGCCGGCTCCTGGCGGTACCGGCCGCGGGCGGGGACCGCGATCGACAACCTGATGCTCGCCTCCGACTACGTCCGCACCCACACCGACCTGGCGACGATGGAGGCGGCCAACGAGGCCGCGCGGCGCGCCGTGAACCACATCCTCGAGGCGTCCGGATCGTCGGAGCGGCCGTGCGACATCTGGCAGCTCAGCGAGCCGCCGTGCTTCGCCCCGCTGCGGCTCGCCGACCGGCTGGCCTTCCGGCCCCAGCCGTCCGCCTACGGGGTCGGCGCGGGGGTCGGCGCCGGGGTGTGATGCGACTTCGGCCTCGGGGTCGGCTTCGGTGACGGCGACGGCCCCGGCGCCGGCGCAGAGGTGGTGGTGACGAGCGGGGGCGGATCGAGGAGGCTGCCGGGGGTGCTGTGCGAGGTCGGCGGCGCCGCCGGCGCCGGTGCCGCCGTCGGCTTCGCGGTGGCCGGTGCCGTGGCGCGGCGCGGGGTCGCGCTGCCGGCGGTGCCGGTCGCCGAGCCGGACGACGAGCCGGTCGACGGACTGCCGTAGGCGCCGGCGCCCGTGCCGTAGAAGGAGCGCTCCTCATCCTGGCCGAGCACCAGGGTCACGCCCCCGGGAGCGGAGGCGGGCGAGCCGCTCGCAGGCGCCACCGGGCTGGCGGGGACCGGGGTCTCGACCTGGACGCCGAAGAGGTGGGCGAGCCACTGCGCGGTGCCGGCGTCCCGGCCGCCGCTGGTGTCGATCACGTGGGTGGTCGGGCTCAGCTTCCCGGTCCCCCCGTCGGAGGCGGCGAGGCCGGTGTCGGCGAGCAGCGATGACCAGCGCTTCGAGGCCCCGGCATTGCGGCCGCTGGCGTCGACCACCGAGACCGGCGCCTTCTCCTTGAGCGCGGCCTGCGGCGGGAACATGTTCTGCACGAAGTGCTGGATGGTGGCGAAGCTCTTGTCGTATGGGTACTCGTAGGCCGCCGGGCAGCTGGCGGTGCCGTACGGCGGCCCGCAGTCGTAGATGAAGTTGCTGTTGTCGATGCTCACGTGCTCGAAGCTGGTGGTGTCGACGTTCTTGACCAGGTCGTAGAGCGCGAGCGCGTCACCGAGCGGCAGGTCGGTCTTGACGTGGTCGCCCAGGCTGTTGAGCAGGTTGGGGAGGTTGCCCAGCCCGCCGACGCTCAGCACCTTCTGCTTGATCGCGCTCAGCACCAGCTGCTGGCGCTTGTTGCGCGCGAAGTTGGTGCCCTCCAGCGGGTCGGCGGACTCGCGCGAGCGGGCGAAGATCAGCGCGGTGGCGCCGTCCATGTGCTGGGGACCGGCGTTGAAGTGGACGCTCTCGACCGCGCAGTCGGGGTGCTGCGGATCGTCACATTCGCCGCGCGGGTAGTTGTTGTCGGTGAAGGTGTGCTCGACGTTGATGTCGACGCCGCCGACCGAGTCGACCGCCGACTTGAAGGCGGTGAAGTCGAGGCCGACGAAGTGGTCGATGGTGATGCCGAGCATGCCGGCGATGGTGGCGTCGGCGAGGTTGCCGCCGCCGTGGTCGCCGCTGTACTGCGGCGACGACACCGGCAGCCCCGCCTGCCCGATCGAGTACGCCTCGTTGATGCGCCCGTAGTAGGTCTTCTGGGCGCCGCCGATCGGGATGGGCACGAACCAGTCGCGGGGGATGCTGATCTCCGCGATCTGCGGCTTCTGCCCGTCGCCGCGCGGCTGGATCGAGACGATCATGATCGAGTCGGAGAGGAAGGCGCCGTCGTGCCCGTTGCCGCCGTAGCCGTAGAGTGCGATGTTCACCCGCTGGCCGCTGGCGAACTTGTTGGCGACCACGCCCCCGCCACTCCCGTGATGGATGATGTCGGTGATCACCGAGATCGGGCTCTCGCCGAAGAGGTGGGCGAGCGAGAACACCAGGCGGGCGCCGTAGCCGCCGATCAGCCCGACGACGAGCACCACGCAGGCGAGCAGAATCCGCCCACGGGTGAGCCAGGTCGGAGCCAGGTCATAGCTCGAGCGCCGTCGTCGGCGCGTGGTGTCTGCCATGAGAGGGACGTCGGGGGAGGGGCGGCTTCGGGCCGGGACGGCCACTCGGACTGCGGTGGTGGTCGCCGGTTCCCCGCCGGCGCGTACTCTCTGCCAAACGCCGGAGGCCCACCGTTTGTTTCACCTCCGGTCCGGCCCAGGGTAGCGCACCCGCACCGGGGCTCCGCCCGTGCTGTCACAGCGCCGTCACACGAACGCAGCGCTGGCTCCTAACCGGTCAGAAGGTCGCGGGCGATCACGACGCGCTGGATCTGGTTGGTGCCCTCGTAGATCTGGGTGATCTTGGCGTCGCGCATCATCCGCTCCACCGGGTACTCGCGCACGTAGCCGTAGCCGCCGAGGATCTGCACCGCGTCGGTGGTCACCCGCATCGCGGTGTCGCCCGCGAAGAGCTTGCAGATGGCGGCGGCGTGCCCCACATCGGGGCTCTTCTGGTCGATGAGCGCCGAGGCGTGGTAGACGAGCGCGCGGGCCGCGGCGGTCTGCGCCTCCATGTCGGCGAGCATGAACTGCAGGCCCTGGAACTCGGCGATCGCCTTGCCGAACTGCTGGCGCTCGCGGGCGTAGCCGACCGCGTAGTCGAGCGCGCCCTGGGCGATCCCCAGCGCCTGCGCCGCCACCCCGGGGCGCGAGCGGTCGAGCACGCGCATGGCGATGCGGAACCCCTCGCCCTCCTCGCCGAGGCGGTTGGCCGCGGGCACCACCACGTCGTCGAAGTGGAGCTCGGCGGTGTTGCTGCCGCGGATCCCGAGCTTGCCGTGGATGGTGGTGGCGGTGAGCCCGGGCGAGCTCTTGACGTCGACGACGAAGGCACTGATCCCCCTGCTGCGGGTGCCCGGCTCGGTGGAGGCGAAGACGGTGATGGTGTCGGCGACGCCACCGTCGGTGATCCAGATCTTCGAGCCGCGGAGCACGTAGTCGTCGCCGCGACGGATGGCGCGAGTGACCATCCCGCCGGGATCGCTCCCCGCGCCCGGCTCGGTCAGCGCGTAGGCGGCGAGCTTGCGCCCGCTGGCGAGGTCGGGCAGCCAGCGCTCCCTCTGCGCGTCGGTGCCGGCGAGCATGATCGGGTAGCTGCCGAGCGCCTGCACGGCGAGGATCAGGGCGCTGGTGGCGCAGACCTTGGCGATCTCCTCGATGGCGACGTTGAGGGTGAGCGCGCTGCCGCTGAGCCCCCCGTACTCGGGCGGGAAGGGGAGCGCGAACAGGTCCTGCTGGCGGAACAGCTGCACCACGTCCCAGGGGAACTCCTCGGTCTCGTCGATCTCCGCGGCGCGCGGCGCGATCCGACCGCGGGCGAGCTCGCGGACCGAGCCCTGCACCATCAGCTGCTCCTCGTTGAGCCGGATGTCCACCATCGCTCCCCCTGTTCAGGCTCTCAGCAGCTCGCGGGCGATCACCAGCCGCTGGATCTGGTTGGTCCCCTCGTAGATCTGGCACGCCTTGGCGTCGCGGAGCCGGATCGCGGCGGGGTGCGCGTCGCCGTGACTCGCCGGCGCGCAGATCTCGACCGCGGCGTGGGCGACGGCGACGCAGGCGTCGGTGCTCACCAGCTTGGCGATCGCCGCCTCGCGGGTGAACGGCACCCCCCGGTCGCAGAGCTCGGCGGCGTGCACGGTGACCGCGCGCGCCGCCGCCACCTGGGCGGCCATCTGCGCCAGCGGCACCGACACCGCCGGTGCGGCGGCGGCGAGCGCCTCGTCGAGGGAGGCCTCCTCGGAGATCTCCACTCCGCGTGCGCGGAGGTGCGCCAGGGAGGCGTCGAGCGCCCCCTGAGCGATCCCGGTCGCCTGGGCGCTGATGCCGATGCGGCCGCTGTCGAGCGCCGACATCGCCACCCGGAACCCGGCCCCCTCCTCGCCGAGCCGGTTGTCGGCGGGGACGCGGACCCCCTCGAGCACGAGCTCGGCGGTCGAGGAGCCGCGCAGCCCGAGCTTGCGAAGCGGCCGCGAGGGACGCACCCCCGGCCAGCTCGACTCGACGAGGAAGGCGCTGATGCCGCGGGCTCCGGGGCCGCCGGTGCGGGCCATGACGACGTAGAGGTCGGCCTCGCCGCCGTTGGTGATCCACATCTTGGTGCCGTCGAGGACGTACTCGTCCCCCTCGCGCACCGCACGGGTGACCAGCGACGCGGCGTCGCTGCCGCTCCCCGGCTCGCTCAGCGCGAAGGCGCCGAGCCACTCCCCCGACGCGAGGCGGGGCAGGTAGCGGCGCTTCAGCTCCTCTCCGCCGAAGAGAGCGAAGGGCTCGCTGGCGACGCTCACGTGCACGTCGTAGATCACCGCGCTGCTGGCGCACTCGCGGGCCACCGCCTCGACCGCGCGGGCGAAGGTGACGTGGCCGGCGTCCTGGCCGCCGAGCGCGGCGGGGGTGAGCAGCCCGGCGAGCCCGCGCCGCCCCGCCTCGGCGATCAGCTCGCCGGCGTGGCGCACGCCGCCGCGGGCCATCTCCGGAGCCAGCGGCCGGACGACCTCCCGGGCAAAGGCGGCGATGCGCTGGTCGAGGCCGGGGGGGCCTCCTCTCGGCGCTGACGCGCCGAACGGTTCGGGGGACTCCCCCAGGCCATCGGCTCCGCCGACAGCCTTCCTCCTAGCCGACGTGGACAAGCGTGGCCTCGCCCTGGGCGACGCCGCTGCAGATCCCCGCGGCGCCGTAGCCGCCGCCGCTGCGGCGCAGCTCGTAGACCAGGGTCATGAGGATGCGCGCCCCGCTGGCGCCGATGGGATGGCCGACGGCGATGGCGCCACCGTTGACGTTCACCCGCTCCGGGTCGATCTCGAGCATCCGCGTGCTGGTGATCGCCACCGCCGCGAAGGCCTCGTTGATCTCCATGCGGCTGATCTGCTCGATGCCGATCCGCTCGGGGCTGCGTGCCAGCGCCGCCTGCACCGCGGTGGCGGGGACGGTGGCGAGGTAGGGGTGCTCGGCGGCGGAGTCGGCACCGACCACCCAGCGCGCCAGCGGCTCCAACCCGGCGGCGCGGGCGCGCGACGCCTCCATGAGCAGCACCGCGCTGGCGCCGTCGTTGACGCCCGGCGCGTTGCCCGCGGTGACGGTCCCGCCGGGGTCGAAGGCGGGGCGCAGCGACGAGAGCTTCGCGGCGGTCGTCTCGGGCCGCGGCTGCTCGTCGGCGGTGACCTCGGCGCCCCCGGCGACGGCGACGGCCACCAGCTCGTCGCGGAAGAAGCCGTCGTCGAGCGCCGTCGCGTAGCGCTGCTGCGAGCGCAGCGCCCAGGCGTCCTGCTCCTCGCGACCGACCCCCATCTCGGCGGCGACCTGGCTGCCGTGCACGCCCATGTGCACCCCGTCGACGGGGCAGCAGAGCCCGTCACGGATCATGCTGTCGACCGCGGTGCGGTCCCCCATGCGGCTGCCAAAGCGCTGGTCCTCGAGCAGGTACGGCGCGTTCGACATCGACTCCATGCCGCCGGCCACGACCACGTCGGCCTCGCCGGCGCGGATGAACAGGGCGCCGAGGTTGACCGCCTTCAGCGCGCTGGCGCACACCTTGTTGACGGTGAAGCTGGGCACCGACGCCGGGAGACCGGCCTTCAGCCCGGCCATCCGCGATGGCACCTGGCCCTGCCCGGCGGCGAGCACGGTGCCCATGATCAGGTGGTCGACGCCACCGGGCGGCACGTCCGCGCGACGCAGCACCTCGGCGATGGCGACGCCCCCGAGATCGGTCGCGGAGAGCTTCGCGAGCCCTCCGCCGAAACGCCCGAACGGAGTCCGGGCCGCGGCGACGATCCACACCTCGCGCATCCGCGCATTGTACGGAGCCAGGCCGGAGGCGCCGCCGGCGCCCCGCCGCGCTAGCAGCGCGGCAGCGCGCTGTAGGGGATGGGCGCGGCCAGGCAGCGCACCGCCGCCGCCGGCGTCGGGGCGGCGGTCACCTCGGTCACCGAGGGGACGCTGCCGTGATGGGTGACCGCCATCGCGACGACGTCGCCGAGGGTGATGCAGCCGGCGGCGACGAAGAGCATGAACGTGCCCTCGGCGGTCCAGCGGTGGCTCGGCGACCCGATCCGCCGCCACCAGGGCGCCCGAGGCGCGGGTTTCGGCGGCTTCGACGCGCGATGCGCCTCGACGCGGCGCAGCAGGCCGGGATCGGACCAGGCGCGGTTCTCGCCGGGAGCCGGAGGGTGCGACGCGGTCACTGGACGAGCTGAAGCAGCTCGCGCTGCTTCGCCACGTAGCGCTGGTCGAAGGTGATCCCCGGGTTGGGGTGGTTCCCGCTCTGCACCGTCCAGCTGCTCACGATCGCCTGCCCGTTGATGGTGATCAGCGCGTTCTGCCCGACGTTCACGGCGCCGCTGGGGATGTAGCAGGTGCCGGTCATCGCCAGGGTGGTCCCGTTCTTGCTCACGTAGAGGCCCCCGGCAGAGCCGGTGGGCGCGTAGATCGCGAAGAAGCCGTCGTTGGGGTCCTGGCTCGTCCCCGGCGGAGGCTGATACGGGCTGAGGAGCACCGAGGCCTTGTTGCCGATCCCGATGGTGGCTCCCTGGTCGAGCCAGAAGGTCACGCCGAGCAGGCAGGTCGTGTACGTGCTCGCGTTGCTGCCGGTGCAGTTCGAGGGCGCGCTGTGGCCGTCGATCACCACGTCGGTGCATCCCGGCGCGACGCAGCCGGGGTTGTGGGTGACGTAGTACAGGCCGGGGGTGAGCGCCGCGGTCACGGTGAGAACCGACTGCCCGCTTCCCAGCGATGAGCCATCCTCGACGACGACGTTCCCGCTCTGCGACGGTCCCTGGAGATCGGGCGGCAGCAGCGCCGGCGACGCCATGCACGCCTGGGAGTTCGGATCCTGGACCGCGTTGAGGGTGACGCCCTGGACGCTCAGGCTGCCGCAGCTGCCGAGGGCCTCGGTCTGGCTGACCGCGCCGCCGCCGGCGCCGCTGCACGATCCCACCGAGGTGATGGCCCGGACGTTCTGCTGGTACGGGCTTCCCGCGGCCGGGTCCGGCGACGGGAACGGCCCCGACTGAGGGGCGCCGAGGACGATGGAGCCCTCGTTGCCGTTCGCATCGGGGCCGGCGCAGAGGTCGGCGTGCCCGCTCGACTGCGGGGAGATGTCGCGGTAGGCGTAGACGTTGCCGTCCACCACCTCGTCCTGGTTGCCGGTGGTGACCACCGTGTTCGAGTAGAGCGCGAAGCCGAAGGCCTGGCCCCCGGGGAGGTGGTAGGCGACCGAGCGCGAGCCCGCCGGGCCCGCGTGGAGACCGATGGCGCCGCCGAGGCCGCCGGCGGCGGGGTTGCTGATGTCGACCTCGGCGTATCCCCAGGGCAGCCCGGGTGCACCCGACTGCTCGTCGTACGCGGTGTTCGGCGCCGACAGGGGCGGGATGTCGACGGTCACGGTGACGCCCGATCCCGCCCCGGGGCCGTGGGTGGTGACGTCGCAGTGCGATGCTCCCGCGCCGTTGCCGCAGTTCTGCCCGGTGACGGCGTGGACGGCCGCGGTCGCCCAGACCGTCCCCGACGTCCCCCAGCCCATGTGGTCGTAGACGACCCTCAGCGCGTCGATGGCACCCTGGACCCGGTCGGTCTCGTTCGGCTGGCCACTGTTGGAGGCGCCGAGGTCGCGGGCCGCGCTGAGCGCCGCCGCATCGCTCGCGTTCTGGAGGTCACGGTGGCTCGTGGTCGCGATGCTGAGGTCGACGGCGAGGGCGGCGCCGCCGAGCAGCACCCCGGTGAGGATCACGCTGATCGGGAGCACCTGGCCGGATTCGCGGCGGCGGCGCAGTCGCACGCTCAGCCTCCCTGGGTGATGGAGCACGGCTCCACCTGCATCGTCTCGGTCGCGGTCACGGTGCGCACCGACCCGGACGGCGTGTCGGCGAGCATGCGATTGACGAAGGGGGCGAAGATCGGCACCCTGTAGGAGACGCTCACCGACACGTACGAGCTGTCCGACACCACCGTCGAGCACGCCGGCGCGGTCGCCGGCGTCGGCACCGCTCCGGGTGTAGACGGCGCGGGCGTGGCCGTCGAGCCGGCCGGGGTGGGCGCCGCCGTCGGGCACGACCCCGAGGTGGGCAGGGTGATGTTCGCCGGCGACGGAGTGACCGACTTCCTGTCCACGGTCACGGTGATCGACGAGTTGTAGGTGCAGCCGGAGGCGTCGACCGCGGTCGCGGTGATCGTCGTCTGCTGGGATCCCGAGGGGGCGGAGAGGCAGATCGTGTAGGCGCCGGTGCTGTCGCTCGTCACCGTCCCCGAGGTCGACTTGCTCGGCGATGCGAGGACCGCGACCGTGCCCGACGGAAGGTTGGCGACGGTTCCCGACGCGGCCGCACCACCGGGGCAGGGGTTGCCCACCGCGACGATGTCCGTGGGCAGGCGCGACACCGTGTGGTTGGCGGTGACCACGATGGTCAACGAGCCGCCGGAGATCAGCCCCGAGGCGCTGCGCACCGCGTCGCAGACCGACGTCTCCGTCGAGGAGTCGGTCGGGTTCTGGCCGCAGGTGTAGACCGTCGTGCCCAGCGCGCTCACGAAGTCGAGGGAGCGGTTGGGATACTCCGCGGCGATCCGGGCCCCCTCGCGCGCGGCGGTTCCCACGGTCACGCCGCCGTAGGCGATGGCCCCGATCTGGGCGGCGCCGCCGAGGAGAACGATGAGCGCGGGGGCGATGAGCGCCATCTCGACGAGCGCCTGGCCGCGGCTGCGCCGCCGGGGGCTCACTGCTCGCATGTCGCCTGGGCTCGGGCGTGGAGGGTGCGGATCTGGGTGCCGTTGTCGCCGAGGAGCCGGCCGACGAGGGGGACGTACAGCTGCTGCGGGTAGCTGATGTCGACCTGGAGCACGCTGCCCTTGCTGCACTTGTCGAGGATGTTGGGGTCGACGGGGTCGGCGGCGACGCAGGTCGTGCCCAGGGTGCTCCCGGTCTCCGACCCCGCGTAGACGCAGACGTTCGTCACCGCGCCGCCGGGCAGCGCGTTGAGCCTGGCGCCGATGTAGCCCACCAGCAGGGTGCTGTCGCACGCGCTGTGGCCGTCGGGGAGCGTCGGCGTGATCGCTTCGGTCACCCGGCTGGGACCGCCGCAGATGGCGGCGGCTCGTGCCCCGTCCCGTGCCGCGTTCGACAGCTGCATCTGGTTCATGACCACGATGCCGGTGAGGAACAGGCCGAGGACCAGGACGACGAGGACGGGTGCGACGAGCGCGAACTCCACGAGGGAGACTCCGCGCTCGCCCGCGGCGGGTCGTCGGTGATTCATGTGCATGGGGACGGGATCGGCCCCATGGGCACTCCTTCGGCGGCCCGGCTGTCTCAGGGAGACCCGTGGCTTTGCGTCCCCGCCTCGCGGCGGGTTTGCCAGTTTGTCGGGAGCCGACCTACCGAAGGGTAGGCCGCCTGCCTTCGCACCCGGGTGGTGTCCGCGTCACACGACCATGGCGACTGCCCAGATCCCGCATGGGAGCCCCGGTCCTCACCGCGAGGCCCGGGGCTCTGCGGCGTCAGCGCCCGGACCGAGCGCCGAGCCTCTCCCCCACCAGCCGGACCACGTCCTCGATGGTGTCGCCGATCACCGCGCCGGCGGACGTCAGCGCATCGATCTTGCTCTGGGCGGTGCCCTTGTTCCCGCTGATGATCGCCCCCGCGTGGCCCATGCGCTTGCCGGGCGGGGCGGTGCGGCCGCTGATGAAGGCGACCACCGGCTTGGGGAAGTCCCTGGCGATCAGATCGGCGGCATCCTCCTCGTCGGAGCCGCCGATCTCCCCCACCATCACCACCGCCTTGGTCGCCTTGTCCCCGGCGAAGAGCTCGAGGACATCGCGGAAGGTGAGCCCGAGGACCGGGTCGCCGCCGATGCCGACCGCGGTGGTCTGGCCGTGCCCCGCCTGGCTCAGCCCCTGGATGACCTCGTAGGTGAGCGTCCCCGAGCGGGCGACGACGCCGACGTTGCCGGGGCGGGCGACGTGGTTGGGGATGAAGCCCACCTTGCACTCGCCGGCGGTGAGCAGGCCGGGACAGTTGGGTCCGATCAGCTTCGTCTTCGAGCCGTCGATCACCGCCCGGGCGCGGATCATGTCGTGCACGGGGACACCCTCGGTGACGCAGACGGCGAGCGGGAGGCGGGCGTCGGCCGCCTCCATGATCGCGTCGGCGGCGAAGGGCGGAGGGACGATGATGAAGGCGCACTCCGCGGCGGTCGCCACCACCGCCTCGGCGACGGTGTCGAAGACCGGGACACCGAGATGGGTGCTGCCACCGCGTCCGGGGACGACGCCGGCGACGACGTCCGTGCCGTACGCCTGCATCTGCTCGGTGTGGAAGCTGCCCTCACGCCCGGTGATGCCCTGGACGACGACGCGCGTATAGCGGTCGATGAGGATGGACATCACGACACCTCCCGGGTCATCTCGACGATCGTCCGCGCCGCGTCGACGGCGCTCACTCCGGGGACGATCCCCGCCTCGCGGAGCAGCTGCCGCCCCTCCTCCTCGCGGGTGCCGGTCATCCGCACCACCAGCGGCTTGGTGATGTTCAGCTCGTCGCGCGCCTGGATGATGCCGCGCGCCACCTCGTCGCCCCGGGTGATGCCGCCGAAGATGTTGATGAACACGCCGCGCACCGCCGGGTCGCTCAGCACCATGTCGAGGGCGTTGCGCACCACGTCGGCGCGCGCGCCGCCACCGATGTCGAGGAAGTCGGCGGGCTCGCCGCCGGCCGCCTTGACCAGGTCGAGGGTGTTCATCACCAGGCCGGCGCCGTTTCCGATGCAGCCGACGTAGCCGTCGAGGTGCACGTAGGTGAGCCCGCGGCGCTTCGCCTCGACCTCGAAGGGGTCGTCGCCGCTGGCGCCGTCGTCGCCGAGCGCGTCGATGGCGAGCTCCTCGGCGAGGTCGCGGTGGCGATACTCGGCGTTCTCGTCGACCTCGAGCTTGCCGTCGGCGGCAATGAGCTCGCCGGTGGCGGTGATCACCAGCGGGTTGATCTCGCAGGTGACGGCGTCGAGCGAGACCGCCAGCCGGTAGAGGGTCTGCACCAGCGGCACCAGCGCGGCGGCGAGCCTGCCGGCGCGGTCGGCGAGCGCGGGCACGCGGCGCAGCGCGGCGAAGGCGAGCTGGCGGATCTGGAACGGCTGGGGACCGCGTAAGGGGTCGGGCCAGAGCTTGGCGATCATCTCCGGCTGGTTCTCGGCGACCTGCTCGATGTCCATCCCGCCGGCGCCGGAGAGGATGAGCACCATGCGCCGGCGGTCGCGGTCGAGGGTGATGCCGCAGTAGAGCTCGTGGGCGACGTCGAGGCCGGTCTCGCACCAGACGCTGCGCACCGGGTAGCCCTTGATGTCCATGGCGAGGATCCGCGCCGCCTCGGTGCGCGCCTGCTCGGGGGTGTCGACGACGGCGATGCCGCCGGCCTTGCCGCGGCCGCCCACCGGCACCTGGGCCTTCACCGCCACCCGGCCCAGCTCGCGCGCGGCCGCCTCGGCCTCCTCCGCGGTGCGGGCCAGGCGGCCGGCGGGGATGGGGATGCCCGCCTTCGCGAACTGCTGCTTCGCCTGGTACTCGAGGAGCTTCACCGGGGGCCTGCCTCCTGTGGGCCATCGACCGCGCCATCGGGGGCCTGGGCGGGCCGTGGACGCACGGCAGGATAGCGTCAGCAGGGTTCGGCGAGCTCTCGCAGCCGCCGCAGCGTCGCCCGCGCAGAGCGCCGCTGGCTGCGGCCGAAGAGCAGGCGGTCGAGCAGCGCGCCGGTGGCGGCGCCGCGCACCAGGGCACCGGTCACCTCGCCGGTCAGGGTGACCAGCGTCCCGGCGCCGTCGGGCTCGCAGCGCAGCGTGGTGCGCACTGCGGGACCGTCGTCCTCGCTCGCGGTGGCGACCTCGTGGGGCGGATCGAGGGCGACCACCGACGCGCTGAGAGTCCGCTCGCCGCCGTCACCGCCGCGCACGGTGGTGGTGATGATCGACCCCTCGACCGGCGGCGACGGCTCGCAGCTCCGGGCGACCATCCCCCGGCGCGGATCGGCGTCGGTCAGCAGCCGCAGGCAGGCGGCGAAGGCCTGCGACGGCGGCACCTCGAGGCGGACGCTCTCGACGCTGCGGCGCACCGCCGCAGCGTAGCCCTCAGCCCCGGGCGGGCGACCAGGCGGCGGCGACGGCGGGGCGGCGCAGCCCGAACCCCTGGCCGAGCTCGATCCCGAGCTCGCGCATCCGCTGCAGGTCGGCGGGGGTCTCGATGCCCTCGGCGACCACCCGCGCCCGGCTCTGGTCGGCGAAGGCCACGATCGCCCGGATCGCCGAGCGCGGCCCCACCTCGGCCGCCGAGCGGGTGATCCGGCCGGAGATCTTGAGGAACTCGGGCACCGCGGCGGCGAGCAGCTCCAGGGTGGAGTGGCCGTCGCCGACATCGTCGACGGCGAAGCGGAAGCCGTGGGCGCGGTAGTCGCGCAGCACCTCGCAGAGCCGCCCGGTGTCGAGCACCGCCTCGCGCTCGGTGATCTCGAGCACCACCTCGCAGGGATGGCGTCCCGCCCAGCCGACGAGGAGCAGCATCTGGTCGACGTCGTGCACGGGATCGAGCAGCGCCGACACCCCGACGTTGACGAAGAGGGTGCTCCCGGGCGGCAGCAGCCGCGCCTCCTGGAGGGCGACGCGCCGGCAGAGCCAGTCGAGGTCGCGTCCGTAGCCGAGGCGGTCGGCGGCGGCGAAGAGCGGCTCGACCCCGGCCTCGAGGTCGTCGCCGGCGGGGCGGCCGAGGGCCTCGAAGCCGGCGATGCGTCCGCTGGTGAGGTCGACCACAGGCTGGAAGACGGTGAGCATCCCTCCGCTGGCGACCAGCCCCTCGAGCCGTGGTCCCCACCCCGCCGTCGTGCCCTGGCGGCGCCCGGCGACCATCCCGGTGGGAGAGACCTCACAGCGGTCGCGCCCCGCGGTCTTGGCGGCGTACAGAGCCTCGTCGGCGGCCGCCCAGACCTGCGCCGGGCCGGCGCCCCCGTCGCCGCTCGCCACCCCGACGCTGATCCGCGCCTGGCCGCGCTGCAGCGACACGCCGTGGAGCGCCAGGCGCAGTCGCTCGGCGGCGGCGAGCGCCTCGGTCTCGCCCATGTCGGGGAGCAGCGCCGCGAACTCGTCGCCGCCGACCCGGGCGACCACGTCGGCCTCGCGCATCCCCAGGCGCAGCGCCCGGGCGGTCACCCGCAGCGCCTCGTCGCCGGTCTCGTGGCCGTAGCCGTCGTTCAGCGCCTTGAGGTTGTCGAGGTCGATGGCGAGCATCGAGTAGCGGCGGCGTCCCACCGCGGCGAGCCGGCTCTCGAACTCGCGGCGGTTGGGCAGCCCGGTGAGCGGGTCGGTCGAGGCCATGGTGGCGAGCGCCTGCTCGGCCTCGCGCCGCCCGCTGATGTCGTGGAAGACGACGGCATAGCCGCGCAGGCCCGCGCCGGGCTCGCGCATCGCCGTGACCACGCAGGCGGCCCAGAAGTGGCTCCCGTCGGCGCGCCGCCGCAGACCCTCGGTCTCGAGCCTGCCAGCCCGGCGCGCCTGGCCGAGGTCGGCCTCCGCGAGCGGGGCGGCGGCGTCGCCCGGGTAGAAGCAGCCGAGGTGGCGCCCGAGCACGTCCGAAGCGGCGTAGCCGGTGATCCGCCGCGCCCCGGTGTTCCAGCTCGCCACCCGCCCCTCGGCGTCGAGCATGACGATGGCGTAGTCGACCACCTCGTCGACGAGCAGGCGGAACCGGTCCTCGCTCTGGAGCAGGGTCTCGCGGTCCTCGTCCTCGAGGGCCTCGGGCGGAGCCGCGGCGCCCCCGTCGCGGCCGTCGACGGCGTGGCGCAGCGCCGCCACCAGCTCCGCGGGCGAGAGCCCCTTGGTGAGGTAGGCGTGGGCGCCGAGGGCGCGCGCCTCCTGCTCCATCTGCGCTGCCTCGAACCCCGAGAGCACCACCACCCGCGTCCTCGGCGACAGCCCGGAGATCTTCGGGATCGCCTCGAGGCCGTCCATCACCGGCATGGCGAGGTCGAGGAGGACGACGTCCGGGCGGGTGCGGCCGACCTCGACCACCGCCTCGGCGCCGTTGCCGGCCTCGCCGACCACCTCGAACCCCGGCTGCCGGGTGAGCACCGCCCGGAGCAGGCCGCGCAGGCCCACGGCGTCGTCGGCGATCACCACCCGGATGGCCGCGGTGGGTTCGCTCACGTGGGCTGGGCCACCCGGTCGGTGACCCCGGCGGCGGCGGTCCGGCGCAGGTGCCCCGGGCCCAGCCGGGTCTCGTCGCCCTCCTCGCCGAGGAGGTCGGTGATGATCCGGCGGGCGGCGGCGAGGGTGGCGGTGAGCGCCTCCTCGGAGTGCTCGCGCTCGTCGAGCTGGAGCGCGAGCTTGGCCTCGGCGAGGCCCTGGACGATGTTGTCGTTGATCTCCAGCGCCTGCCGCTGGCGCTCGCGCAGGTCCTCGAAGAGCTTGGCGCCGCGCATCAGCGGCGCGTAGCTGCGCCGCAGCGACCAGTAGTAGACTGCGACGCCCGCCGAGATCGCGTCCCAGATCACCGCACTCGGATCCCAGGCGAGGCGGGTGTAGAGGCCGCTGGCGACGTCGAAGCCGAGGACGTGCCAGGCCGACAGGAAGGGCAGCAGCGCCCGCACCCCGTGGCCGCCGTGGTGCACCGCACAGGTGAGAAAGATCGCGGCCGTCGCCGTGCCGAGCGGGTTGGTGCGCAGCTGGCGCTCGCGGATCAGGGGGACGAGGATGGCCACCGCGATCGCCAGGTAGGCGACGGCGACGACCAGGTTGGCCACGGTGCCGGCCACCCACCACATGCTGGTCTCTCCCCCACGCGCGCTCTGCCGGCCTCAGTCTGGGCCCCCGGCGGTGACACCGCCGCGATCCGGCGCGACGAGGCTGTTGCGCGCCGGTAAGCACATGTCAAGGCGGCGTCGCCCCGTAGCATCCGCGCCCATGGCGCTCACCCTGGTCCGTTTCCTCCACTACACCTCGGGGATTGCCTGGGTCGGGGCCACGCTGGTGCTCTCCCTGGTGGTCTTCCCCGCGATCGACCGCTGCCCCGGAAACGTCCGGGCGCCGGTGATGCGGGCCCTGGCGCGGCGCATCGCCCCCTGGGAGACCGCCGCCGCGACCGCGGTGATCGCCTCGGGAGGGCTGCAGGCCTGGCTCCAGCACCGCCTCGACGGCGGCCTGGGTTCGGCGCTGGGGACGCGCTGGGGGATGGCGATCGGCACCGGGCTGGCCTGCGCCGTGCTGCTGGTCGTGCTCGGGCTGAGCACCCTGGCGCCGCTCGCCCGGCGGTTCAGCGACCTCGAGGACGCCGTCGCCCACGACCCCGCCCGCAGCGCGCTGGGGATCCGCGAGCTGGGGCGGGTGGACCCGCAGTGGTGGGACGTGCGCCGCCGGCTGGTGCTCGCCACGCTCGCGGAGATCGTGCTCGCGCTCGTCGCGGTGGGAGCCATGGCGGTCGCGCGGGGCAGCTAGTCTGCGGCCGCTCCGCCCGCGGTCACGGCCCTCAGATCGTCGAGGGAGTCCCGGATCAGCCGGGGCAGGTCTCGCCCGTCGGTCTCGGCGATCCAGCTGACGTAGGCGACCCTGAAGACGGCGATCCCCGCCTCGGCGGCCAGGCTCGCCGCCGGCTCTGCGACGCCGCGCTCGCGCAGCGCGCCGGCGAGCGCCGACGCGAGCGTCGCGAGCTTGATGAGCTCGCGCTCTCGCAGCTCGCCGTTCGACGAGATGACGGTGTGGCGCTGCCGGGAGTACTCGCGACGCTCCTCGAGCAGGGCGCCGGCGGCCTCGAGGGCGGCGGCGACCGCATCCATCGGCGATGTCGAGTCCGGCGCGCGGGTCAGCGTGCCGACGAGGAGCTCCTGGAATGCGCCCGAGCCCCAGAAGAGCACCTCGCGCTTGTCCGCGAAGTACCGGAAGAAGGTTCGCTCGGTGAGGCCCGCCCGCTGAGCGATCTCCGCGACCGTGGTCTGCTCGAACCCGCGCTCGCCGTAGAGGGCGAGGGCTGCCTCCTCCAGCCGGCCGCGCGCGTCCGGCTCCCATCGACCCATGCACCGATCGTAGCTGATGACAGCGACTGACATGGGGTGCTATGCTGATGTCAGCAACTGACATCAGCCCTGGGGTCCCGGCCGGCCGGCCCGGTCCGGGGACATTCCACCAGCAGGAGGTTCTGTCATGCGCGTTCTCGTCACCGGCGCGTCCGGTTGGATCGGCTCCGCCGTCGTCCCCGAGCTCCTCGCCGCGGGCCATCGGGTCACCGGGCTCGCCCGGTCGGATGCCTCGGCCGCCGCCCTCATCGCGGCCGGAGCGGAGGTGCGGCGCGGCACCATCGACGACCTCGACACCCTGCGCAGCGCCGCCGCCGAGTCGGAGGGCGTGATCCACCTCGCGTTCAAGCACGACATCGCGTTCTCGGGGGATTTCCCGGGCGCCGCCGCTGCGGACCGCCGCGCCATCGAGACGTTCGGCGAGGCGCTGGCGGGGTCCGATCGACCGTTCCTCATCGCCTCCGGGACGCTCCTCCTCTCCCCCGGGCGCGTGGGGACCGAACGGGATGGACGCGTTCCCGCCGAGTCGCCGGCGCATCTGACCGGGGGTGTGGAGATCCGGATGGCCAATGCGCGGCTGACGCTCTCCCTCGCCTCCCGCAACGTCCGCTCGTCGGTCGTGCGACTCCCACCGACGGTGCACGGCGACGGCGATCACGGCTTCCTGGCGACGCTGGTCGGCATCGCCCGCGACCGGGGCGTCTCCGGCTACATCGGCGACGGGTCCAACCGCTGGCCCGCGGTGCACCGACTCGATGCCGCGCACCTCTTCCGCCTGGCGCTGGAGAGCGCCCCGGCGGGATCGGCGCTGCACGCGGTCGCCGACGAGGGCGTGCCGATCCGCAGCGTCGCCGAGGTGATCGGACGGCATCTCGACCTCCCCGTGGTCGCGGTCTCTCCCGAGGATGCGGGCGAGCACTTCGGCTGGCTGGCCCCCTTCCTCGCGGTCGACAACCCCGCCTCGAGCGCGCTGACCCAGGAGCTGCTGGGATGGCACCCGACCCAGCCCGGGCTCATCGACGACCTCGAGCTGGGCCACTACTTTCGGAGAGAGGCGTTTCGGAGGGAGGCGGTCTCGCCCGTGTCCTAGCGGCTGCCTCGAACCGCCGCCAGCAGCGGGCGCAGCTCGGCGGGGCGGATCGCGCCGGTGGCGAGCACCGTGGTGCAGTACACCGCCACCGGCGCGAGCACCGCGAGCGGCTGCCACGCATCCCGCAGCGGCCACGCCACCGCCGCCATGGCGGCGCCGCTCACGACCACCGGCAACAGCGGACGCACCCAGGCCAACCCGCCCAGGTACCTGCTCAGCACCAGCAGCCCGGCGACGTAGAGCGCCGCCTCGGTGATCACCGTCGCCCAGGCGCAGGCCACCGGCCCCTGGTCATTCGGAAACAGCGGGATGAGCACCAGGTTGAGACCGACGTTGACCACAACGCTCGCACCGGCGAGGGCGGCGAAGCTCAGCGCCCGGTCCATCGCCCCGAGTGTGAACACGAAGGAGTTGACCACGAAGAGGAAGAAGGCGGTGGCGCCGAGGACGCGCAGGCTGGGCGCGGCCGACGCCAGGGTGTGGGTGTCGGAGACGATCACCGGCGCGAGCGCGACCACGAGCACGCTCGCCGGCATCCCCACCAGCGCGAGCAGCCGGTAGACGCGGAGATAGAGGCCGCGAACCTGGTCCGGCCCGCGCAGCGCGGCGATGCTCAGCGCAGGGTAGACGGCGCTCATCACCGCCTGTGGGACGAAGCCGAGCCCGTCGAGGAACTTGTTCGCGGCGCCGTAGTCGCCGGCCTGGGCGAAGCCGCGCAGCGCCTGGAGGATGACCAGGTCGATGCGGAAGTACACGGTGCTGAGCGCGAAGGCCAGGGCGAAGGGCAGCCCGCTGCGCAGCAGGGTGCGCACCTCGTCGGGATGCCACGCCACCCGCAGCCGGGTGTAGCGGCGCGACACCACCACGAGGCCGAGCAGCAGCGTGAACCCGTACGACGCGGTGTAGGCGTCGATGTACACGTGCACCGGGGCGTGGAGCGCCGCCGCCCACAGGGTGACGCCGAGCAGGATGGCGGTCTCGCCGGCGATGGCGATCACCTCCCAGCGCATCTCCTGAGTGGCGTAGAAGCACGAGCGCAGCACCGTCGAGAAGGACATCACCAGGAGCAGCAGGTAGACCGACGGCACCAGCGACAGCAGCGAGGGGGCGAGGAGCGCGACCGCGGCGGCGAGCACCACCCCGCTCGCCACCGCCAGCGGGATGCGCGCCCCCAGGGTGACGGCCAGCAGCTGACCGAGGCGCTCGCGGTGACGC
The DNA here is from genome assembly GCA_036269455.1 of Candidatus Dormiibacterota bacterium. Lineage (GTDB taxonomy): Bacteria > Chloroflexota > Dormibacteria > Aeolococcales > Aeolococcaceae > CF-96. The sequence continues at coordinate 2,579 of DATARS010000129.1, read as the reverse complement.
GCCGCCTCGCGCGTGAACACCACCTGGAGCCCGAGGTCGGCGACGATGCTGCTGAGCGAGCTGAAGACGATCGCGGTCTGGAACTCGCCGTAGCCGCCGCGGCCGAGCGCGTTCTGGGCGACGATCACCGTCGCCAGCACCACCAGCCGGCTGAGCGTGCGGGTGACCAGCAGGAGCAGGGCGTTGGCCAGCGGCCGCCGCCGCTCCGCCCCGCCGTCGACGCCCGGGGGTGGCGCCGCCGCCACCGGCGTCTCGCTCACGGCCGGGGCGCGGCCGCGGCGCCGGTGCGGTAGAGGTCGCGGCGCTCGGCCGCGGTGTAGCCGAGCCGGCGCAGCCAGCGATCGGTGTGCTCGCCGACGGAGGGGATGCGCGGGCCGCCGCCGAGCCGCCCCGCGCTGCTGCGGATCGCCTGCTGCGGGGTGAGCGCGGTGCCCAGCTCGGTGCGCACCTCCTGGAGCAGGCCGCGCTCGCGCACCACCGGGTGGTTCGCGACCTCCGACACGCTGCGCAGCCGCGCGCAGGCCAGGCCGGCGGCGACGATCCGCTCCTCCCAGCGCTCGGCGGTGTCGGTGGAGAGCGCGGCCTCGAGGGCGGCGTGGAGGCCGGCGCGATTCCGCATCCGCCCCTCGGTGGTGACGAAGCGCTCGTCGGCGGCAAGGTCGGGGCGGTCGAGGGCGCGCACGCAGAGGTCCCGCCACTCGCGGTCGTGCTGGGCGCAGAGCACCAGCACCGCGCCGTCGCCGCAGGGGAACGGCCCGTAGGGCGCGGCGTGGAGGTGATGGAGGCCGACCGGTTGCGGCTCCACCCCCGACGACAGATAGAGCCCGAGCGTGGGCGCGGTCCAGTCGAGCGTCGCCTCGAACATCGAGACCGAGACCGCCGCCCCGCCGCCGCCGGCGCCGCGCGCGACCAGGGCCGCGAGGATCCCGGTGGCGAGCGCGGTGCCCGAGGCGATGTCGCAGAGCGAGACACCGGCCTTGGCGAGCCGTCCGGGCTCGCCGGTGACCGCGATCACCCCGGCCTCGGCCTGCACGAGCAGGTCGTACGCCTTGCGCTCGGTATACGGCCCGCGGTCGCCGTAGCCGCTGATCGAGCCACAGATCAGCTCGGGGCGACGCCGGCGCAGCTGTCGCGGGCCGAGCCCGAGTCGCGACGCGGCTCCGGGGGCGTAGTTCTGGACGACCACGTCCGCCTGCTCGGCGAGGGCGTGGGCGATGTCGCGGCCGTGCGGGGTCTTGAGGTCGAGCGCGACCGACTCCTTGCCGTGGTTCAGCCAGGCGAAGTAGCTGCTCACCCCCGCGGAGTGGTGCTCGTAGTGACGCGCGAAGTCGCCCGGCCCGGGCCGCTCGATCTTGACCACCCGCGCCCCCTGGTCGAGCAGCAGCCGGCTCGCCAGCGGCCCCGAGACCGCCTGCTCGAGGGCGAGGACGAGGACGCCACGGAGCGGGAGTGCCATGGCGCCCGATGGTGGCAGATCGGTCAGACCGAGGCAGGCACCATGGACTCCACGTCCTCGCGATACAGGTCGTAGGCCGCCGAGTACTCCATCACCCGGGCCACCTCGGCGATCAGCGCCTCGTCCCAGCCGGCGCGGCGGAGCAGGTGGAAGCCCATCTCCATCCCCGAGGTGATGCCCCCGGCGGTGATGATCCGGCCGGCGTCGACGACCCGGGCGCGGCTGACCCGGCAGTCCGGCGCGATCTTCGCGAGGCGGTCGAGCGGCACCATGCCGGCGCCGCCGGCCTCGACCCGGTCGGGCTCCTTGCGGTTGGTGGCGGGCAGGCCGTCGAGCAGGCCCATGCGCCCGTAGATCCACGACCCGGTGCAGACGCTGGTCAGCAGCGTGGTCTCCGGCTGGGCGGCCACGAACTCGTGGAGGCGGCGGTTGTAGAGCTCCTGGCGGGTGCCGAAGCCGCCGGGGATGAGGAAGGCGTCCATCGCGGGACGGTCGTCGAAGCAGTAGTTGGGCATCACCGTGAACCCCGCCTGCGCCTGCACCGGCCGCATCGCATCGGCGATGAGGAAGGCGTCGAGCTCGGGGTCGAAGCGGCGGGCGACCGAGAACACCCCGTGGGGCGCCGCGAAGTCGACGATCTCGGCGTCCTTGAACACATAGATGCCGAGGCGGAAGCCGGGGAGGCGCTGAGTGGCCATGGCGTTCTCCATGGTGAATGGGCCGGACGACGATCATGAACGGTCGGCGCGATGCGGTGTCGGCTCACCTGCCGGCCGCCGCCCGGGATCTCCGGGTCGGCACCCGGGATCTTCGCGGGATCGCCCGGATGTGGATACGGGACCAACTTCTGTACCATTCATTACTTGCTCGCTATCAAGAAATCCCCCACCCCCAGCCCGGCACCGGCGCCGGCCGCACCTCGGCCGCCGCTCCGGCTGGAGGGCGCCGACGCGCTGCGGGCGCTCGCGACGGTCGCCGTGGTGGTCGTCCACACCTGCCACTGGCCACGCCAGGACGGCGGTGCCGATCTCCGCGCCTGGTCCTGGGTCGATCTCGCATCGCGCTTCTGCGTGCCCGCGTTCGTGGTCCTCTCCGGGCTCCTCCTCGGCCTCCGCGACGGCGC
>DATARS010000128.1:0-13288 GCA_036269455.1 Candidatus Dormiibacterota bacterium | reverse complement strand
GCCATCAGCTCCTTCGTCGCTGACAGCCTTCCCCCTACGGTTCATGTCGCCAGCTCGCCCTCGACCGGGTCGACGCGGACGCCGAGCTCGGCGCACCAGGCGAGCGAGCGCTCGACGTCGTCGGGCTCGCCCTCGACCTCGAGCACCACCCAGCCCTCGTCGCGGGTGACGTCGGCGCGGCGGATGTTGGTGACCACGGCGAAGCGGCTGCCCAGCTGATGGATCACCGGCTCGGTCACCAGCCGCGGGCTGAAGGTGAGCCGGACCCGGCGCCGCGCCACCTCTCCCGCCTACAGGCCCCCGGCGACCGCGGGAACGATCGACAGGTCGTCGTTCTCGCCGACCGGGGTGTCGAGACCCTGTCCGAAGCGGATGTCGGCATCGTTGAGGTAGATGTTGATGAACTGCCGCAGCTGCCCCTCGGGGCCGTAGAGGCGGTCGTTGAACCCCGGATAGCGCGCGTCGAGGTCGCGAAGCACCTCGGACACGGTGGCGCCGTCGACCTCGACCTCGGGCTTGCCGTCGGTGAGCCGGCGAAGCGGCCCGGGGACTCGGATGGTGACTGCCATGTGTCGGATGACCTCCTGCGACGGGACCGGATCCGCTCCTGAGTATACCGGCGGCCCTTTGCCCGGGCTCCCGGCGAGGGCTCAGGCCCGGCTGGGCTCGGCGGCGGGGCGCCCGGCGAGCGCCGCGGTCGCCGCGGTGTTGCCGAAGCGCTCGCGGAAGGCGCGCACCGACGGCGGGATCGCCTCCTCGAGCTGGGAGCGGCCGTTCAGCACCTCGGCGGTCTTGAGCCCGTGCCCGGTGATGTAGGCGACCACGGTCTCGTCGCCCCGCCACCGACCGGCGCGCGCCAGCTTGGCCAGAACCCCGACGGTGACCCCGCCGGCGGTCTCGGTGAAGATCCCCTCGGTGCGGGCGAGCAGCTCCATGCCCTCGAGGATCTCCTCCTCGGTGACGGAGTCGACGACACCGCCGGTGCGGCGGGCGAGCTGCACCACGTAGCCGCCGTCGGAGGGGTTGCCGATCGCGATGGACTTGGCGATGGTGTCGGGTCTGACCGGAACCACGTGGCCGTCGGCGCGCTGGAAGGCGGCCGCCACCGGCGAGCAGCCCAGTGCCTGCGCCCCGGTGAGCCGCGGCATGGCGGCGCCCGCGCCGGTGACGAGGCCGAGGTCGATGAGCTCGCGGGCGGCGCGGTGGTGCTTGACGAACTGGCAGCCCGAGGCGATGGGGATCACGATCTCGTCGGGCAGCCGCCAGCCCAGCTGCTCGGCGGTCTCGTAGGTGAGCGTCTTGCTCCCCTCGCTGTAGAAGGGCCGGATGTTGATGTTGCAGAAGGCCCAGTCGAGGAGGTCGACGAGCTCGGTGCAGAGCCGGTTGACCTCGTCGTAGTTGCCGTTGATGCGCACCAGCGTCGGCCGGAACACGGCGGTGGTGGCGACCTTCGCCTCCTCGAGATTGGAGGGGATGAAGACGTAGCCCCGCAGCCCGGCGCGGGCGGCGTAGGCGGCGACGGCGTTGGCGAGGTTGCCGGTGCTCGCGCAGGCGATGGTCTCGAATCCCTGCTGCCGCGCCCAGGACACCGCGACGCTCACCACCCGATCCTTGAACGAGTTGGTGGGGTTCATGGTGTCGTTCTTGATGTACAGGTTGCGCAGCCCGAGGACCTCGCCGAGGTGGGGGGCGTGGACCAGCGGGGTGAAGCCCTCGCCGAGGGTCACCGGCTCGTCGTCGCCGAGCTCGACGGGGAGCAGGTCGCGGTAGCGCCAGATGCTCGGCGGCCCCGCGGCGATCGACTCGCGCGACACCCGTCGCGCCACCTCGGCGTAGTCGTAGCGCACGTCCAGGGGACCGAAGCAGAGGTCGCAGACGTGCGTCGGCGACACCGGGATCTCGGTGCCGCACTCACGGCACTGCAGCGACATGATGCGGGACAAGGCCGATCCAGTCTATCAGGGCCCCGATTTCCGGGCTGAGGGCTACGGGGAGGCCTCGAGCTCCACCACCAGCGGGCTGCGCTCGGCGCGGTCGTGGGCGCCGGCGACGAGGTCGTCGTAGGCGAGCTGCGACCACGACTCCATGTTCAGGTAATGGCGGCGCATCGCCTCCAGGTCGAGCACCTCGCCCTCGAGCTTCTCGGTCTCCCGCACCCGCACCCGCCCCGAGCGCGGCTCCACCAGGAACACCAGCCCCAGGTGCACGCGCGAGACCGGGGTCGAGTCGTCGTTGAGCAGCGCCACCAGCCGGGCGGTCGCCGGGCTGGGGCAGCAGATCTCCTCGCGCCACTCGCGGCGCAGGCCGCCGATCACCGGGTCGCCGGTGGCGCCGTCGCCCGGGTTGATGTGCCCCCCGGCGCCGAGCGAGTAGAGGTGGTGCAGCCGGGTCTCGGTGGAGCTGCGCAGCCGCCGGGTGAGCAGGTAGGTGCCGTCGTCGTGCCGGACGATGCAGTAGGGGATCACCTGCTGCTGGGCGGGGTCCTCCTCGACCAGGCCGCGGGGGCGGTACTGGGCGGCGGCGCGGATGGTGCGCAGCACCCGCGAGAGACCGCTGGTGACCAGCCCGTGCCAGGCCCCGTCGGGGAAGATCGTCCGGCGAGGGATGCAGAGCACCTCCTCACCGCGGTACACACCGGCGGGGCCGGTGACGCGGGTGCCGGGGCGGACCGATCCCGATGGGGCCAACTGACTCCTCTGCACGCTGTCCGCGACCGCCAAGTGTACCGATCGCGGCATTCAGCCGCTCTCCGCCGCACCCCTCCCGGAGCTGGTGAGCTGGAGGGCCCGGTCGATCCCCGGCTCGCGGGGCACCAGGCCGGCCCCGGTGGCGCTGCCGTCGTCGAAGAAGCAGAACGACAGGGGCACGCCCACGGTGACCTGGACGGTCCCGCAGTCGTAGTTGACGCCGCCGCGCGAGCGCTTCTGGAGGTCGCTGGGGCTGAACCCGACCTGCGAGGCGCCGCGCATGAAGCCCTGCTCGAAGCTGCTCAGGCTGTCCCCGCGGGACTTCACCACCACGAAGATGAACGACGGGATCTCGCTGTTGCCATAGACCCCGACAAGCATTCCGTCGCCGTCGGCACCGGCGTTGCGCCGCGCCTGCTGGGCGAGTGCGTCGACGTTGGCCCCGTGGATCTGGGGCAGTCCTTCGACCGAGGACGGGGTGGTGAGCGACGTGCCGCGGTGGCTCAGCGCGACGATCAGGACCACGACCAGGACCACGAGCAGGACGACGGCGATGACGGCGATGCGGGCCACCGGCAGCGGCGGGACGGCGGCCGCGGCGGGCGACGGCGGAGGCGCGCTCGGGGACGGGGCCGCGGGCGCGGCCGGGGCCGGCGACGACCAGGAGGCGGCGGCGGGCGCGGCGGGTGCGGGGGCGGCCGCAGGGGTCGACCAGCCGGTCGAGGCGGGGGCCGGCGCGCTGGGAGCCGCGGCGGCGGGCGGCGGCGCGGGGGCGGGCGGGGGCGCGGCGGCGCCCGGCGCGATCGGATCCGACCACGACGGAGCTGCGGGCTTGTGCGGCACCGCCGCCCCCGGGTCCCACGAGCCGGCTGCGGGCGCGGGCGCGGACGGGACCGAGGGAGGCACAGCCGGCGCCGACGGCGCGGCGGGCTGGGTGGTGGGACTCGCCGCGCCGCACTTCCAGCAGGCTTCGCCGGCGTTCTTCGAGCCACAGCTCGCGCAGCTCCAGAGCTCCATGCCAACCTCCCCGGGCGGGCCGCCGGCCTGGCTGGCCGCCTCGTCGCCCCCGTGCCGGGCTAGGCTACTCCACGGTGCGGGGGATGGGTGGAGCGGGCAGTCTTAGACCGTGAGCTTCAGCAGCGCGTACTCCATGGAGTCGGCGAGGGCGGCCCACGAGGCCTCGATGATGTTCGGCGAGCAGCCCACCGTGCTCCACCGCCGGCCGTCGCGGATGTCGCCGGACTCGATGAGCACCCGGGTCACCGCGTTGGTCCCGGCGGCCTCGTCGAGGATGCGCACCTTGTAGTCGTGGAGCCGCACGTGCGCGATCTGCGGGAAGCGCGGCACCAGTGCCTTGCGCAGCGCCAGGTCGAGGGCGTTGACCGGGCCGTTGCCCTCGGCGGCGGTGTGGTGGACCTCGTCGCCGATGCGCACCTTGATCGTGCCCTCGCTGATCACCGCCCCGTTGCCATGGCGGCGCTCGGTGAGCGCGATGAAGTCGAGCAGGGTGAAGGGGCAGGTGTAGCCCGGGCGGGTGCGCCGGATGACCATCTCGAAGGAGGCGTCGGCGCCCTCGAAGGAGTAGCCCTGGTGCTCCAGCTCCTTGAGCTGCTTGACCAGCCGCCGGGTCACCGGGTCGTCGCGGTCGACGTCGACGCCGAACTCCCTCGCCTTGTAGAGGACGTTGCCGCGGCCGCCGAGGTCGCTCACCAGCACCCGGGCGTGGTTGCCGACCAGGCCGGGGTCGATGTGCTGGTAGGCGTCGGGGTGCCGCATCACCGCGGCGACGTGCTGCCCGCCCTTGTGGGCGAAGGCGCCCTCGCCGACGAACGGCTGCTGCGGTGTCGGGGTGCGGTTGGCGATCTCCGCGACGAACTGCGAGATCTCGGTGAGGTGGCGCAGCCCGTCCTCGCTGAGCGCGTCGAGCCCGAGCTTGATGCGCAGGTTGGGGACGACGCTGCAGAGGTTGGCGTTGCCGCAGCGCTCGCCGAGCCCGTTGATGGTGCCCTGCACCATGTCCGCGCCCGCCTCCACCGCCGCCAGGGTGTTGGCGACGGCGAGGTCGCAGTCGTTGTGGCAGTGGATGCCGACCCGGGCGCCGCCGCCGTTGCCGGGACCGAGGTCTGCGAGCCGTTCCAGCAGGGCGTCGATGCCGCGCACCACCTCGTGCGGCATGCGCCCACCGTTGGTGTCGCAGGCGACGATCCAGCTCGCCCCCGCCTCGGCGGCGGCGGCGCAGGTGGCCAGGGTGTAGTCGGAGTCGGCCTCGAAGCCGTCGAAATAGTGCTCGGCGTCGAAGATCACCTCGCGGCCCCGCTCGCGGAGCAGCCGCACGGAGTCGCGGATCATCGCCAGGTTCTCGTCGCGGCCGCAGCGCAGCACCTCGCGCACCTGCCAGGCGCTCGACTTGCCGACCAGGGTGCACACCGGGGCGCCGCTCTCGAGCAGGTCGCGGAGGTTCTCGTCCTCGGCGGCGTCGATGTGGGCGCGGCGGGTGGCGCCGAAGGCGGCGAGCCGCGCCCGCTCCAGCGGCGTCTCCCGGAGCGCGCCGAAGAGCTCGGTGTCCTTGGGATTGCTCCCCGGCCAGCCGCCCTCGACGAAGTCGACGCCGAGGGCGTCGAGCCGGCGGGCGATCTTCAGCTTGTCGGAGGCGCTGAAGGCGATGCCCGGACCCTGAGCACCGTCGCGGAGGGTGGTGTCGTACACCACCACCCGGCGCCGCTCATGTCCGTTCCCGTTCGCGCTCATCGATGCGCCGGATATGGAAGCAGATCGAGGATCCGCTCGGTCATCGCGTCGGTGCCCAGCGCCCGGTCGTCGTCGGCGCCGAGGTCGCGGGTGCGCGCGCCGAGGTCGATGGCCTGGTCGACGGCGTGCTCGACCGCCTCGGCGGCCTGCGACTCGCCGAGCGAGACGCGCAGCATCATCGCGGCGCTGAGGATCGCGGCGAGGGGGTTGACCACCCCCTGGCCGGCGATGTCCGGGGCACTGCCGTGAACCGGCTCGTAGAGGCCGAAGCGGCGGCCCTCGGCGTTGCCGGCGTCGCCGAGCGACGCGGAGGGGAGCATCCCCATCGAGCCGGCGATCATCGCCGCCTCGTCGCTGAGGATGTCGCCGAAGAGGTTCTCGGTGAGCAGCACGTCGAACTGGCGCGGGTCGCGCACCAGCAGCATCGCCGCGCTGTCGACCAGCTGGTGGGTGAGCACCACGTCGGGGTAGTCGCGGCCGATCTCGGTGACCACCTCGCGCCAGAGCCGGCTGGTGGCGAGCACGTTCTGCTTGTCGACCGAGCAGACCCGGCCGCGGCGGCCGCGGGCCAGCTCGAAGGCGACCCGGGCGACGCGCTCGACCTCCGCCTCGGTGTAGGCGCAGGTGTCGACGGCGCTGCGGTTCGGGGGCTCGCCCTCGCGCCCCTGGGGACGGCCGAAGTAGAGGCCGCCGGTGAGCTCCCGGACGGTGATGAAGTCGGCGCCGATGATCACCTCCTCGCGCAGCGTCGAGAACTGGGCGAGGGTGTCGTAGACGCGCACCGGGCGCAGGTTGGCGTAGAGCCCGAGGCCCTTGCGCAGCCCCAGAAGCCCCTGCTCGGGACGCACCGCGGCGCGCGGGTCGTCCCATCTCGGCCCGCCGACGGCGCCGAGCAGCACCGCGTCGGCGGCGCGGCAGGCGTCGAGCACCCCGTCGGGCAGGGCGCTGCCGGTGGCGTCGATGGCGGCGCCGCCGATGAGATGCTCGCTGGTGTCGATCGAGAAGCCGTAGCGCTGGCCAGCCTCCTCGACGACCCTCAGCGCCGCCGCGGTGACCTCCGGACCGACGCCGTCGCCGGCGAGGACGGCGATGCGGTGCACCGCGCCGCCGCCGTCGGTCTCGCCGCCGCTCACACGCCCGATCCCGCGGGGAGCGACACCGCCGGCTGCTCCGCCGCCACCTTGTTCAGCGCGCTGCAGTACGCCTTGGCACTGGCGACGATGATGTCCGTGTCGGCGCCGTGGCCGCTGAAGATGCGCTCCTCGTGGCGGACGCGCACGCTCGCCTCGCCCATCGCGTCGAGGCCGCCGGTCACCGCGCGGACGGTGAAGTCGACGAGCTCGGTGGGCATGTCGACGAGACGGCCGATGGCGTTGCACACCGCGTCGACGGGACCGTCGCCGATCGCCGCGTCCTCGAGGATGCGGTCGGGACGCTCGCTGTCGTGCAGCCGCACCGTCGCGCTGGGACGGCCGGAAGTGCCGCAGGAGACCTGCACCAGCTGCAGCGTGAAGCGCTCGGGGACGGAGCGGGCCTCGTCGGCGACGAGCGCCTGGAGGTCGCGGTCGGTGACCTCCTTCTTCTTGTCGGCGAGGGCGAGGAAGGCCTCCCAGGCGCGGGCGAAGGCGTCGTCGGCGAGGTCGTAGCCGAGCTCCTGGAGCCGGTGGCGGAAGGCGTGGCGGCCGCTGCGCGGCGAGAGGACGATGCGGGTGTCGGCGACGCCGACCTCCTCGGGGGTCATGATCTCGTAGGTCAGCTTGTCCTTGAGCACGCCGTCCTGGTGGATGCCGCTGGCGTGGGCGAAGGCGTTGGCGCCGACGATCGCCTTGTTGGCCTGGACGTGCATCCCGGTGCGCGCCTGGACCAGCTGGCTGGTGGGGGCGAGCAGCCGGGTGTTGACCCCGGTGGTGAGCCCGAGCAGCTTCTCGCGGGTGCGCAGGATCATCACCAGCTCCTCGAGCGAGGCGTTGCCCGCGCGCTCGCCGATGCCGTTGATGGTGCACTCGACCCGGCGCGCGCCGTTGTCGATCGCCGCCAGGCTGTTGGCCACCGCCAGGCCGAGATCGTTGTGGCAGTGGACGCTGATGATCGCGTTGCCGACGTTGCGGACGTGGCGCATCAGGTCGCCGATCATGCCGCCGAACTCGTGGGGCAGGGTGTAGCCGGTGGTGTCGGGGACGTTGATGACCGTGGCGCCGGCCTCGATCATCGCCTCCACGGTCTCGTAGAGGTAACCGCGGTCGGCACGGCCGGCGTCCTCGGGCGAGTACTCGACGAAGTCGCAGAACTGGCGCGCGTACTCGACCGCGGCGATGCCCTTCTCGAGCACCTGCTGGCGGGTGCCCAGGCCCTTCTTGTCGATGTGGATGTCGCTGACGCTGAGCACGATGTGGATCTGCTTGCGGGGCGCGTCCTTGATCGCGTTCCACACCGCGTCGATGTCCTTGGGCACGGCCCGCGCGAGCGCGGTGATCATCGGCGCGCCGTCGAGGGTGCCGACCTCGCGGGCGATGCGCTGGCAGGCGGTGAAATCGCCCGGGCTCGAGATCGGGAATCCGGCCTCGATCACGTCGACGCCCAGGCGCGCCAGCTGGTGGGCGATCTCGACCTTCTCCTCGACGTTCAGGGCGAAGCCCGGCGCCTGCTCACCATCCCGGAGGGTGGTGTCGAAGATGTAGACGCGGTTGGGATCTGCCGGTGCCATCACGGGTTCTCCATCGTGGGTCTCACCCCGACGGGAACGTCGGGCGGGTTGTCATCGGTCTCGGCGGGCCGGTGCGGGGGGCGCACGGCGCGCGCCACCAGCTCGACCTCCTGCTCGCGCTCGCGCGCCTGCTCGAGGCTCTCGATCGGAGCCTGGAATCGGGGCGGTGCGGACGGCGCCATGTCAGTCACCCACCAGCACGCCGGCGGAGCGGCGCTGGCGGTCCGCCGCCTCGAGGTCCGGCTGGGTCCCGGCGGAGCGCGTCTGGTGGCGCGCGCTGAGGCGCAGGCCGTCGCGGCCGCGGGCCATCGCCACCGTGCCACTGCGGGCGACCTCGCGGATGCCGAAGGGACGCACCAGCTCGAGGAAGGTGTCGACCTGGTCCTCCGAGCCGCTCATCTCCAGCACCATCGACTCGGTGCCGACGTCGGCGATCTTGCCCTTGAAGATGTCGACGATCTGGAGCAGCTCGCTGCGGTCGCCGCGCGAGGCGGCCACCTTCACCAGCACCAGCTCGCGATCGACGATGGGGTCCTCGGTGATGTCGCTGATCTTCACCACCTCGATCAGCTTGTAGAGCTGCTTCACCGCCTGGTCGGCCTGGGCGCGGCCCACGTCGACGGCGATGGTCATCCGCGAGACCGAGTCGTCGTCGGTCTCGCCGACGGTGAGCGAGGTGATGTTCATCCCCCGCCGGCGGATCATGCTCGAGACCTTGTTGAGAACGCCGGGATGGTTCTCGACGAGCAGCGACAGAAGACGGTGGCGCGAGCTCACATCCCCTCCTCCATGATCTCCTCGACGAAGTCGGGAAGCCCCGCCCCCAGGGGGACGATCGGCCGCACGTTCGCCTCGGGGTCGATGATGAACTCGGCGAGGCAGGGGCCCGGGTGCTCGCGCATCTTCTTCAGGATGCCGGCGACCTCGTCGTTGCGGTCGCTGCGCCAGGCGGGGATGCCGTAGGCGTCGGCGAGCTTGACGAAGTCGGGAGCGCCGTGGAGGTCGATGGCGCTGCGCACCCCCTCGTAGTAGTCGTCCTGGAACTGGCGCACCATCCCCAGGCAGTAGTTGTTGAGGATGATGATCTTGACGTCGAGGTTCTCGTGGACCGCGGTGGCCAGCTCCTGCATGGTCATCACGAAGCCGCCCTCGCCGGCGACGCACCAGACCTCCTTGTCGGGGCGGGCGCGGCGCACCCCGAGCGACGCGGGGAAGGCGAAGCCCATGGTGCCGGCCCCGCCGCTGTTGAGGTAGAGCCCGCTCTGCCGGTAGTCCCACCAGAGCGCGCCCCAGATCTGGTTCTGGCCCACGTCGGCGACCACGATCGCGTCGCTGTCGCAGAGCCGGTACATCTCCTTGAGCACGTCCTGCGGCTGCAGCACCCCGGTGTTGGTGCGGTAGCGGATGGGGTGCTCCTCCTTCCAGCGGTCGATCTGGGTGATCCAGGCGTCGAGCCGCTTCGGCTGGACCAGCTTGGCGATCTCGCCGAGCACGAGCTTGGCGTCGCCGACGATGGGGAGCGTGGGCCGGACGTTCTTGCCGATCTCGGCCGGATCGATGTCGATGTGGATGATGTTCTCGACCTGGGGCGCGAAGCTGTCGAGCTTGGTGGTGACGCGGTCGTCGGCGCGCATCCCCACCATGATCAGCAGGTCGCAGCCGAGCACCGACTTGTTGGTGTAGCCGGCGCCCATGAAGCCGACCATGTGCAGGCTGAGCTCGTCGCCGACCGGATAGGCGCCGGTGCCGAGCAGGGTCCAGCCCACCGGCACCGAGGCGCGGCGGGAGAGCTCGAGCAGCTCGTCCTCGGCCTGGCTGATCAGCACCCCGCGGCCGGCCAGCAGACAGGGCCGCTTGGCCTCGTCGATGAGCTGGGCGGCGCGCCGGACCTGCAGCGGATTGCCCTTGGTGGTTGGGTTGTAGGAGCGCAGCCGGATCGGGTCGGCAGGCCAGTGGAAGGCGTGCTTCTGGTTCTGGATGTCCTTGGGAAGATCGATCACCACCACCCCGGGACGGCCGGTGGTGGCGATGTGGAAGGCCTCGCGGACGATCCGCGGCAGGCTCTCGATGTCCGGGACGAGGTAGGAGTGCTTGACGATCGACATGGTCACGCCGATGACGTCGGACTCCTGGAAGGCGTCGGTGCCGACCGCGACGGTGGCCACCTGCCCGGTGATCACCACCAGCGGGGTCGAGTCGTACTGCGCGGTGGCGATGCCGGTCACGCAGTTGAGCGCCCCCGGGCCGCTGGTCGCGAAGACCACCCCGGCGCTGCCGCGCTTGGCGCGCGCATAGCCGTCGGCCATGTGGGTCGCGCCCTGCTCGTGGCGCACCAGGATGTGGTGCAGGTCGGGGAACTTCGGGAGGTGGCGGTAGATCCAGAGGTTGGCGCCACCGGGGTAGCCGAAGATGGTGTCCACCTTCTCGCGCCGGAGGCACTCGAGGAGGATCTCGGCACCGGTGACCACGTCACCCTCGTTGATGACCACCGGCTTGGCACCGTTGAGCGCCGTCGTGCTCGTCGCCGACACCGTCATGCTTTCCTCCTCCGCAACAAAAAATCCCTGCGTCTCAGCTGCTGCTGGGACGAGGGATTTCCCCCGCGGTACCACCCGGCTTGATCGCCCGCCGTACCGCCTCTCCCGAAGAGAGGAACAGTCGACGAGCGACCCACTCGTCGGCGTTGATATCGGACGCCACTCCGGCCCGGTCTACTGACCCCGTGGTGGGTAGGCCACGCGGGTGGTTCGACGCTCCCCGCACCGGGTCACGGCACGGGTCGGACGGCTCGGGGGCGAGTTCGGGATCGTGCGGACGGCCGGCTCTCACCATCTCCGGCTCGCTGGTTCGCCCGTCGGACGACCCCTACTACTCCCCGTCGGAGCCATATTCACTTGTAACGACTCCAGAGCCTAACAGCCCCCGGCCCCTCTCGCAACCGACGTCACGTGAGTGTGACCACGCGAGCAAAGCGAGCGCCGCCGGCGAGTGCCGGCGTGGAGGGGGTAGGAGCCGGCATCGCGCAGCGATGTCTTGCGACTGAGCGGGGGAGGCGTAGCCTGCCCCCGGTTAAGATGTCTTGCGACTGAGCGGGGGAGGCGTAGCCTGCCCCCGGTCAAGAAGTCACCGCCCCCCGCGCGGCGGTGCTGACGATCGCTGCGTACTTTGCGAAGACGCCACGGGCGTAGCGCGGGGGCGGCGGCGACCAGGCGGCGAGGCGCCGGGCCATCTCCGCGTCGTCGATGGTCACGTCGAGGCGGCGGCGCTCGACGTCGAAGACGATCTCGTCGCCGTCGCGCACGGCTGCGATGGGACCGCCGACCGCGGCCTCGGGGGCGACGTGGCCGGCCATGAGGCCGTGGGTGGCGCCGCTGAAGCGGCCATCGGTGAGCAGGGCGACGTCGGAGCCGAGGCCCTGGCCGACGATGGCGGCGGTGACGCCGAGCATCTCGCGCATCCCCGGCCCGCCGCGCGGACCCTCGTAGCGGATCACCACCACGTCGCCGGGCCGGATCGACCGCGCCACCACGGCGGCCATCGCGTCCTCCTCACGCTCGAAGACGCGCGCGGGACCACGGTGGGTGGTGCGCTCGTGGCCGGCGACCTTGACCACGCAGCCCTCGGGCGCGAGGTTGCCGCGCAGGATCACCAGGCCACCGGTCGGCTTGAGCGGCGAGGCTACTTCGTGGACCACCTCCTGGCCAGGGGTCGCCTCGGCGGCGGCGGCCTCGTCGGCGAGGCTGCGCCCGGTGACCGTGGCGGCGGAGCCGTCGAGCAGGCCGGCCTCGATGAGCCGCCGCGCCACCAGCTGCACTCCGCCGGCTCGGCCCAGGTCGACGGCGCTGTAGCGGCCCCCGGGCTTGAGGTCGGCGATGATCGGGGTGCGCGCGCTGATGCGGTCGAAGTCGTCGATCTCCAGCTCGAGGTCGACCTCGTGGGCGATCGCGAGCAGGTGGAGCACCGCGTTGGTGGAGCCGCCGGTCGCGGCCACGCCGGCGATGCCGTTCTCGAAGGAGGCGCGGCCGAGCACCCCGCGAGCGCTGCGCCCCTCGCGAAGCATCTCCATGACCAGCCGGCCCGCGGCCTCCCCCACCGCCGGCTTGGCGGGATCGAGGGCGGCGACGCTCGCCGAGCCCATCGGCGACAGGCCCATGAACTCCATGACCAGCGCCATGGTGTTGGCGGTGTACTGGCCGCCGCAGGCGCCGGCGCCGGGGCAGGCGACCGCCTCGAGCTCGTGGAGGTCGGCCTCGGTCATGCGCCCTGCCTCGACCGCGCCGATGGCCTCGAAGACGTCCTTGACGTCGACGTCGCGCCCGCGGAACCGCCCCTGGGCGATCGAGCCGCCGTAGAGCACCAGGCCGGGAAGGTCGAGGCGGAGCAGCCCCATGGCGCCGCCGGGGATCGTCTTGTCGCAGCCGACCAGGCAGATCATGGCGTCGAAGAAGTGGCCGCGGCCGAGCAGCTCGACGGAGTCGGCGATGAGCTCGCGGCTGACCAGCGACGCCTTCATCCCCTCGGTGCCCATGGTCACGCCGTCGCTGATGGAGATGGTGTTGAACTCCATCGGGGTCCCGCCGGCGGCGCGGACCCCGCGCTTCACGTGCTCGGCGAGGTTGCGCAGGTCGAGGTTGCAGGGCATCGTCTCGACCCAGGTGTTGGCGATGCCCACCAGCGGCCGGCGCAGGTCCTCCTCGCTGAACCCGGTGCCCCGGAGCATCGCGCGCGCCGCGGCGCGGTCGTGTCCGTCGAGGAGGATGTGGCTGCGGTGACGGGGATCCATGGTGCGGCTCCGCTCTGGCTCTCGTGACGGCGGCCACCCACCATAGCGCCCCGGCCGGGATCGGCGTCGCCGGGCACGGCGCAGGAACGGCGCAGGAACGGCGCAGCCCAGGGGTGCTTGGCCTGGGCCGCGCCGGGGGGTACCTGATCACCGCTGCGACCGGCCGGCGCGGCCGGCCGAGTTCAGGATAGATACGACGTAAACGACTGTCAATATGTCCGGACAGAGGACGGCTCAGCTCGCCGGGGCGCCGGTGCGAGGCAGCGGCAGGCCGCGCGGGTCGAGGTGCATGGTGTAGCGCGGCGGACCGCCGCCGGTGAGCACCGGGCCGGTGACCGGCGGCGCCGGCCCGGAGATGTCGAGCGC
>DATARS010000127.1:0-2557 GCA_036269455.1 Candidatus Dormiibacterota bacterium | reverse complement strand
CTTCCAGATCGAGTCCCGTGCCCAGCAGCAGTCGCTGTGGCAGTCGCAGCCCCGTGAGTTCAACGACCTCATCGTGCAGGTGGCGATCATCCGTCCCGGTCCCATCCAGGGTGACGCGGTCAATCCCTACCTGCGCCGCCGCCAGGGGCTGGAGCCGGTCACCTACGCGCACCCCTCGTTGGAGCCAATTCTGTCAGAAACGATGGGGGTGATCCTCTACCAGGAGCAGATCTTGCGCATCGTCATGGAGGTGGCCGGCTACACCGCGGGCGAGGCCGATCGCTTCCGCCGGGCGATGAACCGGCACCGCTCCCGGGTGGAGATGGACGAGCTGCGCGACGAGTTCGTGAGGCGCTGCCACGAGGTCAGCGAGGTCCCGTCCGAGGTTGCCGAGCAGATCTTCAAGGGCGCGGCCGGCTTTGCGCAGTTTGGGTTCTGCAAGAGCCATGCCGCCGCCTTTGCACGCACCGCGTACGAGACAGCATGGCTGCGGCTGCACCACCCCGCTGAATACGTCTGCGCCCTGCTCAACGCGCAGCCGATGGGCTTCTATCACCCCTCGGTGCTGGTCGAGGACGCCAAGCGCCATGGGGTCGGCTTCCTCCCCGTCGACGTGGCGCGCAGCCGCGCCCGCTGCACCATCGAGGCGGGGGCGGTGCAGCTGGGCTTCAACTACATGAAGGCGATCGGGCCCACGGCGCGGGCAGTGTGCGAGGAGGCGACGCTCGCGGGGGCGACGTCGCTGCGTGCCTTCTGGCAGCACACGCTGCTCCCCCGGCGCGCGATGGAGAACCTCGTGCTCGCGGGCGCGTTCGACGGCGCCGAGCCGGGACGACCCCGCCGCGAGCTGCTCTGGGAGCTGAAGCAGGTGGAGGAGAGCCTGCCTGCGCGAGGGAGCGAGGGGAGGATGGAACCCGCGCCGACGGGATCATCGCGACGGCGCCCCCCGCGCGGGCGCGGCGCGCTCGCCGGCAACCGTCTCGGGGCACCAGCGCCGGCGGTGCGCCGGGTCGACGCCGACCCATTGCCCGCGTTGCTCGAGGCGCCGGCCCCACCGCCGTCCCTGCCGGAGATGAACGAGCGCACCAAGGTTCTCACCGAGTACGCGCTCAGCGAGGTGAGCACGGGCCGGCACCCGCTCTCCTTCATCCGCAACCAGCTGACGTCGCTGGGGTGCCGCCCGCTCGCCACCGTCCGCGACCTCGCCGACGGGACCACCGTGCGCGTCGCCGGGTTGGTGATCGCCCGCCAGGCACCAGCGTCTGCCAGCGGCTTCCGCTTTTTCACGCTCGCCGACGAGGATGCCCACCTCGACCTCATCTTCCGCCCCGCGGTGGTGACCCGCACCCGGCGGATCGCCAACCACAACCCCCTGCTGATGGTCGAGGGCCGGCTGCAGAACCAGCGGGGACGGGTCAACCTCGTGGTGGAGACGGTGGTCGCGCTTGATGGCGACGGCGTCCCGCTACCCACCGGTGCTCCCACCACAATGGCCGCTCCGCCGTCCCATGACTTCCGTTGACGGCGCCGGTCAGCGGCGCCGCCGGCCGAACCGCGTGGCCCCGACCGCCAGCCCGAGCACCACGATGACCACGCCGACCACGATGAGCGCGGTTGGCGGCCCGCCGGAGCCGGGAGGAGCCGACGACCCCGAGGAAGCCGGGGCGACCAGCGCGAACAGGCCCAGCGACGGCGACGCCGCCTCGAAGGTGCTTCCGCAGCCCGCGGTGAACGTCTTCAGCGCCGTCCAGTGGGTGCCGTCGAAGTGCTCGACGGTGGGTGAGCCGCCCGACGAGGTTCCTTCGAGCACGACGGTGGCGGGGTGACCCGCCGCCAGGGCGAGCTGGCGGCCACCCGACTGGACCTCGAACGAGTACACGTTGCCTTCGATGGTTCCACTGGGCGGAGCGACCGCGGGCGGCTTGACGGGGGTGATCGACAGAGTCGCCGACGAGGCGCCGGCGGGCAGGGGCAGGCTGCCCGCGCCGACGATGATCTGCGCCTGCGGGGTCGAGGAGTTGTCGGCCAGCTCGATGGTGCCGGCGAGGTCGGCCGCCGTGTAGGTCATCGACGCCGAGGGCGGTGGTGGGCTGCCGCCGAGCAGCAGGTAGTGCGGGGGCAGGCACAGACCGTCGTACAGCGGCGGGCCGCCCCCGGCGCTGCGAACCGCGGCGAGGGCCAGCAGCGACAGCGCGGCGACGGCGAGGGCAGCCCAGCGCCGGGCGGGGCGCCCGGGTCTCACGCCGGGAGCGGGATCAGCTGCGCCGTGCCCGTGGCGTCGACCGGCGGCCACACGGTGACACTGTGGCGCACCGCCTGCCACTGCCAGATCACCGCCGCCGCCCGCGTGTTCTGGCCGAGCATGGCCGGATCGGTTGAGAACTGGATGCCGGCGCCGTTGGGCAGCCCGCCCCGTGGGATGTCGAGGCCACGCGCGGTGGCTGCGACCGACGCCGCGTCGAGGCGCGCCGCGTGGGGAAGGACGTCGTGGAACAGCGCCCATGCGGCGGTGAAGCCCGCGAGTCCCTCCTCGGTCGGCGCCGTGCCCGTGGTCTGC
>DATARS010000126.1:0-29083 GCA_036269455.1 Candidatus Dormiibacterota bacterium | reverse complement strand
ATCCATCGTGACCATGACCGAGCGCGACGGGCTGCCGATCGACCGGGGTCGGGAGCAGCAGATCATCTCCCCGGCGATGCGCGAGGCGGTGCACAGCCGGGATCGCATCTGCCAGTTCCCGGGGTGTGCGATGCCGGCGTCGCGCAGAGAGGTGCACCACACCATCCCGATCTACTGGAATGGTCCCGCCAGGATGTGGAACCTCCTGACCCTGTGCAGATTTCACCACGACCGCTGCCACGACGACGTGGACATCTGCTGGGGCTCTGACGGCAACCTCACCTTCGCCACCCCCGACCGGCAGGTGATCGGCCGGACCACCCTCGGCGCCTGGAAACGGCCCCCGGAATGGATCCGGTCGTGACCCCGACCCGGCTACGAGCCCAGGTAGTTCACCGTGAAGCCGCCGCCGCCGGGCGTGGCGCTGACGTCGTCCGGCGCGGCGCGGCCGCCGCTGTGGTCGGTCAGGGTCAGCTCGATGAGCTGGGTGGCGGGCCAGGCGGCGAGGCCGGCGGCGCCGAGGTTGGCGCTGCAGCCGGCGAAGTCGACGCTGCCGAAGTCGGCGAGGGTCGAGACCGTGCCGCCGTGGCTGGTGGCCTCGGCGATCCATTCGGCCGATCCGAGCGTGTCCGACTGGGGCGTGAAGCTCACGTCCCTGCTGTAGCCGCTCGAATCGTCCGCGAGGTGGACGGTGCCGCTGTGCAGGTCGATCGCGGCGGAGACGTGGTCGCCGGGGTTGATCTGCACCAGTGCGACCAGTGGCTGGGTCGCGCCCGGGTTGAGCAGCTCGTACCAGAGCACGTGGACGGGTGCGCCGTTGCGGCAGAAGGCGCCCGACCCGGCCTGGTAGAGCGGATAGCTCGGGTAGCCGCCGAGGCCGACCCAGAACACCGACTCGGCGCTGGCGGCGGTGCAGGTCGCGGTGGGCTCGGTCCAGGAGCCGCCGACCTGCCAGAAGGTGCCCCTGGCGACGTAGCCGCTCCAGTTGTCGCTGACCACCTTCGCCGGCTCGGCGTGGACCGGGGCGGGCGGGGTCGTGGCGACGGGTTGGGGCGTCCGGGTGATGACGGGGCGGGGGGCGGAGCGGACCACCGGTGCGGGTCTGAGCGTGGGGACGGAGGTGGGCACCGCGGTCGGGACCTGGGTGGGCTGCACATGCACCTGGGGCGAGACGGCCATGGGCGAGGGCACGCGCGTGGCGTCCGGGCTGGGATCGGCGGTGGGCTCGAGCAGAGCCGCGGGGCTGATCACGGGCACGGTCGCGAGGGGCACGTTGTCGGCGCCTCCGCATCCGGCCAGGAACAGCAGGGTCGCGGCTGCCAGGACTGCTCGTCGCACGGGTGGATCTCCTCCCTCTCTGGGACCCCTGCATCGTCGGGGAGGGCCGGCCGCTGTTCGCGACGTGTGGCGGCACCGCAACTCCGTCGCGACGCCGCCGTGACCGGCGGGGAGGAGGCGTACCAGGGGTGGGACTTGAACCCACGGCCTGCGGGTTATGAATCCGCTGCTCTGACCACTGAGCTACCCTGGCGCGCTCCCACATTGTGAACGGGGACGGCCGGGCTCGGTCAGCGGCGGGCGGCGATGGCCGGCGAGCAGGAGGCGGTCAGCACCTGGTCGAGGCCGTAGGCGGCGTGGCCGACGGCGGTGGCGTCGACCTGTGAGCAGGGCATGGTGATGGTCACCCGGGTCACGGTTCGGGACTCGTTGACCCACATGATCACGACGCTCACGGCGAGAACCATCACCCCCAACAGGGTGACCAGGAAGAGACCGCGCCCAGGGCGCGCCGCGCCGCGACCGATGTACCCGGTGCACCGCGCCAGCCGCGACGGTGCAGGCGTCCCCCGCTCCATCCTCTGGTGTCCTCCTCTGCCCCCGGCCAGACAACGTACTCGCCGCCGGCGCCCCCGACGGCGGTGTGACGGAGTGGTCACAGGGGACGCACCGACTTGTCACAGCCGTCGCCACACCTCGCCGGGAATGGCGCATTTGCGATCTACTGGGACGTGAGCATCACCGCACCCGTGGAGCCGGTACCGTGAGCCTGGACTGGTCCGAACTCATCGCCGTGGCCCGTGCGCAGGGCTGGCGCGAGGAGCGCCGGACGAGGCACATCTGGCTCTACAGCCCGGACGGCCAGGGCACGGCGTGCATCCCCACGTCGACGAGCGACTGGCGCGCGATCCACAACGCGGTCGCCCAGCTGCGCCGGCTGGGGCTGGTCTGGGGCGGCCGGAGCGGGAACCGGCGCGACCCGCTGGTCGAGCCGGCCGCCGCGGCGGGCGACGGCGAGGCGGCGACGCTCGCGCGGCTCGAGTACGCGCTCTCCGTCGGCGAGGCGGTCTACTGCGCGATCGTCCGGGCCGGGGCGCCGGTGTCGGCGACCGAGCTCGCCGCGACCACCGGCTACTCGCGGTCGGCGATCCGGCCCGCGCTCCAGGCGCTCGCGGCGGAGGGTTTCCTGGTCACCGCCGGGAGCCGCACCCGCGAGAAGCGCGGGGTGCGTCCGGACACCCTCTACGGGCTGGCCGGGGCCGTTCAGCCGCGCTGAGTGCCGCGGCGCGCCGCCGGGCGCAGCAGCCAGGCGCCGCACACCGTCAGGGCGATCGCCACCGGGAGGATCCGGCCGCCGAGCCCCAGGCCGAGGTCGGAGGCGAAGAAGCCGCCGACGAGCACGTGGGGGTCGAACTCGGCGCCGGTCACGCACACCAGCCAGAGCGCCGAGAAGCCGACCAGGCCCTCCCAGCGGCGATGGCCCGGCGCGCCCTGCACCGAGGCGATCGCGAGCAGCAGCAGCACCGCGCCGGCGCCGGCGTTGAGGTAGCCGCCGAGCGAGCCGCTGTCGAAGCCGCCGACGTTCACCGGCGACGGCCCGCCGTGGATGACCACGAACGGCAGGAAGGTGATCGAGACGAGCATGGCGAACAGTCCGGCGAGGATCAGGCTCGCACCCTGCCAGGCGGGACGGGCCAGCTCGGCGCGGGGCGTGGCCTGGGCGGCGGCGAAGCCGCCGTCGGCGGCGGCCGCGCGGGGCCGGCGGAAGTGCACGACGCTGACGATCTCGACGCGGAGCTCGTGCTCCATCCGATCGAGGTTGAAGGCGGCGCGCGACCCCGGCGAGAGCAGCACCTTGCGCGCCTCGCTGATCAGCTGGAAGCGCTCGGCGGCCGCCGCGTCGCCGGGATGCAGGTCCGGGTGGCACTGCTTGGCGCGCTCGCGGTAGGCGGCCTTGATCTCCGCCTCGCCGGCGTCGGAGGTGACGCCGAGGATGGCGTAGTGGTCACGGAACCTGGTCGGGGCCGATTGCCGCATCTGAACCGCCTTCCTTGATGGCACGCAGCGGGACGGGACGGAACCGCCGCACCCTTTTTCAACGCCGGCCCGGCGACAGGCTTGCGCTCCGGGCAGAATGGTCGGCCGCGCATGGCCTATCCCAACCTCCCGGGCAAGCACGCCCTCGACGCTCTCTTCGCCCCCGCCGACCTGCTCGCCTACTCGCGCGCCCAGGGCACCATCGCCGACCTCCCGCCGCCGCGGGGGGTGCTCCTCTGCTATCAGCCGGCGCTCGCCCGCACCCTGCTCGGCGAGGGCGCAGCACCGCGGCCGCGCCTCCCCGGGCACGCCCGCCTGCTCCCCGGCGAGCTCGCGGTCGCCAGCGGCTTCGGGGTCGGGGCCCCGGTGGCGGCGATCATCCTCGAGGAGCTCGTGGCCTGGGGGGTGCGGCGGGTGCTGAGCGTCGGCACTGCCGGCGCGCTCGCCCCCGGCCTCGGCATCGGCGACGTGGTGCTCTGCACCTCCGCGATCCGCGACGAGGGCACGTCCCACCACTACCTTCCGCCGGAGCACCTCGCCGAGCCCTCACCCGAGCTGAGCGCCCGGCTCGGCGTCGCGCTGCGCGCCCGGGGCCTGCAGGTCACCGAGGGCCGCAGCTGGACCACCGACGCCCCCTACCGGGAGACCGTCGCCGAGGTGCGCCGCTACCGCGACGAGGGGGTGCTCACCGTCGAGATGGAGGCCGCCGCGCTCTTCGCCGTCGCCCGCCACCGCGGCGTCGAGGTCGCCTGCGCCCTGGTGATCAGCGACACCCTCGGCGAGGTCTGGGAGCCGCACTTCGCGTCGGAGGGCACCCGCGCAGGCCTGGAGGCGGCCGCCGCCGCCGCGCTCGAGGTGCTGGCTATCAGGGGGGAAGCAGGGGGGAGGCCCCCCGCCAGTGGGCGCGTGAGCGCCCAGAGAACTAGCTGAGCCCCAGGCCGTAGAGCTCGTTGAGGCGGTCGCGCAGGGTGTCGTGGACGAAGGTGCCGAGCTTGACGCCCAGCAGCCTGCCCTGGGCATCGTAGAAGGCGGTCGCGGGCATGCCCATGGCACCGAGGTTGTCGTGGAGGCCGCTGGAGAGGCGTCCCCCCTCGTCCTGGGCGATCGGCCACCGGTCGACCCCGTACTGCCTCGCCATCGCCAGGCCGTCGCCGGACTCCTCGGCGTCGACACCGACGAAGCCCACCCGGTCGCCGAGCTGGGTCGACATCGCCGAGAGCACCGGCAGCTCGGCGCGGCAGGGGCCGCACCAGGAGGCGAAGAAGTTCACCACCAGCGGCCTGCCGTGGAAGTCGGCGAGGCGCACCAGCCCGCGGCCGTTGAGCCGGGGGAGCTCCCAGCTCTTCGGGTCCGTCGAGATCGCCACCGGGGTGCCGGTGCCGGGCGCGCCCGACGTCGACCCTCCCGACCCGGCCCGGGCGATGAGCAGCGCGGCGATCAGCGCGACGCCGATCGCGGCCAGCGCGCCGAGGAGCCGGACCCGGCGTGAGCGCGCCGGAGGCGTCGGGGCGGGGACGGGATCGGCGGCCATGCCCCCATTCTCGCCCACCGGCGGGTGCGCCCCGGCCGGGCAGGTCAGTGGAGCGACTGGGACCAGGCCACCGCCACCCCCCAGACCGCGCTCCAGGCGAATAGCCCGGTCACCCAGGGCGCCCCGCTCAGCCGCGGCGCACCGCCGTGGCCCCGGGTCCGCTGGAACCAGCGGCCGGTCCGGGGCAGCGAGAGCCGCCACACCACGAAGGGGGCGAAGGTGCAGAGCACGATCAGGGAGAGCGCCCGGCCGCGGGGGACGGCATGACCGGTGGCGAGGTTGAGCAGCCCGAGCAATCCGCTGAGGCTGAGCAGGGTGGTGAGGCCGATCTGGACGATCCGCGCCGCCGGGATCCCCCGGCGCAGCGCCTCACCGAGGCTGGCCGCGACCGCGGCGGCGACGAGGCGGCCGATGACGTTGCGGGGGCTGCTCGACTGCCCGAGGTGGCCGCCGACGCCGGCGATCGCCTGGGTGAGGAGCTGCACCGCGAGCGCCCAGTCGAAGACCACGGCGATGCCCAGCCCGGCGGGCAGGTCCTGCGCGCCCTCGGCCGCCAGGGTCGTCGAGCTCACGCTCAGGGCGTGATCGCCGGTGTCGCCGCCGGGGTGCCGGCGGTGGTGGGACCGGTGGTCGTGGTCACCAGCGAGGTGGTGGTCCCCGTCGCCGTCGAGGTGGCCCCGGTGGTGGTGCTCGTCGCCGGCGCGGTGGTCGTCGTCGACTTGCTGGTGCTGGCGCTGCTCGTCGAGTTGGTGTCGGTGGTGGTCGTGGTGCCGGTGCTCGTGCTCGTGGTCGGATGGGTCGTCGTCGAGGTCGTCGAGCCGCTCTGGCCGGGGCTGGTGCTGGTCACGTGCGTGGTCGACGACGCCGTCGAGGACTCGGCGCGGGTGATCGAGACCGTGCTCGTCACCGAGGTGGCCTGGCTCGACGAGGGCACCCGGGTGGTGGTGGTCCCCGCCGCCGACGCCGGCGACGGGCTGGCGGTGCGCGCCGGAGCGGTGATCGCCGGGGTCGCCGGGGGCTGGGTGGGCAGCACCGCGGGGTGCACGGCCAGCGTGCCGGTGGTCACCAGCGCGGTCACGCCGGCGGCGCCGCTGCCCGCGGGGAGCAGCCGCGGCACCAGGCCGAGCGGGGCGCCGGCGAGCGGAGCCAGCCAGGCGGTGAAGCCGACCGTCCGCCAGAGGCGGCCGATGGAGATCGTCAGGAAGGCGCGGACCAGGGTGGGGTCGAGGTGCGTCCCCGAGGAGCGCACCAGCTCGCGGCGGGCGGCGGCGACCCCCATCGGGCGCTTGTAGGGCCGGGCCGCGGTCATGGTCTCGAAGGCGTCGACGACGGCGACGATGCGCGCGCCGAGGGAGATCTCCCGGCCGCGCAGCCCCTTGGGATAGCCCTTGCCGTCCCAGCGCTCGTGGTGCTGCTCGACCGCGAGCGCCCACTCGCCGAGCCACTCGCGGATCGGCTCGATGAGCCGCGCGCCCTCGACCGGGTGCTGGCGGAGGGTCTTCCAGCCCTCGGGCCCGGGGTCGCCGCGCTTGTTGAGCACGGTGGCGGGAACGCTGAGCTTGCCGATGTCGTGGAGCAGCGCCGCCCAGCGCAGCCGGTCGCGTGCGTCGGGGGGGAGCTTGAGCTCGTCGGCGACCATGTCGGTGAAGATGCGCACCCGCTCGGAATGGCCGCGGGTGGCGCGGTCGTGGGCGGTGAGCGCGGCGACCAGGGTCACGATCGTCTCGGTCGCCCGTGCCGGGGCGTCGGCGACGCCGGGAGCGCGCGTCCACGCGGTCTCGCTCTCGAGGTCGCGCACCCGCCGCCGGGCCACCGCGAAGCGCGAGGGGGCGCGGTCGGGGAAGAGCAGCGAGAGCCGCAGCAGGGTCGCCAGCGGGATCAGCCGCTGCGCCAGCCGCTGGAAGGTGGCGAAGGCGAGCACCTCGACCAGGAGGAAGACGAGCCACCACAGGATCGCGCCGGCCAGGTCGGGCGGACGCGGGAAGACCCGGCCCACGAGAAAGGAGAGCCCCAGCGCGGCGACGATCGGCATCACGAAGACGACGACGCGCAGCACCGCGCTGAGAACCGGGCGTGCGCGCCAGCGCGCGGCCGTGGCGCGCTCCGGCGGCGGGGTCATCGAGCTCATGGACCGACCGAAATGGGGGGATTCTTCCTTCGGCAACCACCCGCCTGCGCTGCCGTCCCTCCGATCATACGTGCCCGCGCCCCGCCCGCAACCGTCTTTACCGCCGTCTTACAGACGTTGTCCGGTTCCGTGTTCAGGCGGCGCGGCGCGCCGCGTCCCAGCGGGCCTCGGCCTCGCCCATGGGGGTCGAGGGTGGCCCCATCCGGAAGGGCCAGATCTCCTCGGCGATGCGCCGCCAGTTGGCGGTGGCCTCGAGGCTGCCGAGCACCGCGTACAGCCCGAGGTTGATCCGCTGGAGGACCACGTAGGCGCGGGGGATGTCGCTGTAGGCGGCGAGCGGGCCGCGGGTGTCGAAGTAGCGCCGGACCATCGCCGAGGCGTACTCGCGGGTGATGGTCATCGGCGCGTCGCGGAGCACGGTGCGGTAGAACTGGCCGAGGTGCTCGACGACGACGTCGGTCGAGACCGGCGCGCCGCGCTGCAGGAAGCCGGCGCGCTCGAGCGCGTCGCGGAAGCCCTCGCCGTCGTTCTCCACCGCGAGGAAGCGGGCCGCGTCCTCGAGCGGGGCGAGGTCCTCGTCGGTGAAGCGCTTCACCAGGCCGAAGTCGAGGAAGCTCACCCGGCCGCCGCCGTGGAAGAGGTAGTTGCCCGGCTGGGGGTCGCCGTTGAAGGCGTGCAGCCGGTAGAGGCTGCGGAAGACGAAGCGGTCGATGGTCTCGGCGGCGAGGTCGCGCTCGCGCTGCGCCCAGGTGAGCAGCTCGTCGAAGCGCGCGCCGCTCACCAGCTCGGCGGTGAGCACCCGGGAGCTGCTCAGCTCGGGCACCACGTCGGGGACGTGGATGGTCGGATGCCCCTGGTAGTACTCGGCGAAGAGCCGCTGGTTCTCGGCCTCGTGGAGGTAGTCGACCTCCTCGCGCATCCGCTCGCCGAGCTCCTCGATCATCGACCGGGTGTCGAGGCCGGGGAAGGCGCTGCGCGCGACCCGGCGGAGCAGCGAGACGTTGCGCAGGTCGGACTCCATGCTCCGGGCGATCCCCGGGTACTGCACCTTGACCGCGACCGCGCGGCCGTCGTGGGTGATGGCGCGGTGCACCTGGCCGATCGAGGCGGCGGCGAAGGGCAGCGGGTCCCAGCGGGCGAAGACCCGGTCGGGTTCGCCGCCGAGCTCCTCGCGGACCATGCTCGCGGCGAGCTCGGCGCTCATCGGCGGGGCGTCGTGCTGGAGCCGCGCCATCGTGTTCCGGAAGCTCTCGGGCATGCCGTCGTCGAGGTAGCTCGCCATCTGGCCGAGCTTCATCAGCGCGCCCTTCATCGAGCCCAGCTCCTCGGCGACCTCGTCGGCGGTGCGCAGCGCCAGGTCGGTGCGCAGCTCGCGGCGGCGCTCGACCGAGGCGAAGACGAGCTGCGGCGAGCGCGCCGCATAGCGGCCGCCGACGCGGAGCGCGAGCCGGGCGAGGGCCGCGCCGCGCTCGCCGCGCGACTGGAGCAGCGCCTGGCCGGCCTCGAGCCGGAGCAGCCGGCGCAGTCCCAGGGCCGCCAGCCCGCCCAGCGCCGCGGTGCCGGCGGCGGCGGCGGCAACGCGACGGCTCACGCCCCCGCCGCCCGCATCCGCAGCTCGATCCGCCGGCGCGCCCCGAGCACACCCGGGAGCGACTCGAAGGCGAGGTCGAGCACCCCGATGAGCTGGCGCACCGGCTCGCGCTCGAGCTCCTCCGCCGGCGGCATCTCCCACCCGTAGAGGCTGCGCGCCCACTCCGGCAGGCTGCCGACGGCGACCCGGCCGACGTCGTGCCAGAGCTCGCGGGTGTCCTCGTCGAGCCCGGGCGGGTCGAGGACGATCGCCATCGCCTCCCGGGCCGCCGGGGTCGCCTGGAGCAGGTCGACCGAGCCGAGGTAGCGCTCCAGGCTCGCGGTGCTGGCGGGGATGTCCTCCTCGGGCACCCCGAGGATCGCCGCGAAGCGGACCATCTCGGCGACGTACCGGTCGGCCTCGGCGGGGTCGAGGGCACGGCCGTAGGCGCGCACGACGGCGAGGATGGAGTCGACCATCGCCGCGTGGATCCAGAGCAGCAGGGCGGGGTCCTCGGCGCTGTACGCGAGCCCGGTCACCGGGTCGACGCCGCGCACCCGGGTATGGATGTCGCGCACCCGGGCGGCGGCGCCGAGGGCGGCGGCGCGCTCGCCGTAGGTGACGGTGAGCACGTAGCCGCTGGTGGCGGCGAGCCGCCCGAAGGGATCGCGCTGCCAGTCGCTGTGCTCGGCGACCCCCGCCATCGGCAGCGGGTGGAGCGCCTGCATCATCAGCGAGCGGATGCCGGCGACCAGGAAGCTGCGATCGCGGTGGACCCGCCACACCACCGAGCGGGGGCCGAAGAGCCCGTCGTCGGCGGGGTGCTCGGGGACGCAGCGCACGAAGGTGCGCGCCAGCGGCTCGAGCGCGGTCGGGTGGTCCTCAGGCTCCTCCATCCAGGCCGCTCACGATACCCCGAACCGGCGGCGCGCCCTCCTCCTCGAGCAGCGCCCGCTTCGCCGCCGGGCCGCCGCAGCCGTAGTGGCCGATCCGCCCGTCGGAGCGGACCACGCGGTGGCAGGGCACCACCAGCGGCAGCGGGTTGCGCGCCAGCGCCGTCCCCACCGCCCGGGCGGCGCCGGGATGGCCGACCCGCCGCGCCAGCCACTCGTAGCTGCGGGTCTCGCCCGGCGGGATCTCACAGGTCTCGAGCAGGACCGAGCGCTGGAAGTCGCCGAGCCCCTCGAACCGCGGGCGCCAGTCGCCGCGACCGGCGATCCGCTCCTCGATCAGCCGGCGAACCCGGTCGGGCAGGGGCACCTCCTCGGGCATCGCCCCCAGGTCGCGGAGGCACCACGCCCGCAGCCCCTCGGCGCTCTCGCCGCGGCGCACCGCCACGGGCTCGGCGCCGTCGTGGACGATCCAGACCTCCCCCACCGAGGTGTCCAGCCTCGAGCAGAGCACCGCATGCAGCCTGGTCGCCATGTCCGTCCTCCGAGCATGAATGTCACGCCCACCCAACGCCGGCGGGGCTGGGGACGGTTGCACCACCGCCCCGGGGTGCAACCACCGCGCGCCGACGCGGTGTTGAGGGAGTGTGATGCCACAGACTGCGCGCGCAGATGAGCGCCCCGCCATGACCCCGCGCGTCCGGGCCGCGATCCCCCTGCTCGAGCGGCTCGCCGCCGACCTCGACGCGAGCTTCGAGGAGCTGGTGGCCGGCCACCAGCAGCCGCTGTTCGCCTTCGTCACCGGCCTCTGCGGCGACCCCGGCCGCGCCGAGGAGGTGGTGCAGGACGCCTTCGTCCGCGCCCACCGCGCCCTGCGCGGATACCCCGCCGAGCGCATCCTCGACCTCGCCCTGCGCCCCTGGCTCTTCCGCATCGCGCTCAACGCGCTGCGCACCAGCCTGCGCTCGCGCGGGCCGCACCTGGTCCTCGTCGACTCGCCGCCCGAGAGCGCCGACCCCGCCCCCGGGCCGGAGGCGGATGCGCTCCGCGGCGAGCAGCGCGAGGGGCTGGTGCGGGCGCTGGCGTCGATCCCCGCGGAGCAGCGGGCGGCGGTGCTGCTCCGCCACGCCCACGACCTCGGCTATCCGCAGATCGCCGAGGTGCAGGGCCGGCCGGTCGGAACGGTGAAGTCGGACGTGCACCGCGGGCTCGAGGCTCTGCGGCGCCGCATGGGAGCGGAGGTGGAGGCGTGATGGGAGAGGACGTGGTCGAGGCCGGGCTGCGCGACCTGGGGCGGCGGCCGGCGCCGGAGACACTGCTCCCCGCAGTGCTGGGGCGGCTGGGGCTGGGGTACTGGTACGCCCCGGCCGAGAGCCCGCTGGGCACGGTGCTGGTCGCCCACGGCCCCGCGGGGGTGGTGGCGGTGCGCTGGGGCGAGAGCCCGGAGGCGTTCGAGGCCTGGGTGCGTGAGCGCATCGGCCACACCGTGCGCCCCGCCGAGCGGCTCCCCGAGCGGCTCGCCGCCGTGGTCGAGGCCGGGCTGCGGGGACGGGGCCGCGACGTGCGCTGCGACCTCGGCGGGCTGAGCGACTTCCACCGCGACGTGCTCGAGGCCACCCGGACCATCCCCCTCGGCGAGGTGCGCACCTACGGCTGGGTGGCGCGCGAGATCGGCCGGCCGGGGGCGGTGCGGGCGGTGGGGACGGCGCTCGGCCACAACCCCATCCCGCTGGTGATCCCCTGCCACCGAGTGGTCCAGGGCGACTGGCGGCTCGGCAACTACAGCGGCGACGGCGGCCCGGACTCCAAGCGCCGGGTGCTCGCCGCCGAGGGCGTCGACCCCGGCGAGCTCGAGGCGCTGGCCCGGTCGCGGGTGCGCTTCCACGGCAGCGACACCACCCGGATCTTCTGCGTGCCGACCTGCCGCCACGCCCGCCGCGCGACCGAGGCGCACCGGGTCACCTTCGGCTCGGAGGCGGCGGCCCGCGCCGCGGGATACCGTCCCTGCAAGGTGTGCCGGCCGGCGGCGGCCGCCTGAGCGCTCCCGGACCGGTGGGGGGGCGGCCGGGTGAGCCGTCCGCCACCCCCACCGGGGGAACGGGACGCCGCCCCTCGCCACGACGGTGTCGGCGCGACGGCGGACGGTGGGCCCATTCAGCCGCGCGATGCTGAACCCTGGCTGAACGAACGGTTCATCCGGGCGGCGCCGTCGAGCACCGCGGCGATGATCCGCTGGTAGCCGGTGCAGCGGCAGAGGTTGCCGGCGAGCTCCTCGCGCACCTCGTCGGCCGAGGGCGACGGGCTGCGGGCGAGCAGGTCGAGGGCGGCGAGGAGCATCCCCGGGGTGCAGAACCCGCACTGCAGGGCGTGGTGGTCGCGGAACGCCTCCTGGAGCGGGTGGAGCTCGCCGCCGCCGGGCGCGAGCGCCTCGACGGTGGTCACCTCGGCGCCCTCGGCCTGGACCGCGAAGAGCAGGCAGGAGCGCACCGCGGCGCCGTCGAGGAGCACGGTGCAGGCGCCGCACGCGCCCTGCTCGCAGCCGAGATGGGTGCCGGTCAGCCCCAGGTCCTCGCGGAGCACGTCGGCGAGCAGCCGTCGCGGCTCGACCTCGAGCCGGTGCTCGGCGCCGTTGACGCGCAGGCTCAGCACCGCAGCGCCCCGGCGACGGCGCGGGTCACCAGCACCTCGACCATCGCCCGGCGCCACTCCGCGGTGGCGTGGACGTCGCCGGCCGGGTCGCAGGCGTCGCGGCAGCGGGCGGCGAGCCCGGCGGCGGGACCCTCGACCCGCAGCGCGACGCCACCCGCGCCGCCGAGGACCGCGGTCGCCGCGCCCTCGCCGCCGGCGGTGACCGCGGCGAGCACCAGGGCGAAATCGCCGTGCCGGCGGGCGAGCTCGGCGAAGCCCCAGGGGCGCGCCCCGGCGGCGAGCGGGACCCGCACGGCAGTGATCAGCTCGGCCCCGGCGAGCCGCGTGCTGTAGGCGCCGTCGGCGAACCCGGCGGCGGGGAGGACGCGGACCCCGGCGGGGCCGGTGAGCACCAGCTCGGCGTCGAGCGCGGCGGCGGCGCAGGGGAGCTCGGCCGCGGGGTCGGCGTGGGCGAGGCTGCCCCCGAGGGTCCCGCGGGTGCGGATGGCGCCGTGGCCGATCCAGCGCGCAGCCTCGGCGAGCAGGGGCGCATGCCGGGCGACGAGCGGGTCGGCGGCGAGGCGGCGGTGACGGACCAGGGCGCCGATCACCAGGTGCTCGGCGTCGACGCGCACGTCGTCGAGCTCGTCCAGCGGATTGATGTCGACGAGCGCCGCGGGCCGGGCGAGGCGGAGGTTCATCAGCGGCACCAGGCTCTGGCCGCCGGCGAGCGGCCGGGCCTCGCCCCCGTGCCCGGCGAGCATGTCGACCGCCTCCGCCACCGACGCGGGGCGCAGGTAGCGGAAGGGGGCCGGCTTCACGGCTCCGCCCCCTCCCCGCGGAAGCGCGGCAGCCGCCGCTCGCGGAAGGCGGCGACCCCCTCGGAGAAGTCCTCGCTCTCCCAGGCGGCGCGGATCAGGGCGGCGAGCTCCGGGTCCTCGCCCGTGGGGTCGCCCGCGACCCGCTCCAGGGCGCGCTTGTGGGCGCGGATGCTGAGCGGCGCGAGGGCTGCGATCTGCGACGCCCAGGCGAGGGCCTCGTCGAGCCCGCCGCGGCGGTGGGCGTAGCCGAGCCGGTGCGCGGCCTCGGCGTCGATCTCCTCGGCGGCGAGCAGGACGCTGCGCGCGGTGCTCTCCCCCATCAGCCGCACCAGGCGGCGGACGGTGCGCTCGTGGATGGCGAGGCCGAGGCGCGCCGCGGGGATGCCGAAGCGGGCGCCGGCGGCGACGACCCGGAGGTCGGCGGCGCTCGCGAGCTCGGTGCCGGCGCCGAGCGCGGGGCCGTTGACCGCGGCGATCACCGGCTGGGCGAGCGCGGGGATGCCGTCGAGCAGGGCGCGCAGCGAGAGCCGGAAGTCCTCGCTGTAGAGCCCGCGGAGGTCGGCGCCGGCGCAGAAGGCCGGGCCCTCGCCGGTGATCACCACCACCCGGGCACCGGCGCCGGCCACCCCGGTCACCGCCTCGAGGAGGAGCCGGCAGTGCTCGGTGTCGAGGGCGTTGCGGCGCTCGGGGCGGTCGATGGTGAGCAGGGCGACACGGTCGTGCCAGGCGGTGCGGATCATCGCGACGCCGCCAGCGCGGCGTGGATCCGGGCGGGGGTCAGCGGCAGCTCGTTGGTCTCGACCCCCCAGGGGGAGAGCGCATCGGCGACGGCGTTGGCCAGCGCAGCGGCGACCCCGAGGGTCGAGCCCTCGCCGACCCCGCGCGCCCCGGTGGCGTTGTCGGCGGGGGAATCGACGTGGCCCACCTCGAGGGCGGGAAGGTCGGTCGCGGTGGGCAGCAGGTAGTCCATCAGCGTGGCGGTGAGCAGCCGCCCGTCCTCGTCATAGCGATGATGCTCGAGGAGCGCGCCGCCGATGCCCTGGGCGAGGCCGCCCTCGACCTGGCCGGCGACGATCCCCGGGTGGTGGACGCGGCCGGCGTCCTCGACGCAGAGGTGGCGGAGCAGGCGCACCACGCCGGTCGCCGGGTCGACCTCGACCACCGCCGCCTGGGCCCCGGCGGCGAAGCAGCCGCGCCCGGGGTCGTAGCCGCGGGTCTCCTCCAGCCCCGGCCCCACCCCCTCGGGGAGCCGGTGCGACTCCATGTAGGCGATCCGGGCGACCTCGGCGATGGCGATGCCCCGACCGGGTGCGTCGACGGGCTCGACACGGCCGCCGGCGGTGCGCAGGTCGTCCTCCGACGCCTCGAGCAGGTGCGCGGCGATACGGACGATCCTGTCCCGAACCGCCCGGGCGGCGAGCAGCACGGCGCCGCCGCCGATCACCCCCTGGCGCGAGGCGAAGGCGCCGAAGCCGAAGGCGCTCTGGGCGGTGTCGCCCATCCGCACCTCGACGTCGTCGTAGGCGACGCCGAGGGTCTCGGCGGCGATCTGCGCGAGGGTGGTCTCCAGCCCCTGCCCCTGCGAGGTGGTGCCGGCGATCACCGTGACCCCGCCGGAGGGGTCGAGCCGGACGGTGGCCATCTCGTGCCCGGTGCGGTAGGGCATCCGCGGCCCCGCCGAGGCGGCCGAGCCCATCCCGGTCAACTCGTTGTAGACGGCGAAGCCCACCCCCAGGGCGCGGCCCTCGGCGCGCAGGCTGCGCTGGCGCTCGCGGACCTCCGGGTAGTCGAGACGCGCCAGCAGCTCGTCGAGGCAGGCGCCGTAGGTGCGCGAGTCGTGGACCAGCCGGGTCGCCGAGGTGTAGGGCACCTCCGCCGGGGTCACCAGGTTGCGCCGCCGAATCTCCACCGGGTCGAGCCCGAGACGCGCGGCGGCGAGGTCGAGGACGCGCTCCATCGCGAACACCGTGGCGGGGCGGGCGACGCCGCGATAGGGGCCCGCCGGGGCGGTGTTGGTGGCGACCCCGAGCGTCTCGCAGCGATAGTTCGCCACCCGGTAGGGGCCGGCGAAGAGCCCGCCGGCCATCAGCGGCTCGAGCGCGGCGGTGTACGGCCAGAGCGAGTACGCCCCGGTGTTGCAGACCACCTCGACGTCGAGCCCGAGCAGGGCGCCCCCGGCGTCGAAGCCGGCGCGCACCCGGTAGGCGTGGTCGCGGGCGTGGCTGGCGCCGAGCATGTGCTCGGTGCGGTCCTCGACCCAGCGCACCGGCCGGCCGAGACGCATCGCCAGCAGGCAGAGCACCGCGTCCTCCGCGTAGAGCGAGACCTTCACGCCGAAGCCGCCGCCGACGTCGGGGGCGATCACCCGCACCCGCCGCTCGGGCAGCCCGAGCAGCTCGGCGAGGCCGTGGCGCGCCATGTGCGGGCTCTGGGTCCCGCTCCAGAGCGTGAGCGTCGACTCCGCCGGGTCCCAGGACGCCACCCCGGCGCGGCCCTCGAGCGGCACCCCCGCGTGCCGGTTGGTCCGGAAGCGCCGGTCCACGACCACCGCGGCGGCGGCGAGCGCGGAGTCGACGTCGCCGGCGTCGAAGCGGCGGCGGATCAGCACGTTGTCCGGCGCCTCGTCGTGGACCACCGCGGCGCGATCCGCCGAGCAGGCGGCCACCGGGTCGACCGCGGCGGGCAGCGGGTCGAGGTCGAGCTCGACGAGGTCGCAGGCGTCCTCGGCGAGGTAGCGGTCGGCGGCGACGACCGCCGCGACCGCCTCGCCGTTGAAGCGCACCCGGCCGCGCGCGAGCAGCGGCTGGGCGGTCTCGACATAGCTCGCCAGCATCGAGCGCGGGCGCAGCTCGCGGCGCGCGACCTCGGGGTCGTCGCCGGTGACCACCGCCACCACTCCCGGCGCGCGCCGCGCCGCCCCGGCGTCGACGCCGAGCAGCCGCCCGTGGCCGAGGGGGCTGCGCACGAAGGCCACATGCAGCATGCGGGGGAGCTGCAGGTCGCCGACGAAACGCCCCCGGCCGGTGAGCAGCCGCGCGTCCTCCTTGCGGGGGACGTCGGTCCCCAGCACCGGCACGCTCAGACCATCGCGTAGCCGCCGTTCACCGAGATCACCTGCCCGGTGATCCAGCCGGAGAGCGGCGAGGCGAGCAGCAGCACCATCGGGGTGACGTCCTCGGGCCGGCCGAGGCGGCGCAGCGGGTACTGGGCGAGGATGCGGCGCATCCGCTCGTCGTCCTCGCCGCCGGCGTGGGCGGCGAGGTTGTCGGTGCGCACCAGGGCGATCGACACGCAGTTGGCGCGGATGCCGTGGCGGGCGAGCTCGCGGGCGAGCGACTTGGTGAGCGCCATCGTCGAGGCGCGGGTGGCGGCGAGCACGGTGAGCCCCGACTCGCCCACCCTGCCGGAGTCGCCCATCAGGCTGACCACAGCGCCGCCGCCGCGCGCCGCCATCCGCCGGGTCACCGCGTGGGTGACCCGGATGGTGCCGGTGACGATGACGTCGACCTGCGGAGCCCAGTCCTCCGGGGTGCTCTCGAGGAACGGCTGGCGGGTCCCTGCGGCGGCGTTGTTGACGAGCACGTCGACCGGCCCGAGCTCGGCCTCGACGCGCTCGACCATGGCGGCGACCTCCTCGTCGCTGCGCAGGTCGGCGCCCACCGCGATCGCGTTGACGCCCAGCGCGTGGGCGCGCTCCGCCGCCTGCTGCGCGCCCGGCTTCGAGGTGCGATGGTGGAAGGCGACGTGCGCACCCTCGGCGGCGAGGGCGAGCCCGATCTCGCGCCCCAGCCCCTGGCCGGCACCGGTCACGAGCGCCACGCGGCCGCCGAGCTGGAGGTCCGTCAGCTCGCCTCCTTGAGCTCGGTCACCAGCTCCGACACCGACTTCTGCGCGTCGCCGAAGAGCATCACCGTCTTCGGGTCGTAGAAGAGGTGGTTCTCGATCCCCGCGAAGCCGGGGTTCATCGAGCGCTTCAGCACCACCACGTTGGCGGCCTGGTCGACGTTGAGGATCGGCATCCCGTGGATCGGGCTGCCCGGGTCGTTGCGCGCCGCCGGGTTGACGACGTCGTTGGCGCCGATGACGACGGCGACGTCCGCGCGGCTGAACTCGTCGTTGATGGCGTCCATGTCGTAGAGCTGCGAGTACGGCACGTCCGCCTCGGCGAGGAGCACGTTCATGTGTCCCGGCATGCGCCCGGCGACGGGATGGATCGCGTACTTCACCTCGATGCCGCGCGCCTCGAGCTGGTCGGCGAGGCGCTTGACGTCGTGCTGGGCGCGGGCGACGGCGAGGCCGTAGCCGGGGACGACGATCACCAGGCGGGCGAGCTCGAAGAGCGCGACGACGTCCTCGACGGTCGCGCTGCGCACCTCGCCGCCGGCCTCGGCGGCTCCCCCGGCGCCGGCGGCCGTGACGGCGCCGAAGGCACCGAAGAGGATGTTGCTCAGCGGTCGGTTCATCGCCCTGCTCATCAGCTGGGTGAGCACCGTGCCCGAGGCACCGACCAGCGCGCCGCTCACCACCAGCACCTGGTTGTCGAGCACGAAGCCGGTGATCGCCGCCGCCACCCCGGTGAAGCTGTTGAGCAGCGAGATCACCACCGGCATGTCGGCGCCCCCGATGGGGAGGACGAAGAGCGGTCCCAGGACGAGGCTGAGCACCGCGAAGGCGACGAAGAGCTCGATGCCGCCCTGCCGGGCGATGATGACCGCGCCGAGGACGAGGATCGTCGCCAGGATGGCGGCGTTGATCGGCTTCTGGAGCGGATAGACGAGCGGCCTGCCGCCGATCAGCTCCTGGAGCTTGGCGAAGGCGACCATGCTCCCGGCGAAGCCGATGGAGCCGATCATGCAGCTGAGCAGGATGGTGATGCCGTCCAGGCGGGGCACGCTCCCCAGCATGTCGAGGCGGCGGAAGTCGGCCGCGGCGATGAGCGCCGCCGCCCCTGCCCCCATCCCGTTGAAGAGCGCGACCATCTGGGGCATCGCGGTCATCTTCACCTGCCGCGCGGCGACGGTCCCGATCGCCGCCCCGACGATCATCGGCGGGTAGATCAAAGACCAGTTGTCGAGGCCCGCCTGCTGACACACGACCACCACGGCGATGCCCATTCCGACCATCGCCAGCCGGTTGCCGCTGCGGGCGCTGCGGACGGAGCGCAACCGCTTGATCGCCACCACGAAGAGCATCGCGGTGACGATGTAGGTGAACGTCACCCAGGCCGGCGCGCTGCCACTCATGCGGCGTCCTTCTCCTTGGCGCCGGCCTTCGCCGGCTGCGGCCTGGCCTTGAAGAGCTCGAGCATGCGGTCGGTGACGACGAAGCCGCCGACCACGTTGAGGGTGCCGAGGAAGACCGCGATCACAGCGATCGTCCTGGAGATGCCGTCGCCGGCGAAGGCCGCGACCGTGATGGCGCCGACCAGGACGATGCCGTGGATGGCGTTGGTCGCCGACATCAGCGGGGTGTGGAGGATCGCCGGCACCTTGGTGATCAGCTCGAAGCCGACGAACACCGCCAGGGCGAAGACGAAGCAGTCGATGGCGAACGCCTGGCCGCTGATCCCATGCATGCCCATCCCCACCGTGTGTGCCCGGACCGAGAGCGGCGACATGGTACCCGTCGCCGCGGCCGGGACAGCGAACGGGCGTTGCCCGCGTCGGGTTTGGCCGTCGAGCCCCGCCGGTACATTCCAGGGGCAGCCTGTCACCCGAGATCTGGAGCATCGCCACCCATGGCCGAACCCATCCGCTTCCACCTCGATCCCCTCTGCCCCTGGTGCTATCAGACCTCGCGGTGGGTCCGCCGGCTCGAGGCGCTGGATGAGGTCACCATCGACTGGGCGGTCTTCTCGCTCGCCATCGCCAACAAGGGCGAGGAGGGACGTGCCGCCGCCGACACCGGCGCGGCTCCGGCGCTGCGAACCCTGGTCCTGGCCCGCGCCGAGGGCGGCGCGGCAGCCGCCGGCGGGTTCTACGCCGCGGTGGGAGCCGCGGTCCACGAGCGCGCCGCCCGGGCCGACGACCGCGAGGTGCTCATCGGGGCGCTCCGCGAGGCCGGCCTCGACGAGACCCTGCTCGACCGGGCGCTGGCCGATCCCGAGACCTGGCAGCGAGTGCAGGACGAGCACGACGCCCTGGTGACGCGCCACCAGGGGTTCGGCGTCCCCACCATCGTCCTCGACGGCGGCGACGGGGCGGCGATCTTCGGCCCCGTGATCACCGAGGTGCCGGAGGACGGCGAGGCGGTCGAGCTCTGGCGCCACGTCCGCTGGCTGGCCGCCTACCCGAACTTCTCCGAGCTGAAGCGCAACCGCACCAGCGTTCCCGACCTCGCCAGCGTGCGCCGGTGGAAGGCGGCCGCCTGATGGGACGCAGCCCCGGCGAGATCCTCGAGACCGCCGCCACCATCGCCGTGGTGGGCGCCTCGCGCGACCCCGAGAAGGACGCGGGAGCGGTGCCCCTGACGATGCAGCGCCACGGGTTTCGGATCATCCCGATCAACCCGTACGCGGACGAGCTCTTCGGCGAGCGGGTCTACCGCAGCCTCGCCGAGATCCCCGAGCACGTCGACATCGTCGACGTCTTCCGCCCCTCCGCCGAGGCCGCGGTGGTGGCCCGGCAGGCGGTGGCGATCGGCGCCGGGGCGGTCTGGCTGCAGCAGGACATCGTCTCCGACGAGGCCCGGCGCGTCGCCGAGGAGGCGGGCGTCGACTACGTCGAGGACCTCTGCATCGCCGTCGCCCGTGCGCTGAACCGGGTCGATCGGCGGGCCTGATCAGCTTGACGCGGGAGTAGCCTGGAGCCGGTTGCCGATGCACTCGCCCATCTGGCCCATGAGCCGGCGGGAGACGTCCTCGATGACGCCGCGGCCGAACTGGGCGACCCGGCCCGTCACGGTGAGGTCGGCGTCGAGGGCGACGGTCGAGCCGCCGTCCGCGGTGCGGCGAACGGAGAGGGCGAGGCTGGCCCGCACCGACCCCTGGCCGCCGATCTCGCGGCCGTCGCCCTTGATCGTGACCGTCGCGGAGTCGTCGTCCTCGACCATGTCGACGATGTGGGCGGTGCCCTGGTAGCTGACCTGGACGGCGCCGACCTTGATCTTCAGCCTTCCCCTGAACGTCTGAGAGTCGACGATCTCGGAGAGCTCGGCGCCGGGGAGGCAGCCCACCACCTGGTTGACGTCGAGAAGGTATGCGAAGACCTGGTCGGGGGGTGCGCCGACGCTGAACGAACTCTCGATCCTCATGCTGCCGCCTCCTGGTTGCGCTCGACCGTCCCAGTGTGCACCACCCGGCGGCCGCGCATCGCCGAGGCGCCGGCGCCCACCAGCGACATGGCGATGGCGAGCCCGAAGACGATCACCAGGCCGTCGTGGAAGGGCGTGCTCATGAGGTGGGGGAAGAACTCGTGGCCGGTCAGGGTGGCGGCGCTCGCCGGCGGCAGCCCGGCGAGGACGTGGGGCCCGAGCAGGCTGGCGAGCGGGTTGAATCCGAGGAAGGCGGCGAAGAGGCTGCCCACCGGGGGCAGGCCGGCGAGCCGTGTGGCGGTGGCGTCGGGGACGTGCTGGGCGACCAGCCCGCCGTGCATCGCCGCCGGGAGCGAGCCGGCGAGGCCCGCGATCATCAGCGAGAAGAAGACCCCGATGCTCAGGGTCATCCCTGCGTTCTGGAAGGTCGCGACCATCCCCGCGGCGCTCCCCCGGCGGTTCGCGGGCACGGCGTTCATCACCGAGGTGGTGTTGGGGGCGGCGAAGAGGCCGGAGGCCATCCCGTTGAGGGCGAGCAGCACGGCGAAGACGCGGTAGTCGAAGTTCACCGGCAGCAGCAGCAGGCCGGCGAAGGTGACCGCGCTGAGCAGCAGGCCGCCGCTGGCGAAGGCGCGGGCACCGAAGCGGTCGGAGAGGTGGCCGGAGAGCGGGCCGGCGAGGAGGAAGCCCAGGGTCAGGGGCAGCAGGTAGATGCCCGCCCACAGCGGGGTGTCGACGTAGTCGTAGCCGTGGAGCGGCAGCCAGATCCCCTGCAGCCAGATGATCAACATGAACTGGAGGCCGCCGCGGGCGATCGACGCCAGCAGCATCGCCGCGTTGCCGGCGGCGACGGCGCGGATGCGGAAGAGGCGCAGGTCGAACATCGGCTCGGGGGTGCGCAACTCGACGAGGCAGAAGACGGCGAGCAGCGCGGCTCCGCCGGCGAGCCCGGCGATCACCAGCGGGTTGCCCCAGCCCTCGGCGGACCCGCCGTACGGCTGGATGCCGTAGGTGATGGCGCCGAGCAGCGCGGTGAGCCCGACCGCGAAGGTGACGTTGCCGAGCCAGTCGATCCGGCCCGCGACCCGCCGGCCCAGGTCGTGGAGCGAGTGGTAGGCCCACACCGTGCCGAGGACGCCGATCGGGACCGAGACGAAGAAGACGGCGCGCCAGCTCCACTCCGAGAGCAGGCCGCCGCCGATCAGGCCGATGAAGGAGCCGGCGAGCGCCGCCACCTGGTTGATCCCCAGGGCGAGGCCGCGCTGGGTGGCGGGGAAGGCGTCGGTGACGATCGCCGTCGAGTTGGCCATGAGCATGGCGCCGCCGACCCCCTGCACCACCCGCCAGGCGATCAGCCAGAGGGCCCCGGCGCCGCCGCCGAGCGGGTCGAGGGCGAGCGCGACCGACCCGACGGTGAACACCGCGAAGCCGGCGTTGTAGATGCGCACCCGGCCGCGGAGGTCGCCGAGGCGGCCGAGCGAGACCACCAGCACCGCGGTGACCAGCAGGTAGGCCATCAGCATCCAGAGCAGGTAGCCCACGTTGCCGGGGGCGAGGGTGTCGAGGTGGATGCCGCGGAAGATCGCCGGCAGCGAGATGATCACGATCGAGCTGTTGATCGTCGCCATCATCACCCCGAGGGTGGTGTTGGAGAGGACGACCCAGCGGTGTGACGGATGGTCGCGGTCGAACGCGGCCGCCATTTTCGTTGCCATAAGCGAAGTATATGTGGTGACCGCCGCGATCGGACCCCCTGGTGACAGCTCTGCGACCGGGGCGCTTGCTCGGTCCGGGTGACGCGCGTACGCTTGGCGGAACCGTGGACGACAGGCGAGTCGGGAAGGCGGTCGGATGAGCGGTCTGCAGACGCTGCTCAGCGGCCTGCAGGCGATCGCGTCCCATCGCATGCGCTCGCTGCTCACCTCGCTGGGCATTCTCATCGGGGTCGGCGCGGTGATCATCACCGTGGGCATCGGCCTCGGCACCCGCACCACCATCGCCGCGCGCATCAGCCGCCTCGGCACCAACCTCATCACCGTGACCCCGGGCAGCGTCACCGCCGGCGGGGTGCGCACCGGCCTGGGCACCCAGACCACGCTGACCATGGACGACGCCGCGGCGCTCAACGATCGCTCGGTGGTGCCCGACGTCGAGGCGGTGGCGCCGGTGGTGCAGCGGGCGGCGACCACCCTGGCGGCGGGCCCGGCCAACTGGGCCTCCACCGTCACCGGCTCGACCCCCGGGTGGCTGCTCGCCAATGCGCGCCAGATGGCGGCGGGCGACTTCTTCACCAACGGCGACGTGCGCAATCACACCCACGTCGCCGTGCTGGGGCCGACCACCGCCCAGAACCTCTTCCCCAACGGCGGCGCCATCGGCAGCCTGGTGAACATCCAGCATGTGCCCTTCCGGGTCATCGGCATCCTGGTGCCGCGGGGCGCGCAGGGGCTGTACAACCCCGACGACCTCGCCGTGGTGCCGCTGAGCACCGCCCAGAGCCAGCTCATCTCCGGGGGCTCGCTCACCACCGTGCAGCGCATCCTGCTCAGCGCCACCGACCGCGGGACCATCGAGGCGGCCTCGCAGGAGGTGAACAACCTCCTGATGATGACCCACCGCATCACCGATCCCGACAATGCGGACTTCACCATCACCACCCAGGCGTCGATCCTCGAGGCGCTCGACACCACCAGCACGGCGCTCACCCTGCTGCTCGCCGGAGTCGCCGGCATCTCCCTGCTCGTCGGCGGCATCGGGGTGATGAACATCATGCTGGTGTCGGTCACCGAGCGGATCGCGGAGATCGGCCTGCGCAAGGCGGTCGGCGCCACCCGCCAGGACATCCTCCGCCAGTTCCTGTTCGAGGCCGCGAGCCTGGGGCTGGCGGGCGGCGTGCTCGGCGTCGGCCTCGGCCTGGTCTGCACCTTCCTGCTCAACCACTACACCTCGCTGCTCACCGTGTTCGCGCCCACGGCGGCGCTCGCCGCGCTGCTGATCGCCGCGGGCATCGGCCTGGTCTTCGGGGTGTTCCCGGCGGTCCGCGCGGCCCGCCTCACCCCCATCGACGCACTGCGCACCTGAGGGTCCACGACACGCCGGCTGGGCGTGATACTGTAGAGACCGATGCAGTATCATCCGATCCTCACCCCCGAGTCGCAGGCGTGGCGGCGGGGCAGCGACCCGCGCGGCCTGTTCCTCGCCGGCCGGGCGCTGGTCCTCCAGGTCGCCCACCCCACCGTCGCCGCGGGGGTCCGCGAGCACTCCGGCTTCCGCGCCGATCCCTGGGGGCGGCTGGAGCGCACCCTCGACAGCCTCTACACCGTCCTCTACTCGCCCGACGCCGCCGCCGAGTGCGCCCGGCTGCGCGCCCTGCACCGCACCATCCGCGGGGTCGCCCCCGGCGGCCGCCGCTACAGCGCGCTCGAGCCCGAGGCCTACGCCTGGGTGCACGCCACCATCATCGAGACCATCGCCGTCGCCCAGGCCTGGGCGGCACGGCCGTTGCGCGGCGAGCAGCTCGACCGCTACTACGCGGAGATGCGCGAGGTGGGCCGGATGCTCGGCCTGCGCCCGGGTGACCTGCCGGAGACCTGGGACGGCTTCCTCGCCTGGTACGACGGAATGGTGCGCACCCGGCTCGAGGACAGCGACGTGGTCCACCAGGTGCTCGACAGCCTCAGCCACCCGGCGCGGCCGCCGGTGCCCCACCTGCCCGGCCCGGTGTGGGCGCTCGCCCGCCATCCCGTCGGCCACCTCGTCCGGCTGGGGACGGTGGGGCTGCTGCCGCCGCCGCTCCGGGAGCGCATCGGGGTGGGATGGAGCCGCGCCGACGACCTCGAGCTGCGCACCCTCGGCGCCGCCCTGCGCGCCACCGACCCGGTGGTGCCGGCGCGCCTGCGGGTGCTCGGCCCCACCTATCTGCGCGTGCAGCGGCTGCGCCGCCGCGCCGCGGCCGCGTGAGCGAGGGCCTCGGCGGGCTGCTCACCCGGGCCATCGCCACGCCCGACGAGGACGCGGGCGACGCCGACCTCCTGCGCGAGCGCATCCTCGATGCGGCGCTGACCCAGGTGGCGGCGGTCGGGGTGCGCCGCACCACGATGGACGACGTCGCCCGGCGCGCC
The DNA here is from genome assembly GCA_036269455.1 of Candidatus Dormiibacterota bacterium. Classification (GTDB taxonomy): domain Bacteria; phylum Chloroflexota; class Dormibacteria; order Aeolococcales; family Aeolococcaceae; genus CF-96. Next base: position 4,828 of record DATARS010000126.1, on the reverse strand, counting down.
GGGGTGGGACGGGTGACCGTCTTCCGCCGCTTCGGCGGGAGGGAGGCGCTGCTCGAGGCCCTCGCGGTGCGCGAGGCGCGGCGCTTCTTTGCCGAGATCGACGCGGCGACCCGCGGGCTCGACGACCCGGTGGAGCGCACGGTGGCGTCCTTCGTCACCGGGCTGCGGCTCTCGCGCGGCCATCCCCTGCTCGACCGCCTCGCCCGCATCGAGCCCGACACCGTGCTGGCGACGCTGGCGCAGGGCCGGCCGCCGCTGATGGCCCTCGCCCGCGACTATGTCGCCCGCCCGCTGCGCGCGGCAGTCCGTGATGAGAGGATTCACATCGACGATTGCGACCGGACTGCGGAGATCCTGCTGCGCCTCGCGGTGTCGTTCCTGCTGCTCCCCGACAGTGTTGTCGATCTCGGCGACGAGGCCGCCGTCCGTGCGCTGGCCCGTTCCGTGATCGATCCGATGCTGCGCAATCCGCCCGCTTAATCGGACCAGAACCTCCTCCACACCCCGCGCTCATCCGGCGGAACGTACGATCGACGCGTCGGGTGAGTGGGCTGAGGGGGAAAGGATTTTGAGCGCCAGCACTGCGATCGTCCTCATCGTGATCATGTTCGCGCTGACATTCGACTTCACAAACGGCTTCCATGACACCGCGAACGCCATGGCCACGTCGATCGCCACCGGAGCGCTCAAACCACGACAGGCGGTGGCCATCTCCGGGGCGCTGAACTTCCTCGGAGCCTTCCTGGGACTGTCCGTCGCCGCCACCATCGCGACCGGCATCGTCGACGCCAGGCTGGTGACCACGACCACGGTGTTCGCCGGGCTGGTGGGGGCGATCACCTGGAACCTGCTCACCTGGCTGCTGGGACTGCCCTCCAGCTCCTCGCACGCCATCGTCGGCGGCACCGTCGGCGCCACCATCGTGCAGGCGGGCGCCGGCGCGGTGAACGGCACCGGCATCCTCTCCAAGGTGCTGATCCCCGCCATGGCCTCGCCGATCATCGCCGGGGCCGGCGCGGCGCTCGCCATCTGGCTGTCGGCGCGGATCACGCGGCGCAACCACGAGGGTTTCGTGCTCCACGGCTACAAGCTCGGGCAGATCCTCTCCGCGTCGATGGTGTCGCTCGCCCACGGCACCAACGACGCCCAGAAGACGATGGGCATCATCACCCTGGCGCTGATCGCCAGCGGCACCATCGGCGCCCACGCGGGGACGCCGTTCTGGGTGGTGGCCATCTGCGCCGGTGCGATCGCGCTCGGCACCTACACCGGAGGATGGCGGGTCATCCGGACCCTGGGCAAGGGCGTCACCGAGATCAGCACCCAGCAGGGCTTCGCCGCGGAGAGCATCTCCTCCGCCGTGATCCTCGGGGCCTCCCACCTCGGCTTCGCGGTCTCCACCACCCAGGTGACCTCGGGCAGCGTCCTCGGCGTCGGCCTCGGCAAGGGCGCCGCGGTGCGCTGGAGCGTCGTGGGACGGATGGTGACCGCCTGGCTGATCACCCTTCCGGTGGCGGCCACATTCGGCGCCGCCGCCAACACCGTGGCGCGCGGCGTCGGCGGGGTGACCGGCGTCGTCATCACCGCGATTCTCGCCGCCGGCGTCTTCGCCGGCATCTTCGTGATCTCCCGCCGCCAGCCGGTCACCGCCGACAACGTCAACGCCCCGATCCCCGCGGGCGCACGCCACGCGCTGGCCTTCGAGGCCGACGAGGACGCCGTTGCGGTGGCGATCGCATGACCACGGTGCACCTCGCCTTCGCCGGTCTCCTGGCCGCCGCCGCCACGTCGACACCGATCATCAACTGGACGGGGCTCGTCAAGGTCCTGCTTCTCGCCATCGCGACGGGGGTGATCATCGTCGGCGGCTTCTCCCTCGGCCTCGCCGCCCTCGACGTCTACGTGTCGAGCCTGCACCGCCAGCCGACGCCCGACGAGCACGGGCTGCTGGCGGTGAACCCGCCCGCCAAGGGTTCGGCGGTCGCCGCCGCTCCCGCGGCGACCGGCGGCGCCCGCTATGCCTCGCTGGCGGTGGCGCTCGGGTTCTTCGGGGTCTGCATGGTCGGGGTGGTCATCGGCCTCATCGAGATGTTCTCGAAGTAGCCCGAACGGGGCCGGCGGTCGCAAGATCGCCGGCACCGGTCCGTTCTCGGTGCATGGAAGGGAAGCGCCCGGCGCTGCTGCGTGCCGCACGTCTCGGCCTCGGCACGGCCGTGCTGGTGCTCGGAGCCGGACTCGGCCTGGCCCATCCGATCACCGTGCACGCCGTCTTCGCCGGCACCGCGCACGTCACCCCCTCGTCGATCACCTTCGGCAGCCAGGAGGAGGTGAGCGTCAGCCACAGCAGGTCGGTGACGCTCGCCAACAACGACGTGGTCCCGCTGGTGATCCACAACATCTCGATGGTCAACGGTGACGCCGACAGCTTCGTGGTCACCAGGGACGGCTGCGGCCACCAGGTCGGCGCCGGCAACAGCTGCGACGTCGAGGTGGCGTTCCGCCCCGCCGCGGGAAGCTTCGGCCCGCGCTCGTCCACGCTCGAGTTCGACTTCGACAACGCGGTGAGCCCGCAGTCGATCACCCTGATCGGCCACGTCGCCTCTCCGAACATCGACGTCGAGCCCTCCGACCTCCACTTCGGCCCGCAGCAGCCGGGGACGACCAGCGGCCGTCAGACCGTCACCGTGCACAACACCGGCAGCGGCGGGCTGCAGATCACCGACCTCAAGGTCGATCCCACCGACGACTTCAGCATCGTCAACGGCGACTGCCTCGGCGAGGTCAACGGCGGCGGCAGCTGCAGCCTCGACATCGCCTACAGCCCCAAGAACTCCCAGGGCGACGTCCACCTGCTGCGCACCGCGGTGCTGACCATCAACGACAACGATCCCAGCAGCCCCACGCAGCTCGTCGCCCTCGAGGGCACGGTGCCGAGCCCGGATATCGAGCTCAGCACCAGCGACCTCGGCTTCGGCTCGCGCGCGGCGGGCACGGTCAGCCCGCCCCAGGTGGTGACCGTGCGCAACAGCGGGACCTTCCGGCTGACCATCGGTCAGCTCCAGGTCGAGGGCCTCGACCCCGACGACTTCAAGGTCACCGGCAACACCTGCCCGGGCGCGCTCGAGCCCGGTCAGACCTGCCAGCTCAGCGCCGTCTTCGCGCCCGAGAAGTCCGACGGCTCGCTCAGCGCCCTGGTGGTGATCACCGAGGACGCCCCGGTGCCGACGCGGACGATCGCGCTCCACGGCACCGCGCTGCCCCCCGGCGCGACGCCCCCGCCGGCCGCGACACCGCACATCGCCGCCCCGGTCGCGGCCGCGTCCGCGGCGTACGCCGCCACCCCCGCGAGCGCGACTGCGGCGACCGCAGACCCTGCGGCCACCACCGGCCCCACCGCCGCGGCGACGCCCGCGGCGACCGACCCGGGTGCCCAGGCGGCGACCACGACCGGCCGCGCCACCGCGGCGGCCGCGGTGGTCGACGACCACAGCGGCCTCGCCGACGTGCTCGCCTCGGCGCTCGCCAACGACGGCAGCCTGCTGCGGGCGGTGCTCACCGGGCTGCTCATGGCCCTGCCCTTCGCCGCCATCGCCGGGCTCGTCATCCTCGGACGGGTGCTCTGGCTGCGCCGCCGGACCGCCTCCGGCGAGGCCGCCGACTGACCCTCGAGGTCAGGCCCCGTCCTGGACCTCCTCGGGCATCAGCGCGATCACCTCGCCGCGCAGCCGGCGCAGGTGCCGCGGCGCCGCCGCCTCCACGCTGGTGAAGTCGCGCTCCTCGAGGAGCCGCAGCGCGATGACCGCCACCGGCGCGACGTCGAGGTGGTCGGTGGCGATCGCCTGCCGGTACGCCGCCGCGGCCTCGTCGTGCCTGCCCTCCTCGTCGAGCAGCGCCGCCAGGTTGAACATCGCCTTGGGACCCTGGTCGGGGTGGTCCATGGCGATCCCCTGCCGGAAGGCGTCGATGGCCTCGTCGACCAGGCCCATCTCGCCGAGCAGCATCCCCAGGTTGGTCGCGGCGATCGGCGCCTGCTCGGAATGGCCGGTGGCAATCGCCGCGCGATAGCTGTCGACGGCGTCATGTCGCCAGCCCACCCGGGTGAGCAGGCCGGCGCGGTTGACCAGCGACACCGGGGCCCACTCGCGGTGCCCGGAGTCGATCGCCACCTGATAGGCGGTGGTCATGCTCCGCCAGTCGGGTGTGGTGGTGTGCAGGCGCTCGAGCAGGACCCCGAGGTTGAAGCCGGCCCGCGGCGCCGCCTCGGGGTGACCCGAGTCGATGGCGCGCTGGTAGGCGGCGATCGCGTCGTCGTTGCGCTTCAGCTCCTCGAGGACGTTGCCGCGGCAGCCCTCGGCATACGGCACCGCGTCGGGGTGCCCCGAGGCGGCGGCGGTGTCGAGCAGCTCGAGCGCCGCCTCGAAGCGGCCCTCCTCGCAGAGGTCGAAGGCGCGGTCGACCAGCTCCAGGGGATCCGTGTTCATGGCCGACACGGTACCCCTCGGCGGTGCCGGCGGGCGAGGGGCTATCCGGCGCGCGGGGTGTTGCGCTTGCGCCAGCGGTCGAGCACCTGCTCGAGCTCGGCGAGCGGCATCCGGACCGCCTCCTCGAGGGTGGTGCCGTCGCGGAGCGGATGACCCGGGGCCATGAGCTCCTGGAGGGTGCCGGTGAAGATCGCGAGCCGGGGGAAGCTGACCGAGGGCAGCAGCCCGTAGAGGGCGAGCCACCTCACCTTGCGGGCGAGCAGTTCCACCGCCTCGCCGCGCTCCTCGCCCGAGCCGGAGGTGTGACCGCCCTGGAGCTGCTCCCGCAGCCAGCCGGCGACGGTGCC